>NZ_AP022590.1:5257709-5566986 GCF_010731775.1 Mycobacterium mantenii | reverse complement strand
GCGGTTACCAAAGCGATTTTGCTCGCAACCTCCACAAGGAAGGCCGCGACTTCGCCGCGTTGACCGCCGAGGTCGTCGACGCCACGCTAACCGCGGCCAAGATCGACGCGACCGCGGTCGGGGTGGTGCACGTCGGTAACGCCTTCGGCGAGATGTTCGCCCGCCAGGGCCACCTCGGGGCGATGCCCGCCACGGTCTGCGACGGCCTTTGGGATACCCCCGCATCGCGACACGAAGCGGCGTGCGCCTCTGGCAGCGTGGCGGCGCTGTCGGCGATGGCCGACCTGCGATCGGGCGCGTATGACTGCGCGCTGGTGGTGGGGATCGAGCTGGAGAAGACCGTCGCGGGTGACACCGCCGCGCAACATCTGGGTGCGGCGGCGTGGACCGGTCACGAGGGGGCCGACGCCCGCTACCTGTGGCCGTCCATGTTCGCCCAAGTTGCCGACGAATACGACCGCCGGTACGGCCTGGACGACGCGCACCTGCGGGCGATCGCGCAGCTCAACTTCGCCAACGCTCGGCGTAACCCTAACGCCCAGACCCGCAAATGGAACGTTCCCGACCCGATCACCGACGATGATGCGACCAACCCGATCACCGAAGGCCGGTTACGACGATTCGACTGCAGCCAAATGACCGACGGCGGTGCGGGATTGGTGCTCGTCAACGACGCCTATCTGCGCGATCGTCCCGATGCGCGCCCGATCGGCCGCATCGACGGCTGGGGCCACCGCACCGTCGGGCTGGGCCTGCAACAGAAGCTGGACCGCGCAGATGGTGACCCGTACGTCCTGCCCCACGTGCGGGCGGTGGTCCTCGACGCGTTGCGCCGCGCGCAGCGCGGCCTCGACGACGTCGACGGTTTCGAAGTGCATGACTGTTTCACCCCCAGCGAGTACCTGGCCATCGACCACCTCGGGTTGACCGGGCCGGGAGACTCGTGGAAGGCCATCGAAAACGGCGAGATCGAGATCGGCGGCCGGCTACCGATCAACCCCAGCGGCGGACTGATCGGCGGCGGACACCCGGTCGGCGCCACCGGCGTGCGGATGCTGCTCGATGCGGCCAAGCAGATCAGCGATGCCGCCGGCGAGTATCAGGTCGACGGCGCGCAGACCTTCGGCACCCTGAACTTCGGCGGCAGCACCGCCACCACAGTCAGTTTCATCGTCAGCCGCACCAAAGGCTTATGACCATGGATGTTGAGATCGTCGCAAAGTTCCTGTCCACCTTGCCCGAAGACGACGACCACCCCTACCGCACCGGACCGTGGCGCCCGCAGACCACCGAGTGGGACGCCGACGACCTCGCCGCCGTGGAGGGCGAGATCCCTCCCGACCTGGATGGCGTCTACCTGCGCAACACCGAGAACCCGCTGCACCCGGCATTGAAGACCTATCACCCGTTCGACGGCGACGGCATGCTGCACGTGGTCGGATTCCGGGACGGAAAGGCCTTCTACCGCAACCGATTCATCCGCACCGACGGATTCCTGGCCGAGAACGAGGCGGGCGAGCCGCTGTGGCCGGGTCTGGCCGAGCCCGTGCAATTGGCGCGGCGCGAGCAGGGGTGGGGCGCGCGCACGAAGATGAAGGATGCGTCGAGCACGGACGTCATCGTCCACCGCGGTATCGCGCTGACCAGTTTCTACCAGTGCGGCGACCTGTATCGGATCGACCCGTACTCGGCCGCCACGCTCGGCAAGGAGTCGTGGAACGGGGGCTTCCCGGCCGACTGGGGCGTCTCCGCACATCCCAAGGTAGACAACAGAACCGGTGAACTGCTGTTCTTCAACTACAGCAAGCAAGAGCCGTACATGCATTACGGTGTGGTCGACGAGCGCAACGAGCTGGCGCACTATGTCGACATCCCGCTACCCGGTCCGCGGCTCCCCCACGACATGGCGTTCACCGAAAACTACGCCATTCTCAACGACTTTCCGTTGTTCTGGGATCCCCAGCTGCTCGAGCACGACGTGCACCTGCCGCGCTTCTATCCCCACATGCCGTCGCGGTTCGCGGTGATCCCGCGTCGTGGCGCCACCCAAAACATTCGCTGGTTCGAGGCCGACCCGACGTTCGTGCTGCACTTCACCAACGCATACGAGGACGGCGACGAGATCGTGCTCGACGGCTTCTTCGAAGGCGATCCGTCCCCGCTTGACACCGGAGGGACGAAGTGGGAGAAGCTGTTTCGCTTCCTCGCCCTGGACCGCCTGCAGGCCCGGCTGCACCGGTGGCGCCTCAACATGGTCACGGGCTCGGTGCGAGAAGAGCGGCTGTCGGAGTCCATCACCGAGTTCGGCACCATCAATCCCGGCTACGCGGGCGGCGACTACCGCTACACCTATGCCGCCACCGGCAAGCCAGGCTGGTTCTTATTCGACGGCCTGGTCAAACACGACCTGAGCACCGGCACCGAGGAGGGGTTCTCGTTCGGTGAGGGCGTCTACGGCAGCGAGACCGCGATGGCGCCGCGCGTGGGCGCCACCGGCGAAGACGACGGCTACCTGGTCACCCTCACCACCGACATGAACGCCGACGCCTCCTACTGCCTGGTGTTCGACGCCGCCCGGGTCGCCGACGGCCCTGTGTGCAAACTTCAACTGCCGGAACGTATTTCCAGCGGCACCCACTCGACGTGGGCGCCCGGTGCGCAATTGCGGCGCTGGGACACCGCCGACTCGGCCGCCGGCGCGATCGGACTGTGATGAGCACCGACCAGCACAAGCACGCGCGCCGCCACACGCACTGGCCGCCGCAGCTGGCGCCGATCGGCGCCATCCGCTTCGCGCGTCGCTCCTCACGCTTCGCCGAAACGGTGGGGTTCTACCGCGATCTGGTGGGGCTGCCGCTCTATGAAACCTTCGGGGACAGCTACGGAAGCAACGGCGCGATCTTCGGGCTGCCCAGCTGGAACCTCACCATGGAGATCGTGGAGGCCGTCGAAGCGGTCCAGGTGGACCATCACGAGCAGCTGTGTCTGTACTTTCCCGACCCACAGGCGCAACATGCCGCCGTGACACGTCTGCGTGACGCGGGCGTCGAACCCGTCGAACAGCACCCGTACTGGGCGGCCACCGGTGCGGTTACCTTCCGCGACCCGGATGGACGCGAAATCGTGTTCGCGCCGTTCGTATTCGGCGTCAACGAGCCCGAGAACAGCGGCACGTCCGGAACGCACGAATTTCCGTCAGGCTGAGGGTTCAGCGGCCGGACCGGCCGGAAGCCAAGGCGGCGATCACGGCCACCAGCGAGCACGCCACCGCGCAGACCGCGGCGCCCGCACCGACGTACAGGCCGTATTCGGCCGACACCGGCGGGTTGACGTTGAGTCTGTAGTACCACACCGTCAGCGCGACGATCAGCGACGAGATCAACAGTGCGGCAACCGAAGCGAGCTTCACCGACAGGCCGCGGCCCATCATCGCGCCGACCACCAGCAGCGTCGAGGCCAACAGCACGATGAGCTGGCCCGCCCCGAACCCCCGGGGCAGTTCCAAGTTGCCGTGGGCGCCGCCGATGGCGTTGGACCAACCCCCGCCGTTCACGGAGGTGCTCAGCCACGGCAGCCAGGCGCTCGCCGACACCAGCACCGCGAAAAACGCCACCAGCCAACCCGGGCGCAGTCGGCGATTCATGCTAGCGAGATTAACGGACCCCGACACCGGCCCGTCGGCTGACGCGCTAGGTCTGCAGCGAGGACAGGTTGAAGACCGCACCCATGGGATCGCTCGCCGCGGCCAGCCGCCCGTACGGGGTGTCCTCGGCGCCGCGCACCACCATGCCGCCGTTGCCGGCGATCACCCGCAGGGTCTCGTCGACATCCTCGGCGCCGAAGAAGATCACCCAGTTCGACGGGATTTCCGGTGGCAAGAATGCGGCGCCGTCCATCACCCCGAGTAGATCCTCACCGCCGAGTCGCGCTGTGCTGTAGCGAAATTCGTCGGTGTCGGAAACGGGCTCGACCTGCCATCCAAGCACGTCGCGGTAGAAGTCGAGGGCCGCGCCGTAGCCGCGCGTGGTCAGCTGGTGCCAGACCGGCGAGCCAGCGGCCCCGATCAGCTCGAACCCGCGATGCTCTAGCGGCTGCCACAACCCGAACGCCGCTCCGGCAGGATCGGTCGCCACGGCCATGTGGCCCTTGGCGGGTACCTCCATCGCCATGCACACCTGACCACCGGCCGCGGTGACGGCGCCCAGCGTCGTGTCGATGTCGGCGGTGTGGAAATAGGTGGCCCAGTGGTCGGGCGACCCGGCTTCGGGCCGGTTGGCCATGATGCCGGCCACCGGATGACCGTCCTTGGCGACGTTGACGTATCCGCCGTACTCGGGTCCGGCGGACTCGAACGTCCAGCCGAAGACCTCGCCGTAGAACTCCTGGGCGCGGGCAACGTCGGACGTGGTCAGATCGATCCAGCACGGGGCGCCCAGCGGAGCGCAGTCACGGGTAGGCACGGTGACCTCCTGGTGGTGTCTGGCCCCGGAAAAAGAGCTTCACACTATCGACTGCTGCCGAGCCTAAAACTCATCGGCGCCACCGCAACGACGAGACCCACCGTCTCCGTTCGTACTCGGGTCGGGCCGGGTGAATACCATTACGAAGTTCTCCAACGACTGATTGATATCGCCGCGCAGGGCCGCGGCGACGATCATGCCGATGGGGCCGAACAGCGCCGGGCCGCCCAGGTGCACATCGAAGCTGACGATGGAGCCGTCGACCGTGGGCTGAATCTTCGCCAGCAGCTTGACCTTGACCCCGCCGACGCCGTCGCCGTTGAGCGTCATGCCCTCGGGCGGCTTGTAGCGCACCACCGTCCACTTGATCCGGTTGTGCATGCCCTTGACCTCGACGATCGACTCGACGACCGTGCCCTTCTCGATCTCGTCGGGCAATCTGCTGCGCCACACGCGGTGGATGGTCAGCCAGTCCTTGAACCGGGACAGGTCGGAGGCATGCTGCCAGGCCACCTCGGGTGGCAGCGGGACATCGATGGATCCGGAAAGCTTCGCCATTGCTACTGCTGGTCGCCGGTGTCGGCGGCGCCGGTGGCCTTCCTGGCCTGCTCCTGCACCTGTTGAATGGTGTCGGTGTACTTGCCCTGCGTCTTCTCGTCGACGAACTCGCCGGCCTTGTCGATCGCCATCTCGACCTTGTCGGCGTTCTGCGACAGCAGGTCCTTCGCCTTGTCCAGGAAACCCATGCGCCCTCCCTTTCCCCGGCATCGTACTTGCCCGGTGACAACGTACTTGCGGTGAGTTCGCGCGCTCAGCGCCACAACCGCGGCTGCACCCCCAGCACTTTGGCCCGGATCCACCAGGTGGCCTCGATGGCGGCGGCACCCAACACACCGATGCCCAGCGCGGTCGAGGTCACCACGACATTGGACGGGTCGAGCAGGAACTCCTTGCGCGCCAGCGGCAGGCTGAAAATCACCACATAGGCCAGGCCCGAAGCGATTACCAGCGCCACCCGCCACCACTCGTAAGGGCGCGCCACCACCGCCAGCACCCACAGCGCGGTCATCAGCAACGTGATGAGGGCCGCGGTCGACGCCTGATCCTGCTGGACGAAGGTCGCATGACGGCCGTGGTAGGCCAGCAGGTAGGAGGCGAACGTCGCGGTGCCCACGATCAGTCCGGAGGGCAACGCGGAGGTCAGCACCCGGCGCACGAAACCCGCGTGGGCGCGTTCGTTGTTGGGCGCCAGCGACAGGATGAACGACGGTATTCCGATGGTGAACCAGGCCGCGATGGTGACGTGGATGGGCTGGAACGGATACAGCAGCGGGTCGGCTTTGAGCGGTTTGGCGAGCAGGCATTCGATGCCCACCAGCAACGCCAGCAGGACCGAGTACACGGTCTTGGTCAGAAAGAGGTTGGCAACGCGCTCGATGTTGCCGATCACCCGGCGTCCCTCGCCGACCACGTAGGGCAGTGTGGCAAACCTGTTGTCCAGCAAGACGATCTGCGCAACGGCGCGAGATGCCGGGCTGCCCGCGCCCATCGCGACACCGATATCGGCGTCCTTGAGCGCCAGCACGTCGTTGACGCCGTCGCCGGTCATCGCCACGGTGTGGCCGTGTGATTGCAGGGCACGCACGACGGCGCGCTTCTGGTCCGGCCGGACCCGGCCGAAGGTGGTGTGGGTGTCCAGCGCGTCGGCCAATTTCGCGGGCTCGGAGGGGAGCCGGCGTGCGTCCATCGTCTCGCCGCGCAACCCGAGCTTGCCGGCGACGGCGCCGACCGAGACGGCGTTGTCCCCGGAAAGCACTTTGACCGAAACACCTTGCTCAGCAAAGAAATCCAGCGTCTGCCCGGCATCCGGACGCACTTTCTGCTCGAGGACCACCAGCGCGACGGGAGTGACGCGGCCCGGCGCGTCGGGGTGGTCGACGGCCACGTTACTGGCGCCGAGCAGCAGGACCCGCAACCCCTGCGCCCCGATCCGCTCGGCCTGATCGGCCGCCGCCGATGCCGGCTCGAGCAGCACGTCCGGAGCTCCCATCACCCAGTTGCCATGGTCGTGAAACGACACACCGCTCCACTTGGTGGCCGACTTGAAAGGTGCTGTCGCCGTGGCGGTCCAGCCGGTCGGTTGGTGATAGGTCTCGGCGATCGCCCGCATGCTCGCGTTGGGCCGGGGATCGGCTGCGGCCAGCGAGGCCAGCACATCGGCGATCTGCCGCCCGGATTGGTCGAGCTCGTCCACCCGCGCGACCCGCATGCCGCTTTCGGTCAGGGTGCCCGTCTTGTCCGCGCAGACCACGTCGACCCGCGCGAGTCCCTCGATGGCGGGCAACTCCTGCACCAGGCACCGGCGCTGACCGAGCCGGACGACCCCGACCGCGAACGCGACCGACGTCAGCAACACCAGTCCTTCGGGCACCATGGGCACCAGTGCGCCGACCGTGCGCAGCACGGCCTGCCGCCAGTCCGCGTGCGTGGTGAACAGCTGGGTGTAGATGGTGAGCAGACCGGCGGGCACCAACAGGTAGGTGATGAACTGCAGGATGCGGTTAATGCCGTTGCGCAGTTCGGATTTCACCAAGGTGAACTTGCTGGCCTCCTCGGCGAGCCTGGTCGCATACGCGTCCGGCCCGACCTTGGTGGCGCGGTAGGCGCCGCTGCCCGCGACGACGAAACTGCCCGACATCACCGGGTCGCCGACGGCCTTGGCGATCGGGTCGGCCTCACCGGTCAGCAGCGACTCGTCGACTTCCAGGTTCGCCTCTTCGACGATCTCGCCGTCGACCACGACCTGATCGCCGGGACCGAGCTCGATGATGTCGTCGAGCACCACCTCGGCGGGCGGCACCGCCCGAACTCCGGATTGCCTGCGCACCAAGGGTTTCGCCTGTCCCACGATCGCGAGCTTGTCCAGTGTCTGCTTGGCCCGGATCTCCTGCACCATGCCGACGACACTGTTGGCGACGATCAACAGCCCGAACATCCCATTGATCACCGAGCCCGTCGCCAGCACGATCAGCAGCAACACCCCGAGGATCGCGTTGATCCGGGTGAAGACGTTGGCCCGGACGATGTCGGTGATGCTGCGCGTGGCGCGCTCGCGCACCGCATTGCTCTTGCCGTCGGCCACCCGCTGCGCCACTTCGGCGTCGGTCAGGCCAGACGTATGGGTGAGAGTCATCGGATGAAGGTTTCCAGCTTGTTCGAGTCGTAGTACTCCAGGTTCAACGTGTTGCCCGCGAAAACAGCTTTGGAAACCGTTCCGGGAGGCGCGTTTTCGTCGGTCAGCGAGAAGGTGAAGGTGTCGCCGTCCCAGTGGGTGAGGGTGACCGTCCGGTTCTTCGGACCCATCGCCAGCTGCAGCGCGCCGTCGTGGTCGGTCATGACGGCCGGACCCCAGTAGTCGCTGGCGTAGCTGCCGACGTAGTCGCTGAGCGGTCTGGCCGGGGCGGGGTTGGCCGGCGGCCGCTTGCCGACCAGCGAGCCCACCGGGTTGTTCAGCCAGCCGATCGCCTTCTTGTACAAGGGCCCCCAATCCTCGCGGATCTGACCGTACTGAACGAGATCCATGAACTCGGCGGTCAGCGTCTCCGGGATGCCGTAGGGCGCGGCGTTGGTCAGCGCGATGATGCCCAAATCCTCGGAGGGCAATACCACGAAATTGGTCGCAGCACCCAAATCGAAAGCGCCCGAATGGCTGTACTCGGTGCGTCCCGACGAATCGACCGAGGAGTTGAAGCCGTATCCGTAAAACCCGGTGCGCGCCTGCGGTGTTTTCGCCGGCGCCGACACCACCTGCGGGCTGGTGGCAGGCAGCAGGGCTTCCGGCGACGTGATCCGCCGGCCGTTGTAAGTTCCGTTGCCCAGCAACATCAACAACCAGCGAGCCATGTCGTTCACCGACGAGCTCACGCCGCCCGCGGGCGACTGGGGATCCGGGTTCCGCTGGAAACGGGCCTGCCACTTGTCGTCGATCTTGATGTGGTTGACCGCGTGATTGGGCCTGGCGATGAAGTCGGCGAACCGCGAACTGGTCGACGTCATTCCCAGCGGGCGATAGAGCACCTCATCGGACAGGTCTTCCCATGGTCTGCCCGCCGCGGCCGCCACCGCCTCCGCACCGGCGGTGATCCCATAGTTGGTGTAGGCGTAGCTGATTCGGAAGGGATCCAGCGGCAGGTACTTGAGCCGCTCCAGCGTCTGTCGACGGTCATAGCCCAGGTCTTCGAGTTTGTCACCGGCGTGGTCGGGCAGCCCGGAGCGGTGCGAATACAGATCGCCGACGGTCACATGGCCGGTGGCGTAGGGATCGCTCAGCGTGAACCACGGCAGCTTGGATGCGACGGGCGTGTCCCAGGCGACGACGTTGTCGCCCACTTCGTGCGCGATCACCGTGGCGCCAACCGATTTGGACACCGACGCCAGCTGGAAGACGGTGTCGGCGTCCACCCTGTTGTCCTGGCCATGACCCTTGCTCACATCCTTGACGCCGAAGCCTTTGGCGTACAACACTTTTCCGCCGTGGACCACGGCTACGGCCATCCCCGGGATGCCGGTGCTTTTCATCAGGTCGCTCACCAGCCCGTCCACCTTGGCGACGGCTTCGTCGATGCGGCCGGCGGGGATCGCCACGGCGGAGACCTCATTGGGCGGCGCGTCGGAAGGCGCGGACGGCGGGCCGGCGGTCGGCTGGGTTGAGCCGCATCCCGTCAACCCGAGCAGGGCCGCGGTGACGGCGGCCGCGACCGCACGTTTGGTCATGCGCGAACCCTAGCGCGGTGACGATGCGCGCCGCGTGAAGCTACAGCCGCCACCAGGGGCCGGATTTCTCCAATGCCGCAGGGTCGAGGCGCTGACCGGGCAACGGCACCGCCACGTTCACCTGCTCGGGCGCGGCGGCGGCCAGCAGGCGCTCAACCGGTTCCGCCCACGGGTGCGGGGCCAACCGGAAAGTGCCCCAATGGATCGGCACCAGCAGTCCGCCGTCGGTGACGTCCAGGTGCGCCCGCACCGCCTCCTCGGGGTTCATGTGGACGTCCGGCCACGCCGTGTTGTAAGCCCCGATGGGCAGCAGGGTCAGGTCGAACGGCCCGTGATCGGCACCGATCTGCGCGAAGCTCTTGGTGTAGCCGGTGTCGCCGCCGAAGTACGCGCGATGCGTGGGCCCGACGAAGGCCCACGATGCCCACAGCGTCGTATTGCGGTCCAGAAAGCGTCCCGAGAAATGCCGCGCCGGCACGCAGACCACCGTGAGCTCAGCGACCTTGGCGCTTTCATGCCAGTCGAGCTCGATGATGCGGTGCTCGAGTATCCCCCACCGGCGCAGGTGGGACCCGATGCCGAGCGGCACCACGAACGGCGCCCGCTGGGTGCGGGCCAGCGCCAGGACGGTGTTCATGTCGAGGTGGTCGTAATGGTCGTGGCTGATCACCACCGCGTCGACGGCCGGCAGCGCCTCGAGTTGGATCGGCGGCGGGTGCAGCCGCTGCGGGCCGACGACGTCCGACGGCGAGCACCGGTCGCTCCACACCGGGTCGGTGAGCACCCGGTAACCGTCGATCTCCAGCAGCGCCGTGGAATGGCCGAACCAGCTGACGGCCAGCCGGCTCGGATCGGCGTCGACGATCCCCGGCGACGCCAGCGGGATCGGTCCCTTCGGCCGGCTGCCGCCCCGGTTCCCGATCAGCTCCCACGCGATGAGCCGCAGTTGCTCGCGGTCCATCTTGGCGTCCGAGGCGGGCTCTACGTTGACGAAGACCCCGTCGCGGTAGTGCGGCGACGCGGCCGTCACCGCCGCGATCGAGGCGGGGTGGGCGCCGAGGGCGTCCGGCGCGCCGTGCAGCGCCCGCACCAGCCAGCCACCGGCCGCCAGCGACGCCGTACCGGCGACCAGCCGCACCGCCCCCCGCATGATCGTCAGGCCCCCTGAAACTTCGGCGGCCGCTTCTCGATCCGGGCGACCTGGGCTTCAACGACGTCTTGGCTGCTCCAGGCCTTGTCGAAGAGTTCCTTGTGCACCGGACCGGCCTCTTCGATGGCGCCGTCGTCGTTGAGCACGCGCTTGGCGTGCTGAATCGCCAGCGGGGCCAGGCCGGCGATCTCGGCGGCCCAGGCCTGCGCGTCGGCGAGTGTCCCGATGCGGTTGGCCATCCCGGTTTGCAGCGCCACGTCGGCGGTCAGCTTCTCCGCCGTGAGCAGCATCGCCCGGGCCCGGCCGTGACCGACGAGCGAGGACAGTCGCCGGATACTCCAGTTGTCCAGGGCCAGGCCATATTTCGAGGTTGGGAACTGAAAGAATGCGTCTGGTGCGACGACACGCAGGTCGCACTGCATGGCCAGCTGCAGGCCGGCGCCGATGGCCGGACCATTGATGGCCCCGATCACCGGAATCAGCGTGGCGTCGAGCACCCTGTGCAGCTCGATGAGCCGGTCGGGGTAGTCGGCCGCGAAGGCGTCACCGCTGAGGTCCGCGCCGGCGCAGAACACCGTTCCCTGACCCGTCAGCACGATCGCGCGGGTCGCGCCGTCACCCGCCTTCAGTACGGCCTCACGCAGCTCCTCGACCAGCTGCGAGTTCAGGGCGTTGCGGCGCTCGGGACGCTGCAGTTCGATGGTCATCACGGCTTCGGCCTGGGTAACACCGATCATGGCAGCCACCCTATATAGCCTCGTCCCGTGAGTCGTACTACGGCCGGTCAACTACGCGATGCGGTGCTGGATCGAGATTCCTTCCTCCGCTGGGACAGAGAGCCGCTCGCCGTGCCGGTCAGCGCGTCCTACGCCCACGAGCTGGCCGACGCCCGGGCGGTGACGGGGTTGGACGAGGCGGTGCTGACCGGCGAGGGACGCATCTTCGGGCGCCGGGTCGCGGTGGTGGTCTGCGAGTTCGGCTTCCTGGGCGGCTCGATCGGGGTGGCCGCGGCCGAGCGGATCACCGCCGCGGTGCAGCGCGCGACGGCCGAGGAGTTGCCGCTGCTGGCCTCGCCGAGCTCCGGCGGCACCCGCATGCAGGAGGGCACGGTCGCGTTTCTGCAGATGGTGAAGATCGCCGCGGCCGTGCAGCTGCACAAACAGGCGCACCTTCCCTACCTGGTCTATCTGCGCAATCCGACCACCGGCGGGGTTTTTGCGTCCTGGGGCTCGCTGGGCCATGTCACGGTCGCCGAGCCGCGCGCTTTGATCGGCTTCCTGGGCCCGCGCGTGTACCAGCTCCTCTATGGCGAGCCGTTCCCCGAGGGCGTGCAGACTGCGGAGAATCTGCAGCGGCACGGCGTGATCGACGGCGTCGTCGCGCTGGACGAATTGCGCCCCATGCTGGATCGCGCCCTGACGGTTATCGCCGATGCTCCCGCGCCACTGCCCGCCCCGGCGCCCCCCGAACCGACGCCCGATGTCGCGGCGTGGGACTCGGTGGTGGCGTCGCGACGGCCGGACCGGCCCGGGGTGGGGCTGTTGCTGCGGCACGGCACCACCGATCGGGTGCTGCTATCGGGGACAGGCCAGGGCGAGGCGGCGACCACGCTGTTGGCGCTGGCCCGATTCGCCGGCCAGCCGGCGGTGGTGCTGGGCCAGCAGCGACTGACCGGTGGCTTGGTGGGGCCCGCCTCGCTGCGCGAGGCGCGGCGCGGTATGGTGCTGGCCGCCGAGCTGCGCCTGCCGCTGGTACTGCTGATCGACACGGCGGGGCCGGCGCTGTCGGCCGAGGCCGAACAGGGTGGGCTGGCCGGCCAGATCGCCCAATGCCTGGCCGAGCTGGTGACGCTGGATACCCCGACGGTGTCGGTGCTGCTGGGCCAGGGCAGCGGCGGGCCGGCGCTGGCGATGGTGCCCGCCGATCGGGTGCTGGCGGCGCTGCACGGCTGGCTGGCGCCGCTGCCGCCGGAAGGCGCCAGCGCGATCGTCTTCCGCGACACCGATCACGCCCCCGAACTCGCTGCAGCACAAGGCATCCGATCGGTTGACTTACTGGAGTCCGGAATCGTCGACGCGATCGTGCCGGAGCATCCCGATGCCGCCGACGAACCGGTCGAGTTCGCGCAGCGATTGTCGCGTGCCAGCGCCGCCGAGGTGCAGGCGTTGCGCGAGCTCCCCGCCGCCGAGCGGCTGACCGCCCGGATGCGGCGCTACCGCAACATCGGTTTGCCCCGGGTGGGTCTCGACACGTAAACCACGCACCAGACACGCCGACGCAGGTGTGTGTGGTTGGCGTCTCGCGCCGGTACGACGCCCCCGGGCGAGACAGCGGTGCAGCCTCCCACAGCCATAGTCGACAATCAGGCAAAATGGGCGGCATGGACATAGGAGCTGGCTCACCGCGGGTGTTGGTCGTCGACGACGATTCAGATGTGCTCGCATCGCTCGAACGCGGTCTGCGGCTGTCCGGATTCGAGGTGTCGACCGCTGTCGACGGCGCCGAGGCGCTGCGCAGCGCCACCGAGACGCGCCCGGACGCGATCGTCCTCGACATCAACATGCCGGTGCTGGACGGCGTCAGCGTCGTCACGGCGCTGCGCGCCATGGACAACGACGTCCCGGTCTGCGTGCTGTCCGCCCGCAGCTCGGTCGACGATCGGGTGGCGGGCCTCGAGGCGGGGGCCGACGACTACCTGGTCAAACCCTTCGTGCTGGCCGAACTGGTCGCGCGGGTCAAAGCGCTGCTGCGCCGTCGCGGCGCCACCGCCACGTCCTCCTCAGAAACCATCACCGTCGGTCCGCTGGAAGTCGACATTCCGGGCCGGCGCGCCCGGGTCAACGGCGTCGACGTCGACCTGACCAAGCGGGAATTCGACCTGCTGGCGGTGCTGGCCGAACACAAGACCGCGGTGTTGTCGCGCGCGCAGCTGCTCGAGCTGGTGTGGGGTTACGACTTCGCCGCCGACACCAACGTCGTCGACGTGTTCATCGGATATCTGCGCCGCAAGCTGGAGGCCAACGGGGGCCCCCGGCTGCTGCACACCGTCCGCGGCGTGGGATTCGTACTGCGCATGCAGTAACCGCATCGAAGGCCATGAAGTTCTTGTCCCGGATCCTGACCCGTACGCCGTCGCTACGGGCCCGGGTCGCGGTCGCGACGGCCATCGGCACCGCGATCGTGGTGGTCATCGCGGGGGCCGTCGTGTGGTTCGGCATCACCAGCGCCTGGAAGGAACGCCTGGATCGCCGCCTGGACGAGGCGGCGGGTTTCGCCATCCCCTTCCTGCCACGTGGACTCGACGGCATCCCCCGGACCCCGAACGATCAGGACACCGTCATCACGATTCGCCGCGACGGCCAGGTCAAGTCCAACTCGGACGTCACGTTGCCGCCGCTGGATGTGGGCTACGCCGACACCTACATCAACGGGGTGCGCTACCGAGTGCGAACCCTGGAGGTCGGCACCCCGCAGCCGGCGACGGTGGCGGTGGGCGCGACCTACGACGACACGATCGCCCAGACCAACAACCTGCATCGCCGGGTGATCCTGATTTGCGCGCTCTCGATCGGTGCGGCGGCGGTATTCGCCTGGCTCCTGGCGGCTTTCGCGGTGCGACCGTTCAAACGTCTGGCCCAGCAAGCGCGCTCGATCGACGCCGACGAGCGGCCGCAGGTGGCGGTGCGCGGCGCCAGCGAGGCCGTCGAGATCGCCGAAGCCATGCGGGGCATGCTGCAGCGCATCTGGACCGAACAGGACCGGACTAAGGACGCGCTCGCGTCGGCCCGCGACTTCGCCGCGGTGTCCTCGCACGAACTGCGCACTCCCCTGACCGCGATGCGCACCAACCTCGAAGTGCTGTCCACCCTGGACATGCCCGACGACCAACGCAAAGAGGTGCTGGGCGACGTCATCCGCACCCAGTCGCGGATCGAGGCGACGTTGACCGCGCTCGAACGGTTGGCCCAGGGCGAACTATCGACGGCCGACGACCATGTGCCCGTCGACATCACCGAGCTGCTGGACCGCGCCGCCCACGACGCCATCCGGATCTATCCCGGGCTCGACGTTTCGCTGGTGCCGTCACCCACCTGCATCATCGTCGGGATGCCGGCCGGGTTGCGCCTCACCGTCGACAACGCGATCGCCAACGCCGTCAAGCACGGCGGCGCCACCCAGGTCCAGCTGTCGGCGGTCAGCTCGCGCGCCGGCGTCGAGATCACCATCGACGACAACGGCAGCGGCGTGCCCGAGGATGAGCGCCGAATCGTGTTCAATCGGTTTTCCCGCGGATCGACAGCCTCCCATTCCGGGTCGGGGCTGGGGTTGGCGCTGGTGGCACAACAGGCCCAGCTACACGGCGGGACCGCCATGCTGGAGAACAGCCCACTGGGTGGCGCGCGGCTGGTGCTGCGACTTCCGGCCCCCAGCTAGCGCCGCCGGCGATTGTGCGCGCTGTCCCGCCACGGTGTGAAACCGGCCTGCTCGGCGGACTTCTCGTCGGTGAACCAGACCTGGGCGGTGGTCGAGTCGTAGGTCGGATCGTCGGGCGTGAGGTACAGCTTGCGGTCCAGGCGGGCTTTGACCAAGTATCCCGTCGGCCCCCCGCCGTCGGGGCCGGCGTCGGCGGAGCCCGGACCGTATGGCGCACGCGGCGGCGCCGGAATCTTGCCGGTTCGTGGATCTTTGGCGATCGGGATTTCCGTGGTGCGCCGTTCGGTGGCCGGGATCTTCGTGGTGCGCTCCTCAGTGACCGGGATCTCGGTGGTGACGGGATCCGATGACTTCGTCACCGGCGCTTGGCTTTTGACGGACTTCAGCGCGAGCGTCAACACCAGCCCCAGCCCGAAGGACACGCCGACAAGCCACCAGTGCAGGTGGCTCATCGGCCCGCACCTTTCCTGAAGCGGTTGCGCAGTGTGGCGATGACCCAGGCGACGGCCGAGCCCGCCAGGAAAGCCAGCAGGTACCACAACCATTCGATGACGAAGTCCATGCCGAATGCTCCTCAGCCGACCACGATTTCGACCCGGCGATTCTGGGCGCGACCGTCGTCCGTGCCGTTGGGGGCGACCGGGTTGGCCGAGCCGAAACCCGCGGTGGTCAACCGGTCGGCGGGCACGCCATGGGCTTGCAGAAACGCCGCGACGGTTTGGGCGCGCTCTTCGCTCAACGGGACGTTCAGGCTCGCATTGCCGATGTTGTCGGCGTAGCCGTTGATGGCCGCATGCGCGTTCGGGCACGCCTTGAGTTTGTCGGCGACCCGGGTCAGCACCTGCTCGTCGGACGCGGTCAGACTGTCGACGTTCGATTCGAAGGTGAGTGTTCCGTCGGTCAGGGTGTTGATCGCCGATTGCAGGTTGGTGCACGACGCCGCGGCAGTGGGCGGCGCGGCCGGTGCCGGTGCCGGTGCGTTAACGACAAGATTGTCAACGACATTCAGGTTGGACCAGATGCGTTTGGCATCGGCGTCGATGGTGTTCGTTTGGTCGGGCGAGGCCGCGGTTCCCGCCAATGTGATGGTGTCTTTGCCGACCGTGAGGGTGAAATCGGCGATCGACGCGCTGTCGGTGAAAACGGGCTTGGCCTTGGCGAAGTCGAGCGCATCGACGGCGGGATTGATGCGGATCTGGTCGACGACGTTGACGCCGGGACCCAGTGCGGCGCCGAGCACCTTCAGCAGTGCCGCTTTGGCGGAGTCATCGGGGAATTCTCCCGTCACGGTGACGCTGTTGCCGGTGCGGGCCATGGAGAACGCCGCCAACGAAAACTTCGGCACACCAGCGCTGGTCGAGGGCGCCGACGACACCCGGGCGGACTGAGATCGTGCCGACAGCCCGTAGCCGATCACGGCTATCAGGAGTGGGATGACCGCCAGGGCGATCAGCCACGGCAGGCCGGGCCGTTTGACGCTCACGATGGCCCTCCCTCACGTCGCCCGCCCGCTTGCCAGGCGATATGCAGCCTACCGATTCACCCCCTCCCTGGCCGGGGCACACTGGAGCGATGGCCAACGGCAGTAAACCCACGGACAACGAAACCCTGGCAGTGATCCGCGACCTGGTGGCCCAGGAGAAAGAGCTGCGGGCCCGGCTGCAGCGCGGGGACATCGACACGACGGAAGAACACGACCGCCTGCGGCGGGTGGAGGTCGAACTCGACCAGTGCTGGGACCTGCTGCGGCAGCGCCGGGCATTGCGCGAGACCGGCGGTGACCCAAGAGAGGCGGAGGTGCGTCCGCCCGACGAGGTCGAGGGTTACCTCAGCTGAGCGACCACGCGACCGAAGTCGACGCTTTAGTTATCGGGGGCGGCCACAACGGTCTCGTCGCGGCCGCCTACCTGGCCGGCGCGGGTCTCCGGGTGCGCCTGTTGGAACGGCTGGGGCACGTCGGCGGCGCCGCCGTCTCGGCGCAAGCCTTCGACGGTGTCGGCGTTCGCGTGTCGCGCTACTCCTATCTGGTCAGCCTGCTGCCTCCGCGCATCGTCGCCGACCTGGTCGCCGCGGTGCGGTTGGCCCGGCGGCCGTATTCGTCGTACACGCCCGACCCCGCGACCGGCGGCCGCGCCGGGCTGCTGATCGGGTCGCCCGGTGACACCTTTGCCGGCATCGGCGCCGCCGCGGATGCGCACGGTTTCGCCGACTTCTACCGACGCTGTCGGCTGGTGACCGAACGACTGTGGCCGACATTGCTCGAACCCCTGCACACCCGCGAGGGCTCCCGCCGGCACGTGGTCGAAGGTGGCGATCGCCGCGCGGCGGCCGCGTGGCAGGCGGTGATCGAGGAGCCGATCGGACATGCCATCGTCGACGCGGTGCGCAACGACGTGGTTCGCGGGGTCATCGCGACCGACGCGCTCATCGGCACCTTCGCCCGCCTCGATGATCCGTCGCTGACACAGAATGTCTGCTTCCTGTATCACGTGCTCGGCGGGGGCAGCGGCGACTGGGACGTCCCGATCGGCGGGATGGGCGCAGTGACCGCGGCCCTGGCCGCGGCGGCCGTCCGTCGTGGCGCCGAAATCACCACCGGCGCAGACGTTTACTACGTCGATCCCACCGGCGAAGTGCGCTACCGCGCCGGCGGGGACGAACATCTGGTTCGGGCCCGATTCATCCTGGCCGGCGTCACACCGACGGTGCTGGCCGGGCTGCTCGGCGAACAACCGGCGCCGGCGGCCGCCGGCGCGCAGGTCAAGGTGAACATGGTGCTGCGCCGGCTGCCCCGGCTACTCGACCATGGCGTCACACCCGAGCAGGCATTCGGCGGAACATTTCACGTCAACGAGACCTGGACGCAACTGGATGCGGCGTATGCGCAGGCCGTCGCCGGTCAACCGCCGAATCCGCTGCCGTGCGAAGCCTATTGCCACTCGCTGACCGACCCCAGCATCCTGTCGGCCGAGCTGCGCGACTCGGGCGTCCAGACGATGACGGTGTTCGGCCTGCACACCCCGCACTCGCTATTCGGCGGCGCCGATCCCGACGCGCTGCGCAAACAACTGACAGACGACGTACTGGCGTCACTCAATTCCGTTCTGGCCGAACCGATTCAAGACTTACTGCTGAAAGACGCACAGGGCCGGCCGTGCCTCGAGACGACGACCACGCTGGATCTGGAGCGCACCCTAGGCATGAGCGGCGGCAACATTTTCCACGGCGGCCTGTCCTGGCCGTTCGCCGAGGACGATGACCCGCTGGACACCCCGGCACGACAATGGGGAGTGGCCACCGCGCACGAACGAATCATGCTGTGCGGCTCGGGAACTCGCCGCGGCGGAGCGGTGTCGGGTATCGGCGGGCACAACGCCGCGATGGCGGTGCTGGCGTCGCTGAGCTAGCTAGCTGCGCGCGTCGATGGTGACGTAGTCGCGCTCGGTGTAGCCGGTGTAGATCTGGCGGGGACGGCCGATCTTGCTGTCGCCCTCGTCGTGCATCTCGCGCCAGTGCGCGATCCAGCCGGGCAGCCGCCCCAGCGCGAACAGGACGGTGAACATCCGGGTCGGGAAGCCTAGCGCCCGGTAGATCAGACCGGTGTAGAAGTCGACGTTGGGGTAGAGCTTGCGCTCGATGAAGTAGTC
Source organism: Mycobacterium mantenii (assembly GCF_010731775.1). Taxonomy (NCBI): domain Bacteria; kingdom Bacillati; phylum Actinomycetota; class Actinomycetes; order Mycobacteriales; family Mycobacteriaceae; genus Mycobacterium; species Mycobacterium mantenii. Next base: position 5,548,522 of record NZ_AP022590.1, on the reverse strand, counting down.
GTCAGTGAGCGCGGCCTCTTCGAGGTGCTTGGCGATGTCCAGCAGGTCGTCGTCGCCGCCGAGCTTGGCCAGGATCTTGTCCGCCTGCTCTTTGACGATGCGGGCGCGCGGGTCGTAGTTCTTGTAGACGCGGTGACCGAAGCCCATCAGCTTCACGCCTTCTTCGCGGTTCTTGACCTTGCGCACGAATTCGCTGACGTCGTCGTCGCTTTGGCGGATCTTCTCGAGCATCTCGAGCACGGCCTGGTTGGCGCCGCCGTGCAGCGGCCCCCACAGCGCGTTGATACCACCGGAGATGGAGGTGAACAGGTTGGCCTGCGATGACCCGACCAGCCGGACCGTCGACGTCGAGCAGTTCTGTTCGTGGTCGGCGTGCAGGATGAGAAGCATGTCCAGCGCCCGAACGATTTCGGGGTCCGCCTCATACGGTTCCGCGGGCAGCCCGAACGTCATGCGCAGGAAGTTCTCCACCAGCGTCAGCGAGTTGTCCGGGTACAGGAAGGGCTGGCCGACCGACTTCTTGTAGGCGTAGGCCGCGATGGTCGGCAGCTTGGCCAGCAACCGGATCGTCGAGAGCTCGACGTCCTCGGTGTCCATCGGGTCGAGCGAATCGGGGTAGTAGGCGGAGAGCGCGTTGACCGCACTGGACAGCACCGGCATCGGGTGGGCGTTGCGCGGGAAGCCGTCGAAGAACCGCTTGAGGTCCTCGTGCAGCATGGTGTGCAGTTGGATCCGCTTGGTGAAGTCGGCCAGCTGCTCCGTGCTCGGCAGCTCCCCGTAGATCAGGAGGTAGCTCACCTCGATGAAGGTCGACTTCTCGGCGAGCTGCTCGATCGGGATGCCGCGGTAGCGCAGGATGCCCGCGTCGCCGTCGATGTAGGTGATGGAGCTCTTGCACGACGCCGTGTTGACGAAGCCGTTGTCGAACGTGGTGTAGCCGGTCTTGGACAACAACGAGCCCAGCGCGATGCCGTCGGCGCCGTCGGTGGCGCTGACAATCTGCAGGTCGGTCTCGCCGCCCGGGTACTTCAAAGTGGCGGTGTCGTCGGTGTCTGCCACGAGAACCCCTTTGCGCTCTGGCTGATATGGCTGCTGACTTGGTGCTTACTGCTGAAGGTAGTCGTTACGACGATGAGGCGCCTGCCCGGGGTCGAGTCCGCTGGTCACGCCAGCAATCGGTCCGGTCACGCCGCCGCGCAACGTACATCATCAGCGGGTTAGGGCTGCAGGCGCTCCACCCGATCTCCGGTGACGCGGATGCGGTTATGGAGTCGATTTTCCCGGCCCTGCCAAAACTCAACCACCTCCGGGGCGATGAGGTAGCCGCCCCAGCCCGGCGGGACCGGAACCTGCTCGCGGTCGGCGAAGCGGGCGGTCACCTCACCCAGCTGCTCGAGCAGGGCCGCCCGGGACGCGATCGGTTGCGATTGGTGCGACGCCCAGGCCCCCAGTTGCGACCCGCGCGGCCGCTTGGACCAGTAGTCCTCGGTGGCCTGCGCGGCGACCTTGCGCACCGGGCCGCGGACGTGGACCTGACGGCCGAGCTGATACCAGGGAAACGTCGCCGAGGCGTATGGCGTCGCCGCCAGATCGTCTCCTTTGGCTGAGTCATAGTTGGTGAAGAAAGTGATCCCGGTCTCGTCCACGCTCTTGCACAACACCGATCGGCTCGCCGGCCTGCCATCGGCGGTGACGGTGGCCAGCACCAACGCGTTGGGCTCAGGCACGCCCGACCGCTCGGCGTCGTCGATCCACTTGCGCAACAACGGAACCCAGCCGTCGCTGAGCCAATCCGCGTCGAGGTCTGGACTGCCGTCTTTTTCCACCGAGCCGTATTCCACCCGCATCCGTTGCAGGTGCTCGCCTTGTGGTCCTGCCATCGCGTCAACGCTACCGGCGCTTGCTACCGGCCGGTAGCGTCGACCCGATCATGGGGTGCGAGAATTTTCCCATGACTGCTGTGGTCCCCGAAGACTTTGTCCCCGGCCTCGAGGGCGTGGTCGCCTTCACCACCGAAATTGCCGAACCGGATAAAGACGGCGGCGCATTGCGCTATCGCGGTGTCGACATCGAAGACCTGGTGACCCAGCAGGTCACCTTCGGCGACGTGTGGGCATTGCTGGTCGACGGCAAGTTCGGCCACGGGCTGCCGCCCGCCGAGCCCTTCCCGCTGCCCATCCACACGGGCGACGTGCGCGTCGACGTGCAGGCGGGCCTGGCGATGCTGGCCCCGATCTGGGGGTACAAGCCGCTGCTGGACACCGACGGCGCCACCGCCCGCGACCAACTGGCCCGGGCATCGGTGATGGCGCTGTCCTACGTCGCGCAGTCGGCCCGCGGCATTTACCAGCCCGCGGTGCCGCAGCGGATCATTGACGAATGCGAAACGGTGACTGCCCGTTTCATGACGCGGTGGCAGGGCGAGCCGGACCCACGGCACATCGAAGCGATCGACGCCTATTGGGTCTCGGCCGCCGAGCACGGCATGAACGCCTCGACGTTCACCGCGCGGGTGATCGCCTCGACCGGCGCCGACGTGGCGGCGGCGTTGTCCGGGGCGATCGGGGCGATGAGCGGCCCGCTGCACGGCGGTGCCCCGGCGCGGGTGCTGCCGATGCTCGAAGAGGTCGAGCGCACCGGTGACGCGCGCGGCCTGGTCAAGAAGATCCTGGACAGCGGGGACAAGCTGATGGGCTTCGGGCACCGGGTGTACCGCGCGGAGGACCCGCGGGCACGGGTGTTGCGCGCTACCGCCGAGCGGCTGGGCGCGCCGCGCCACGAGGTCGCCGTCGCGCTGGAGCAGGCGGCCCTGGCCGAGCTGCGCGAGCGCCGTCCGGACCGGGCCATCGAGACGAACGTCGAGTTCTGGGCCGCGGTGATGCTGGACTTCGCCCGAGTACCGGCCAACATGATGCCGGCGATGTTCACCTGTGGACGTACCGCCGGATGGTGCGCACACATCCTCGAGCAGAAACGGCTCGGCAAGCTGGTCCGCCCGTCCGCGATCTACGTGGGCCCCAGCCCGCGCAAACCGGAAGCCGTCGAGGGCTGGGACCGCAGTCTCACCAACGCCTGAGCCGCGGCGTCGGGACCCAAACTTTTTGGTGATCACTCAGTAGGATCGCCCCATGCCCTTGGGGAATGGCGCCGTCTTCGCCGGCTACACCATTGAGGGTCTACTCGGCTCGAGCGCGACGGGCGACGTATACGTGGCGCGGCATCCACGATTGCCGCGACTGGACGCGCTGAAGGTGCTGCCCGCCTCGTTGACCGGTGACGCGGACTTCCGGCAGGGGTTCGACCGGGACGCGGACCTGGCGGCCACGCTGCGGCATCCCAATATCGTTGCCCTACACGACCGCGGCGAATTCGACGGCCGGCTCTGGATTGCGATGGATTACGCACAGGGCACCGACGCCGGACGCTTGCTGCGCGAACGGCACCCCTACGGCATGGCCGCACGCGACGTGCTGGAGATCGTCACGGCCGTCGCGGACGCACTCGACCACGGTCACCGACGTGGAATCGTGCACCGCGATGTCAAACCCGGGAAAATTCTGCTGACGCAATCCGATTCGGAGCCACGCCGAATCCTGTTGGCCGACTTCGGCATTGCCCGCTACACGGATGCCATCAGCGGTTCAACGTCGACCGGCGCCGCCGGCCTGGCCAGCTACGCCGCGCCAGAACAGCTGATGGGCGGTCCCCTCGACGGGCGGGCCGATCAATACGCCCTGGCCGCCACGGCCTTTCACTTGCTGACCGGTGTCGCTCCGTACGCCGACACCGGCCCGGCTGCGGTCGTCGCCAACCATCTCAACGCGCCGGCACCGCTGCTGGCGCACCGACGCCCCGATCTGGCGCCGCTCGACCCGGTGCTGTCGAAAGCGATGAGCAAGGATCCGGCGCAACGCTTTTCGCGGTGCGTCGACTTTGCTCGAGCCCTCAGCGAGTCGATCAATGCCGCTGGCGTGCAGTGGAATCCAACGACCACGCCGTGGCCGGCGGGCCCGCAGGCGATGGGTGCGCCGCCGATTCTGACGGCCGGCCCCTGGCCCGCGATGCCTCCCATGCCGCCGTATCCGGGACCGGCGCCGCGACGACGAGTGCTCGCGGCCGTCCTGGTGCCGCTGGTGCTCACGGTCGTGTTGCTGGGCGCCGGCGCGTTCACCGGGACGCAAGTGTTGCGTCCGCGGCCACAGCCGTCGACCGCCGCACCCCAGTGGCAGCCGTACGTCGACTACGCCAAACAGTTCGCCGGCTGGCTCAGCAGCCTGAGCCCGCAGTCCGCCGACAGCGACATCCAACGCCTCCTCGACGGATCGATCGGCGAATTCCACGACGACTTTGCGAAGTCGCGCAACGACTTCCTCAAGACCGTCGTGGATTCCAATGTGTCGACCCAAGGGAGCGTGAACGCCGCGGCACTCGAGTCGATCAGCGGCACCAAGGCGCAGGTCCTGGTCGCCGCGACCTCCAACGTCACCAACAAGGCGGGCGCGACGCAAGACCCGCGAAAGTGGCGGTTGGAGCTGCGGGTCGAGCAGGTCGGTGCCACCTACAAGGTGTCCAAAGTGGAATTCGTGTCATGAGGTCCGGGCTGCTGGGGCGCATCGCGTGGTGGGCGGTCGTTGTCGTCCTCACTGTCACCACACTGGCCGTGACGGCATTGGGCGTTCGGGAAATGCGGCTCAAGAGTCAGCAACCGCCGCCGGTGGCGGACCAATTCGCCGATCGCCAGGCGGCCACCCGGGCCGCGAGCACCGGGACGGTCAAGTTGCTGAGCTACACACCGGACACCCTCGACCAGGACTTCAACGCCGCCAGCGCGATGCTGACCGGCGACTTCCTCGCCTATTACCGGCAGTTCACCAGCCAGGTCGTCGCGCCCGCCGCGCGGCAGAAGCGGGTGACCACCAAGGCCACCGTCCCGCGCGCCGGGGTGGAAACCTTGTCCACCGATGCGGCGGCCATCCTCGTCTTCGTCACCCAGACGACGACGTCGGCGGATCAACCCGCGCCGGCGGCCACCTCCAGCTCGGTGCGGGTCGGCCTCGCCAAGGTGCAGGGACACTGGCTGATCAACAGCTTCAACCCGGTGTGACGAACTAGTTCGGGGCGGCGCGATGAGAATTGCCGCGGCGTCCGGTCAATACTTGTGATCCCTCACGGGGCGAACGCGACACAAGGAGAACCAACATGGCGATCAACATCGAACCCGCACTGTCCCCGCACCTGGTGGTCGACGATGCCGCCGCGGCAATCGACTTCTACGTCCAGGCCTTTGGGGCCCAGGAAATGGGGCGCGTGCCGCGTCCCGACGGCAAACTGGTGCACGCCGCGGTGCGCATCAACGGCTTCACGGTGATGCTCAACGACGACTTCCCGGAAGTGTGTGGCGGCAAGTCGATGACGCCGACATCGCTGGGCGGCACCCCGGTGACGATCCACCTGACGGTCACCGACGTCGACGCCAGCTTCCAGCGCGCGCTGGATGCCGGTGCCACCGTGGTGACCCCGTTGGCAGACCAGTTCTGGGGCGACCGCTACGGCGTGGTCGCCGACCCGTTCGGCCACCACTGGTCGCTGGGGCAGCCGGTACGCGAGGTCAGCATGGAAGAGATCTCGGCGGCGATGGCCGGGCAGGGAGCCGGTTAGTGGCGATCGCGAGCGCGGCCGTCGCGATCGCAAGCGCGGCCGTGGCGATCGCAAGCGCGGCGTAGCCGGGTCGGCGGGTCGCCACCACAGCTCGTAGCCGGGCGCGGCGGATCGCCACCATCGGGACTAGCCGAGCAGCCGATCAAGCAGCCGGCGTCGCGGTGGCGGCGCCAGCTGCGCGGTGGCGGCGGCCGCGAGCATGGCGGAGACGTCGGTGAACTTGTTGCGGGGCCGCCCGCCGTCGCTGCCGCGCGCGATCTCGGCGGCGTCGATGGCGCGCCATCCCGCCGCGTCGATCGCGTCGGGCTGACGGGCGCGCACCAGGCTGGCCAGCTCCTCGGGTTTGGCCGCCGGATCGGTCAGCTTGCCGGAGTTGAAATCGGCGACCAGGGCCTGCACGGTCTGCAATGAGCAGGACTTGTTGGTGCCGATGAACCCGCTAGGCCCCCGCTTGATCCAGCCCGCGACATAGGCGCCGCGCACCGGTTCACCGGAGGCGGGATCGACGACGCGACCCGCGTCGTTCGGCACGACGGCCGACGACTCGTCGTAAGGAAGATCGCGAATCGGCTTGCCGCGGTAGCCGATCGACGTCAGCACCATACCCGTTTCCAGCAGGCGCGTTTCGTCGGTGCCGGTGACCGAGAACTCCATACCGGTGGCGCGCTGGTCCCCCAGCACCCTGCTCGGGGTGAGCCGATACGCCAGCCTGATCCTCGGGCGCGAGGACGGCGCCGAATCGTCGCCGAGCGTGCTCAAGATTTCCAGCTTGCGCTTGGTCAACGCGTCCGAAGCGGTCGCGAGGTCGGCGGCCACCAGCTGGTGGTCGGCCGCGCTGAGCACCACTTCGGAGCTGCCGGTAAGCCCGATCAGCTCCGGCAGCGTGAACGCCGACTGGGCGGGTCCGCGCCGGGCGGCGATCACCACCTCACGCACCGCCGAGGCCCGAAAGGCCGCCAGCGCGTGGTCGGCGATGTCGGTGCGAGCCAGGTCGTCGGGATCCGCGGTGAGCAACCGGGCGACATCGAGGGCGACGTTGCCGTTGCCGACGATCACCGCCCGCTCGTGGCTGAGATCGACTGGCAAATCGGTGAAATCGGGATGCCCGTTGATCCATGCGACCAATTCGGTTGCCGTTCCGGTCCCGGGCAGGCCCATGCCCTCGATGTCCAGGCGGCGGTCATCGGGTGCGCCGACGGCGTACAGCACGGCGTGGTGGTGAGCCAACAGGTCGGCGTGGCTCAGCTGCTTGCCGACCTCGACGTTGAGATAGAACCGGAACCGCCGATCACCGGCCACCTTGTCGAACAGCCGGGTGACCCGCTTGGTGTTCTGGTGATCGGGGGCCACCCCCGCGCGCACCAAACCGTAAGGGGTAGGCAGCTTCTCAAAGACGTTGACGCGCACGCCGTGCTGAGTCAGCAGTTCGTCGGCGGCATACATCGCCGCCGGCCCCGATCCGACGATGGCCACCGTCAACGGCGTACGACGGGCGTGCACCTTCGCGGCCGGGATCACCGATGCCAGCTTTGACGTCGGCGGCAGCTTCTCGTCCTTCGGCCGGTCCGGATAGAAGGACGCATTGATCTCGATGAAGGGCAGCTGCTTGACGTCCAGCCGGCTGTCGGGCGCGATCGCGCCGACGGGGCATGCGCTCACGCAGGCACCACAGTCGACGCACGCCACCGGATCGATGTAAAGCATCTCCGAGGTGGCGAAGCCGGGCTCATCCGGTGTCGGGTGAATGCAATTCACCGGGCACGCGAAAACACAGGACCCGTCGTTACAGCACGACTGGGTAATAACGTGCGGCATAGAGGAACTCGCAGTGGTTACGCGGCGGGGACCGCGGCCAGGTGCTGGCGCTGCGGCTCGCTGCGGTACCGCGACGGCTTGCCGTTGATCCTGCACAACCGCCACATCAACCGCGCGGAGCGCGTGTCCATCAGGCCGGTGTCGTAGGCCAGCATCCGCACATCACCGAACATGTCACTGAGCCACTTACGCGATTCCGGCGACCGGAAGAACAGTTCCTTTTTGACGTCACGCGGGATGTCGAACTCCTGCCAGAACGCCTTGGGCGGCACCACGATTGCGCGACACAGCGCCTTCATGGTCAGCGGCAGATACAGCGCGGTCCAGAATCGTTGCCTCTTGGTCAATTCCGGCACCCGCTTGCGCAGGAATTCGTGGGCGAACGAGATGTGTCGGGCCTCCTCGGCCACGTGGATGGCCATTACCCGCTCCATGATGGGGTGCAGCGACTTGCCTTCGCGCAGAACGTTTTTCTGCGTGTGGTCGATCGGCTCCTCGCCGGCGAGCACCCCGATGAAGAATGCGACCGGCAGCGGGCCGGCCACCAGCGGCACCAACGGCGAGAGCCACTTGAGGATTCGCGGCATGCCCGGCACGTCGGCGCCGATGCGGTTCACCATCTCTTGGAACATCATGGTGTGGTTGCACTCTTCAACCGACTCGTGCAGGCAATACCGGTATTCCGGCGACCCGTTGGGCACCCAGAACGTGTAGTTCATCAGGCCCCGGATCAGGATGGACTCGAAGTGCAGACCCACCTTGGCCACGTTGGCCTGGCGCCACATCCCGATCTTGATCTTGCGCTCGTCCGACTGCGCCAGATACCAGGGATGGCGACCCAGCGGATCGGTCGTCGGCAGGATCCACCGCGGATCGTTTTCCGTGACGGCGAATTCTGGTGACTCCCAATCGATATCGGTGTACGGATTGAAATTACGCCGCACCGACCCCTCGGACAGGGTGGCAAGCATGTTGACGTATTCGGCGTCGTCGCGCACTTCCATGTTGCTTCGCCAACGCCGGACTAATCGCGTCCTAGCCATATTTAGGCCTCCCCAACGAGGTTTACATTTGGCCGTACTGTGTCCAGACAGTACCGCAGGTACCGGATATTTCCTAGGCCCCCTCTAGGCACTGTGACCTGACCGGTGGTCATGAAATTTTTATGCCCCAGATCACACGCGACCAAACGTCCGAGCGCACCCGAACAGGCCTTTTGCCCCGGCGACGGGGGCCCACAGCCGGGCCTCCGCACCGGCCCGTCGGGTCGGCTCACTACCCTGATGAGCATGGCTGACCAGCTCGAGATCCCCGCTGACATCAAACCCCGCGACGGCCGCTTCGGGTGCGGCCCGTCCAAGGTCCGACCCGAACAATTGCAGGCGCTGACCACGACCGCCGCCCCGTTGTTCGGCACCTCGCACCGCCAGGCACCGGTCAAGAATCTGGTGGGCCGGCTGCGGTCCGGTCTCGCCGAGCTGTTCTCCGTGCCCGAGGGCTATGAGGTCATTCTGGGCAACGGCGGCGCAACCGCGTTCTGGGATGCCGCGGCGTTCGGCTTGATCGACAAGCGTTCGTTGCACCTGTCCTTCGGCGAGTTCAGCTCCAAGTTCGCCTCCGCGGTCGCCAAGAACCCCTTCATCGGCGATCCCGTCGTCATCAAGGCGGACGCCGGCAGCGCACCCGAGCCACAAAGCGACCCCTCGGTGGACGTGATCGCCTGGGCGCACAACGAGACGTCCACCGGCGTCGCGGTGCCCATCGCCCGGCCCGCCGATTCCGGCGAGGCGCTGGTCGTCATCGATGCGACCTCGGGCGCCGGCGGGCTGCCGGTCGACATCGCCGAGACCGATGCCTACTACTTCTCTCCGCAAAAGAATTTCGCCAGCGACGGCGGCCTGTGGCTGGCCGTCATGAGCCCTGCGGCGCTGGCCCGCGTCGAGTCCATCGCCGCCTCCGGCCGCTGGGTTCCCGACTTCCTGTCGCTGCCCATCGCCGTGGAGAACAGCCTGAAGGACCAGACCTACAACACCCCGGCGATCGGCACCCTGGCGCTGATGGCCGAGCAGGTCGACTGGATGCTGGGCAACGGCGGGCTGGACTGGGCCGTCAAGCGCACGGCCGACTCGTCGAGCCGGCTGTACTCCTGGGCCGAGGAGCGGTCCTACACCACGCCGTTTGTCAGCGACCCCAAGCTGCGCTCGCAGGTGGTGGGCACCATCGACTTCGCCGACGACGTCGATGCCGCGGCTGTCGCGAAGATCCTGCGGGCGAACGGCATCGTCGACACCGAGCCGTACCGCAAACTCGGCCGCAACCAGCTGCGGGTGGGGATGTTCCCGGCGGTGGACCCCGACGACGTCAGCGCCCTGACCCAATGCATCGACTGGGTCGTCGAGCGCTTGTAACCGGGCGGCAATCGACAGGCAACCACACCGCGTGTCAGCACAGGTGATGGGCGGTTGCTGGACTAGAGTGCGCACGTGACGGGTCCGTCGCTGACCTGCACGGAGCCTGCGAGGAGATAACCATGCGGGAACTCAAAGTGGTTGGGCTGGATGCCGACAGCAAATATGTCATCTGCGAGGGTGACGATCCCGCGGAGCAGTTCAAGCTGGCGGCCGACGACCGCCTGCGAGCGTTGCTGCGCGAGGCGGCCCTGTCCTCTGAGCAACCGCAGCTCGAGATTGAAGTCACCAACATGCTGAGCCCCAAAGAAATTCAGGCCAAGATTCGCGCCGGCGCCTCCGTCGAGCAGGTCGCCGCGGCGTCGGGTTCGGAGGTGTCGCGGATCCGCCGCTTTGCCCACCCGGTGCTGCTGGAACGGTTCCGCGCCGCGGAGTTGGCAACCGCCGCACATCCGATGCTGGCCGATGGTCCCGCGGTGCTGACCCTGCTGGAGACGGTCAGCGCCGCCCTGGTAACCCGGGGGCTCAGCCACGACAAACTCAGCTGGGACGCCTGGCGCAACGAAGACAACCGCTGGACGGTGCAGCTCGCGTGGAAGGTCGGCCGTTCCGACAACCTCGCGCATTTCTGCTTCTCTCCGGGCGCCCACGGCGGAACGGTCACCGCCATCGACGACGCGGCCAGTGCCCTGATCGACCCCACCTTCGAACGCCCGCTGCGCCCGGTGGCCCGGGTGGCCCACGTCGACTTCGAAGAGCCGGCGAAGCCGCCCGTCGCGGAAGCACCGGTCGCGGAGCCCGACGAAAAGCCCGTGCACACCCGCCGGGGCAAGCCGGTCATCCCGGCATGGGAGGACGTGTTGCTCGGCGTGCGCTCGGGCGGACAGCGCTAGGGCCGACGGTGGCGACCCGCTTCGCCCGGCTTTGCCGCGCTCGCGATCACCACTAGTCCCGACGGTGGCGACCCGCTTCGCCCGGCTTTGCCGCGCTCGCGATCACCACTAAGCGCGACCCGCCGCCAAGGCGAGCAGCACAACCCACGCGCCCGCGGCCCCCACTGCGGCACCGAACACGAACCAGCGCAGCACCGGCGTACGCCGCCACCCCCACAACGTAGGCGCCAAACCCCCGGCGGCCACCACGTTGAGCCCGATGGCCAGCAGCGCGTTCACGCGCACCAGCCCCAGACTGAGCACCACGATCGCGGCGCCCGTGACCGCCGCGACGAATGCGGTCACCGTCAAACCCGTTGCCCAGGGCACGGACTCGTCTCTCATCAGCCGGAGCCTAGCTTGGCTGTCCATCGCCACCTCCCGTCGCCGAGCGGGCCCGCTCGTAGAACGCCAACGCCGCCGCCGTCGCGACGTTGAGCGAGTCGGTGCCCCGCGACATCGGAATACGCACGCGCACATCACTCAACCGCAGGGTGGCCGGCGTCAGCCCCGGCCCTTCGGCGCCGACCAACACCGCGACGCGTTCGTCGCGCGCGGCCGTCATCGCCTCCGGCAACGCGCATGCGGCGCCTTGCGGGGTCATCGCCAGAAGCCGAAAACCGTTCTCCCGCAACGTCGCAAGCTCGGCGGGCCAACGGGTTGCGTGCGCATACGGCACCAGCAGCGCGTGGCCCATCGACACCCGAACCGCGCGGCGGTACAGCGGGTCGGCACAGCCGCTGCCGAAGACCACCGCGTCGACGCCGAGCCCTGCCGCGTTGCGAAAGATCGAGCCCAGGTTCTCGTGGTCGTTGACCCCTTCGAGCACCGCGACGGTGCGGGCCCCGGCGATCACCTCGGCGACGCTGGGTTCGGGCGCCCGCCGGGCGGCCGCCAGCACGCCGCGGTTGAGATGAAAGCCGACCACCCGGGCCATGACGTCGGCGGAGGTCCGGTAGAACGGCACGGCGCCGCCGGCCAGGTCGTTTTCGAGCTCTGCGAGCCGGCGGTCGGTGCCCAGCAGGGCATGCGGGTGAAACCGTGAGGCGAGCATGCGCTGCACCACCAGCACACCCTCGGCGATCACCAGCCCCTTGCCGGACGGCAGATCGGGACGGCGATCGACGCTGTTCAGGTCGCGGAAATCGTCGAGCCTCGGATCGTCGGGGTCGTCAACGTCCTGAATATTCAGGGCTTCGGTCCGGTAACTCACGGGCCTTCGTCGACCAGGGCCAACATCAGGTCGGCCGCGCTACGCAGGGTGTCGCGTTGTTCGCTGTTCAACGTCGCCAGCCGCTTGGCGAGCCACTCCTGGCGGGCACGGCGGTTGGCCTTGACCAGCTCGGCCCCGGACTCCGACACCGAGACGAGCACCTGCCGGCCGTCGACCGGGTGCGGCGCGCGGTCCACCAGTCCCATTTCGGCCAGCGACGCGATCACCCGGGTCATCGACGGCGGCCGGACGCGTTCGCGAATCGCCAGGGCACCGGGCGTCATCGGGCCTTCGTTGGTCAGCATCGCCAGCGCCGACAGCTGGGACAGGGACACCGGCGACGACGGATTCCGAAACCGCAGTTGGCGGGCCAGCCGCATAACAGCCAGTGACAGGTCGCTGGCCAGCCGCGCATCGCTGTCAGGCATGGCGCGAGGTTACACGGCAGGCCGAGAAACCGGGACACCAACCGGTGAACGAGCGGTGTTGATCCCTTTCGCTACGCTGCGGGTTTTTCATCGAAATGCTTCCGCGCGGGTATCACGTTCGGCCGGGTCGGGTAATTCACATCGGCTCGTGGGTGCGCCGCCCGCGGACACCGGCGGCGGGTTATGTTAAGCGCGATGTCTGCCGAACCCGGTCACAACCCCACCGCGCCGCCGCTGCCGGCCGCGCTGCTGCAGGTGTGGCCGTTCATCGCGCTCGGCGCGTTGGGTTGGCTGTCCGCGGTGGCGGCCGCTTTCCTGGTGCCCGCCCTGCAATGTTGGCGTCCGGTGGCCCTGGCCGGGCTGGGTGTGGGGGTGCTCGGCACGAGCATCTTCCTGCTGCAGCTCGCCGCGGCCCGTCGCGGTGCACGCGGCGCGCAGGCCGGCCTCGAAAACTATCTCGACCACAAGTAATTCGCACCCCTGGAGGAGCGATGGTAGCCCCGCTGTTGCAAGCCCACGTCGACATCAACGCACCGGTCGCCACGGTGTGGGGATTGATTTCCGACCTGCGGCGAATGCCGCAGTGGAGTCCGCAGTGTCGTTGGATGAAGCCCTTCGGCCCGGTGCGTCAGGGCACCCGGACCCTCAACCTCAACCGCCGCAAGCGCATGTTCTGGCCGACCACGTGCACGGTCGTCGAGATCGTTCCCGACCGCAAGCTCGCGTTCCGCGTCGACACCAACAACACCATCTGGAGCTACGAGCTCGAGCCCAGCGGCGAGGGCACCCGGCTGATCGAGAGCCGTCACGCCGAAAACGGCGTCACCGCGTTTTCGAACCTGTCGGTGAATGCGCTCTTCGGCGGGACAGCCAACTTCGAGCGTGAATTGCTCGACGGCATGAACGCCTCGCTGGCGCGCATCAAGGCCGCCGCCGAGACCGGCTAGTCCGTCGTTTCGCTCTGCGGCGGCTGCTGGCCTTCCGGCGTCTCGGCCGGTGTCTCGGGCCGAGACGCCTGGGTCGCCGGTTCTTGGGCCGCCGGTTCCTGGGCCGCAAGTTCTTGGATCGCGGACTCCTCGGTCGCGGGTTCTTGAGTCGCGGACTCTTGAGTCGCCGGCTCTTGGGTCGCGGATTCCGCCTGCGCTTCCGGCGCCTCCGACGCTTCTCCAGACGGCGCCGACGGCTCGACCGGTGCCTGGGTGAGGTCCAGCAGGCCGTCGTCGTAGGGCTCGTACGCCGGCGACCCGGTGCCCGCCGGGGCCGGAGTGTCCGAGTGAGCACCGCAGCCGTACAGCTTGTCGACGATGTGCCCGTCGGCCGACAATTCGTTGCCGCACACCCCGAACAGCGCCCCCAGGGATCCCGACAGCGGCAGGAAGAAACCGCAGTCGAGGCACACCCGCTTGGTGGATCGCGCCATCGGCGAGTCGGGGCCGTAATCGCCGGTGCGCCAGCGTTCGGCCGCGTCCGCGCGGCCCTCGGCGCTCATCACCCAACGCCGGCCCAACCCGATCTCGGCGGCGGTCTCGTCGACCTGAAGGTCCCCGCTGGCGGTGTAGCCGGGAACCAGCCGAGGATCGTCGGTGGCGGGCGCCAGCAGATCGCCGGGACTCAGATCCCCGGGCCGCACCCGGTGCTCCCATGGCACCCACTCGGGTGCCAGCAATGCCGTCGGCCCCGGTACCAGCACCACCTCGCTGATCGTGGCGTGCTCGGCGCCGGGATAGGCCGCCACGACGACCGCCCACTGCCACCCCTGGTAACCGGGCAGGTGCGCCAGGAACCGGTGGGTCGCGGTGTTCGGGTCTTCGTAGCCGACGCCCAGATAGTCGCCGACCATCTCCGGCCCGCTGAACTCCACGACGGCGGCCCTCGCCTGGTCTGCCGCGCCCGTGAGCACCGCCGCCAAGCCCTCCGGCCAGTCGTCCACGGTTGCCACGGCGGATTCCACGGAGGGCTCCTCGCTGGGTCTGGTCACGCTGCCTTCTTTCTGCATTGCGTTTCCAATACTAGGTTGGCGAGCCACACCCCGTTACCTGCAGACGCACGGAGTCGGCATAGGGGAGAATCGGAACGTGTCTGGACGGCGGCAAAACGATCCGGGCCGTGTGCCCTCTCAGCGGGGCCGCCGGCCCCGCAACGGCGCCGCCTCCCAACATCCGGGCGCGGCCAACTACCCTGCCGGCGACAGCACCGATCGGCGCACGCGGCGCCCGTCGCCGATGCCGAGCGCCAACCGCTATCTGCCGCCGCTGGGCCATCAGCCGGAGCCGGAGCGCAGCAGCGGCACGGCGTCTCGCGGTCCGGTCTCCGGCGAGCGGATCACCGTCACCCGCGCCGCCGCGCTGCGCAGCCGCGAAATGGGCTCGCGGATGTACTGGATGGTGCAGCGCGCCGCGACGGCCGACGGCGCCGACAAGTCCGGCCTGACGGCGCTGACGTGGCCGGTGGTGGCCAACTTCGCCGTCGACGCCGCGATGGCCGTCGCGCTGGCCAACACATTGTTCTTCGCCGCGGCCACCGGAGAGAGCAAGGGCCGGGTCGCGCTGTACCTGTTGATCACCATCGCGCCGTTCGCCGTGGTCGCACCGTTCATCGGTCCGGCGCTGGACCGGTTGCAGCACGGCCGCCGCGTTGCGCTGGCCGCGTCGTTCGCCCTGCGCACCGCACTGGCGGTGCTGCTGATCATGAACTACAACGGCGCCACCGGCAGTTTCCCGTCGTGGGTGCTCTATCCGTGCGCGCTCGCGATGATGGTGTTCTCGAAATCGTTCAGCGTGCTGCGCAGCGCGGTGACACCACGGGTGATGCCGCCGACCATCGACCTGGTGCGGGTCAACGCCCGGCTGACCATGTTCGGCCTGCTGGGCGGCACCATCGTCGGCGGTGCCATCGCCGGTGGTGTGGAATTCGCCTGCACCCACCTGTTCAAGCTGCCCGGGGCGTTGTTCGTGGTGATCGCGGTGACGATCGCCGGCGCCACGCTGTCCATGCGGATACCACGCTGGGTCGAGGTGACGGCCGGTGAGGTTCCCGCCACGTTGAGCTACCGCCAGGACAGTGAACCGTTGCGGCGCAGCTGGCATCAGGAGGTCAGCGGCGCGCTTCGGCAACCGTTGGGCCGCAACATCATCACCTCGCTATGGGGTAACTGCACCATCAAGGTCATGGTGGGCTTTTTGTTCCTGTATCCCGCGTTCGTCGCGAAGGCCCATCAGGCCAACGGCTGGGCCCAGATCGCCATGCTCGGCATGATCGGCGCCGCGGCGGGGATCGGCAATTTCGTCGGCAACTTCACCAGTGCGCGCCTGAAGCTGGGCAGGCCCGCCGTGCTCGTGGTGCGCTGCACGGTCGCGGTGAGCGCGGTCGCGCTGGCCGCCGCGGTGGCCGGCAACTTGATGCTGGCCGTGATCGCCACCCTGGTCACGTCGGGGGCCAGCGCCATCGCGAAGGCGTCGCTGGACGCGTCGCTGCAGAACGACC
Organism: Mycobacterium mantenii; assembly: GCF_010731775.1. NCBI lineage: Bacteria > Bacillati > Actinomycetota > Actinomycetes > Mycobacteriales > Mycobacteriaceae > Mycobacterium > Mycobacterium mantenii. The sequence goes on along the minus strand of NZ_AP022590.1, from coordinate 5,532,585 downwards.
TGCCGGAGGAGTCCCGCGCATCGGGCTTCGGGCGCTCGGAGTCGACGCTGCAATTGGCCTGGGTCCTCGGCGGCGCGCTGGGCGTGTTGGTGTACACCGAACTGTGGGTCGGCTTCACCGCGGTCACTGCGCTGCTCATCCTGGGCTTGGCGCAGACCCTTGTCAGCTTCCGCGGCAACTCACTGATTCCCGGCCTGGGAGGAAATAGACCGATTATGGTCGAGCAGGAGGGCATGCGCCGGGGTGTCGGCGCTTCGGCGGTGGTAGCCGAGTGAAACCCGGAAGCAAGCGGGGGATGGCCGTGCTGCTCGCCTGCCTGGTGGCCCTCCTGTGCGTCGGCGCCGGCGTCGGCACCTGGCTGCTGGTCGGCCGCACCGGACCGCGGCACCCCGAGATCAGCGCTTATTCACACGGTCACCTAACCCGGGTGGGGCCCTACCTGTACTGCAACGTGCTCAACCTCGAGGACTGTGAGACGCCGCAGAATCAGGGCGAGCTGCGGGTCAGCGAGCGCTACCCGATTCAGTTGTCGGTACCCGATGCGATCTACCGGGCGCCGTGGCGACTGCTGCAGGTATATGACGACCCCACGAACACCACCAGCACCATCTTCCGGCCGGGCACCCGGTTCGCCGTGACGATCCCCTCGGTCGACCCGCATCGCGGGCGGCTGGCCGGGATCGTGGTGCAGTTGCTGACGTTGGCGGTCGATCCCGCCGGCGAGCTTCGCGATGTCCCACACGCGGAATGGTCCGTGCGGCTGACCTTTTGAGGATCAGCCGCGCGGCTCATCGGCGTGGCTCAAGCCCCGTGGCCGGCGGGTACGCGTTCACCATCGACCGGCGGCCCGGGCGGCGTTCCGGCGCCAAAAGGCTTGCCTCCCAAGCTTTCTCGCCCGTGCGGGGATAGCCAGCCGGTCAGGTCGGGACCCTTGGGCACGATCCGGGTGGGATTGATGTCGGCGTGCACGATGTAGTAGTGCTGCTTGATCTGGACGAAGTCGACGGTGTCACCGAAGCCCGGCGTCTGGAACAGGTCGCGCGCGTAGGCCCACAGCACCGGCATCTCACTCAACTTGCTGCGATTGCATTTGAAGTGCCCGTGATAGACCGGGTCGAAGCGGGCCAGTGTGGTGAACAACCGCACGTCGGCCTCGGTGATGGTGTCGCCCAACAGGAATCGCTGATTGCTCAGCCGCTCGCTCACCCAATCCAGCGCGGTGAACAACCGGTCGTAGGCCGCTTCGTAGGCCTGCTGTGAACCGGCGAACCCGCATCGGTACACACCGTTGTTGATTTCGGTGTAGACCCTCTTGCTCACCTCATCGATTTCCGCGCGCAGGTGCTCGGGATACAACTCGGGCGCTCCGTCGCGGTGATAGGCCGACCACTCCGTCGAGAGATCCAGCGTCATCTGCGCGAAGTCATTGGTGACCACCGCACCGGTTGGAACATCGACGATCGCCGGGACCGTGATCCCTTTGGGGTAGTCGGGAAAGCGCTTGAAGTAGGCGTCCTGCAGCCGCGGAATCTTCAGCACCGGGTCGACGCCGCCCGGATCGAGGTCGAACGTCCAACTGCGCTCGTCGTGGGTGGGGCCGCAAAAGCCAATGGAGAGAACGCTTTCCAGGCCCAACAAGCGGCGCACGATGATCGCGCGGTTCGCCCACGGGCACGCCCGGGCGACGACCAGCCGATACCGGCCGGGCTCTACCGGGTACCCGTCGCGCCCGTCGGCAGTGATGCGGGTGGTGATGTAGTTGGTGTCGCGGGTGAATTCGCCCGTCCCGGCAACGTAGGTGGCCATGACGACAATTCTGCCCCAGCGACGGCTGTCGATGAACTAGGAGAAATCGAACGCGAAGCTACAGATTCGCCTCCGACGGCGCGGACACCGTCAAAAATCGCCGGGCCAAATTGGCCTCGGTCGACTCGCCGGGCTCCCAGTGCGCGATCCAAGGCCCGGTGCCTTCTGACTGGTCGACGATCCCGTCCTCCAGCCAGGCGTAACGGCCCTCCAGGACATTTTGGGTCAGCTGAACATCGCTGCCGTCGGTGTTGGTCCACAACGAATGGAACAACGCTTCGACGCGGAGGGTCGCCTGCTGGCAGAACGTCTCGGCCAGCTCGTACGCCTGTTGACCGACGGTGGGATCGGCGACACGCTGGCCCTCGGCGCGCACGCACGCCGCGGACATCGCGAACAGCTCGGCACCGATATCGACGATGCGCCCGAGGAATCCCTGCCGTTGCTCCAGTTTGGCCTGCCAACGCGCCATCCCGTAAAAGGTATTACGGGCCAACTTGCGGGATGAGCGTTCGACGAACCGGAGGTGCGTCGCCAGCGGGCCGAACTCGTTGTACGCCCCTGGTCGCTGACCTTCGCCAAAGACCAGCTGTGGCAACCACTTCGCGTAGAATCCGCTGGCGCCGACCGCGGCGGCGGCCTTCTGCCGCAAGCCGGTGTCGGGTTTGGCGAGGTCGCCGGCCGCTGCGAGGTGGGCATCGACCGCCTCGCGGGCGATGAGCAGCCTCATGATCTCACTGGATCCTTCGAAGATGCGGTTGATCCGCAGGTCCCGCACCACCTGCTCGACGGGCACCGCGCGCTCACCTCGCGCGGCCAACGACTCCGCGGTCTCATAGCCCCGCCCACCGCGGATCTGCAAAACCTCATCGCCGACGGTGCAGGCCATCTCGCTAGCCCACAACTTGGCCAACGCCGCCTCGATGCGGATGTCGTTGCGTCCCTCGTCGGCCATCTGCGAAGACAATTCGAGCACCGCATCAAGCGCGTAGTTGGTCGCGGCGACGAACGAGACCTTGCCGGCCACCGCTTCATGTTTGGCCAGCGGCTTGCCCCACTGCACACGCTCACCAGACCATTCGCGGGCGATCTTCAGCGCCCATTTGGACGCTCCCGTCGCGGTCGCCGGCAGCGACAGCCGTCCAGCGTTGAGGGTGGTCAACGCGATCTTGAGCCCGTCACCTTCGCGGCCGATCAAATTTTCGCTGGGCACCCGAACCTGGTGCAGCCTGGTCACGCCGTTCTCAATACCGCGCAGCCCCATGAACTTGTTACGCCGCTCCACGGTGATCCCCGGCGAATCGGCCTCGACCACGAATGCGCTGATTCCACCCCGGTGCCCGTCGCTCTTGGGCACCCGGGCCATGACTACCAACAATTCGGCGACCACGCCGTTGGTGGTCCACAACTTCACACCCTCGAGTTCGTAAGCCTTCCCCTCTTCGACGGGTGTGGCCGTCGAGGCCAAGCGTGCCGGGTCTGAGCCCACGTCTGGTTCGGTGAGTAGGAACGCCGATATAGCCCCAGCAGCACACCGCGGCAAGTACTTCCGCTTCTGTTCCGGGGTTCCGGCGAGTTTGAGCGGCTCGGGTACTCCGATCGACTGATGAGCCGACAGCAGTGCGCCGAGACTGGGATGAACGCTCGAAATCATCATCAGTGCGCGGTTGTAGGCAACTTGCGACATGCCCAGCCCGCCGTATTCGGACGGAATTTTCATGCCGAAACAACCCAATTCGGCCAGGCCCTTCACGTATTCATCGGGAATCTGCGCGTCGCGCTCGATGACACGGCCGTCGACAGTGTCCAGAAATTGCCGCACCTTGTCGAGAAACGCACGGGTGCGCTCCTCGTCGGCATCGGACGGTTTGGGAAATGGGTGTATCAGCTCTAACGGAAAATGACCAAGGAACAACTCTTTGGCGAAGGACGGTTTATCCCAACCACTTTCGCGAGATTCCTCGGCGAGAGCTCTCGCCTGCTCCTCGGTGACCTGCGCTTGCTGTGACATCGCAGCCTCCTTGCTAACGACTCACACGACGTGTGGGCAGCCACTACCGGCCCGAATACCACACCTACGGAGGTCGAAGTTACCACCCGGTAGCTTCAAGGCGCAGTCGGTTCTGAGTCACCGGCCGGCTAGGCGTCGAGTTCCCGCGCCACGGCCTTGACCACCTCGGAAACCCGACGGGCGGTCTTGCGGTCCGGGTAGCGACCCTTGCGCAACTCGGGCTGCACGGTGCTTTCCAGCAGCGTGATCATGTCCTCGACCATGCCGTGCAGCTCGTCGGGGCTGTGCTTGTGTTCGGCGGGCGCCTCGCGACGAGTCTTGGTCAGGCTGGGCGGCGGCTCAATCAGCTTGAGGCTCAACGCTTGCGGTCCGCGCCGTCCGGAGGCGATGCCGAACTCCACACGCTGGCCCGCCTTGAGGCCCTCGACCCCGGCGGGCAACGCCGACGAGCGGACGTAGACGTCTTCACCGTCCTCTTGAGACAGGAAGCCGAAGCCCTTGTCAGCGTCGTACCACTTAACCTTGCCCGTCGGCACTGGTCTCACCTGCTTGTCTAGCGGATCAATTGAAATAGGCAACGCAATAAGCGTCCCGCCTGCGCAGGACGCCGTATTAGGAGTCTGATCCTACTCGGATGCCCGGGTAACGAGCACCCCGTTATCGGGTACTCGGTACGCTTGGTGGTATCTGCGGAGGAGATATGCGCCTGATCCTGAACGTCATCTGGCTAGTCTTCGGCGGCCTGTGGATGGCCGTCGGATACCTGGCTGCGGCGCTCATCAGCTTCGTGCTCATCATTACCATCCCGTTTGGCTTCGCGTCGCTGCGCATCGCCTCGTACGCCCTGTGGCCGTTCGGCCGCACCATCGTGGACAAGCCGACCGCGGGGTCCGGCGCCCTGATCGGGAACGTCATCTGGGTGGTGCTGTTCGGCGTCTGGCTGGCGATCGGCCATCTGGTCAGCGCGGCGGCGATGGCGCTCACGATCGTCGGCATTCCGCTGGCGCTGGCCAACCTCAAACTGATTCCGGTGTCATTGATGCCGCTGGGCAAGGAGATCGTGCCGGTCAGCTCGCCACCCCACTACATGCCGCCGGTGGCCGCATGACCCTGACAGCGTTGGGTGTCCCGACGGTGCCGAGCCGTGCCGACGGCGCTGCCGGTGACCGTGCCGTCCCGACGGATGCGCCCTCGGCCGGCCCGTTGGTGGACACCTATGGGCGGGTCGCCACCGATCTGCGGGTCTCGCTGACCGACCGCTGCAACCTGCGGTGCAGCTATTGCATGCCGGCGGAGGGCCTGAACTGGCTGCCCGGTGAGCAGTTGCTCACTGCCGCCGAGCTGGCCAGGCTGATGCACATCGCCGTCACCCGGCTGGGGGTGACCAGCGTGCGGTTCACCGGCGGCGAACCCCTGCTGGCGCGCCACCTCGAGGAGGTGGTCGCCGCGGCCGCCGCGCTGCAGCCTCGCCCCGAGATCTCGCTGACCACCAACGGTGTCGGGCTGGCGCGGCGCGCCGCCGGGCTCGCCGCCGCCGGCCTGAACCGCGTCAACGTCTCGCTGGACAGCGTGGACCGGCAGAACTTTGCGGCCATCACCCGACGGGACCGGCTCGACGACGTGCTGGCCGGCCTGGTCGCCGCCAACGAGGCCGGCCTGCGGCCGGTGAAGGTCAACGCCGTGCTCGACCCCGCCACCGGACGCGAGGACGTGGTGGGACTGTTGCGGTTCTGCCTCGAGCACGGCTACCAATTGCGCGTCATCGAGCAGATGCCGCTGGATGCCGGGCACCAATGGCGCCGCGACGCGGCGCTGAGCGCCGACGACGTGCTGGCGGCGCTACGCCCACACTTTCGGCTGAGGCCCGACCCGGCACCGCGCGGATCGGCGCCCGCCGAGCTCTGGCTGATCGACACCGGCCCGGGCACACCGAACGGAAAGTTCGGCGTCATCGCCTCGGTCTCGCACGCCTTCTGCGCGGCGTGTGACCGCACCCGGTTGACGGCCGACGGCCAGATTCGCAGCTGCCTGTTCGCCGAACAGGAGACCGACCTGCGGGGGCTGCTGCGCGGCGGTGCACCCGACGACGCGATCGAGGCGGCGTGGCGCATCGCGATGTGGGGCAAGCCCGCCGGTCACGGCATCAACGACCCGAACTTCATCCAGCCCGACCGCCCGATGAGCGCGATCGGTGGCTAGCCCCATGGGACAGGCTCCTGTCCAAGCAAACGGAATCCAGGTGACGGTGCGCTATTTCGCGGCCGCCCGCGCGGCCGCCGGCGTCGAGTCGGAGACGGTGGTGCTGCGCCCCGGCACGACGGTCTCCGAGCTGGTCGACCGGCTCGCCGTTCGCGGGTCTCGCCTGGCCACCGTGTTGACCCGGTGCTCGTACCTGCGCGACGGGATCGCCGTCCGCGACGAGACCGCGGCGTTGCAATCCGGTGACACGATCGATGTTCTGCCGCCCTTTTCCGGCGGCTGAAACTGTGAAATACGTCACGTAACGGAACGATAACGGCGCGATCACGCTCCGATATCGCCCCTCATGACCTGCGCAAACATTGTGTGCTCCTGCGGTTTTCGCAGATGGCCGAGAGGGAAACGCCGGGTTTCGCAGAACGTGACGCGACCAACAGAAACCGTTACCGTCTCCGAAGGCTCGCCAGCCATCCCGATTGGCGGACCTCCCCTCCCTATCGCGCCGAGCTCCATCCAATAGGCGGGGGCCACCAAACTACATGGATGGAGACGGGGGACCCACCGGTCCACCGTGATCGGACTGGGGCCGCTCGCGGCTCCTAGGGGTGAAGCCGGCGTCGTCTCGCTTTACAGACCACGTTGGCCGGGTGGCCTCTCCAACCCGAACCCGACAGCTGACCTCGCAGGCGCGTGACGAGAGAGGAATACACCGGCGCGTATGAGTGGACGTCACCGTAAGCCCAGCAGTTCGAACATCAGCGTTGCCAAGATCGCCGTTACCGGCGCAGTTCTTGGTGGCGGCAGCATCGCCCTTGCCGGCCAAGCGGCCGCGGCCACCGACGGCGAATGGGATCAGGTAGCCCATTGCGAATCCGGCGGCAACTGGGCCATCAACACCGGCAACGGCTACCACGGCGGCGTGCAGTTCAGCGCAAGCACCTGGGCCTCGCACGGCGGTGGCCAGTACGCCCCGTCGGCCGAACTCGCCACCAGGGAACAGCAGATCGCCGTCGCCGAGCGGGTGCTCGCCACCCAGGGTCGTGGCGCTTGGCCCGTGTGCGGCGGCCCGTTGTCGGGTCCCACCCAGCGTGAGGTGCCCGCGCCGGCCAGCCTGGACGCGCCCGGAATCAACGGCGCCCCGGCGCCGCTGGCGCCACCCGCGGACGCGCCCCCGCCGGACGCTCCGCCGCCCCCGCCGCCCGCTCCGGTGCAACTGGCCTCGTTCGACCGGCCGGCGCCGCCCGACGCTCCGCCACCGCCGGCGGACCTGCCGCCCGCTCCCCCGGCGGACGCCGTTCCGCTCGCGCCTCCGGTGGACCTGCCGCCAGCACCTCCGGCCGACGCGCCGCCGCCCGCACCCCTGGCGGACGCACCGCCCGCGGTGGACAGCGACTTCCACGGTTTCGTACCGGCCGGCATGCCGCAGCATGTCGCCGACGCCGGCTACACCCAGCAACTGTGGGACGCGATCCGGGCGCAGGACGTTCAGGGAAACGACGCGCTGGACGCTCTGGCACAGCCGTCGCCCGGCGCCTGACACCGCCACACTCCCCGCACGCCCCGAAAACCCTCCTGTTCGGGGCGTGTCGGGCACGCGGACCATTCCGGCGGCCGACCGCGCCTAGGGCGTCAGGCCGAGCCCACCCACTCTTCGGTGCCGTCGGCGAAGAATTGGTGCTTCCACACCGGTAGCCGGGCCTTGATGGTGTCCACCAGGTGCGCGCAGGTGGCGAACGCGGCTTGCCGATGATCGGCTGCGACCGCCGCCACCAACGCCGCCTCCCCGATGCGCAGCGCGCCAATTCGGTGGCTGGCGGCGACGGCACGCACGCCGCTGGATTGCTGGGCCACGTCGGCCACCACGTCGGCGATGACCTGGTCGGCCGAAGGGTGCGCGGAGTACTCCAGCCGCACCACCCGCCGTCCGCCGTCGTGGTCGCGAATCATGCCGACGAAGCCGACGACGGCCCCGGCCGACTGATGGCCCACCAACTCCTCATGTTCAGCCAGCGAAATCGGGTGCTCGGTCATGGCTGCGCGCACGACGAGTGTCATCGCTGGTGATCTTTGCCGGCGAGTTGATCGAGCGCGTGGTCCAGCACATCGGCGAGCACTCCAAGGCCGTCGCGCACCCCTCCGGGCGAACCCGGCAGGTTGACGATCAGGGTCTGGCCGGCTACCCCGCACACCCCCCGCGACAGCACCGACGTGGGCACCTTCGGCAGGCCCGACTGGCGGATCGCCTCCGCCAGCCCCGGAATCAGGTAATCGACGACGGCCACGGTCTGGTCCGGCGTGCTGTCGCTGGGCGAGATGCCGGTGCCACCGGAGGTGATGATCAGGTCGACGTCGGCGTCGATCGCCGTGCGGAGCGCCTTGCCGACCGGCGGCCCATCGGCGACCACCTCGGGCTGCACGGCCGAAAAGCCCCGCTCTGAAAGCCATTCGGCGATGATCGGACCGCATCGGTCGTCGTACACCCCCGACGACGCACGGGTCGAGGCGATGATGACGCGGGCTGAACGGGAGCTCATGGGCGCGCCCACCTTCCGGTTTTGCCGCCTTCCTTGCGCAGCACTCGAATGTCGTCGATCCGTGCCGCCGGGTCTACCGCCTTGATCATGTCGTAGAGCGTCAGCCCCGCGACGCTGACGGCCGTCAACGCTTCCATCTCTACCCCCGTGCGGTCGGTGCTTCGCACCGTTGCGATGATCTCGATCTCAGACTCGCCCACGGTGAAGTCGATGTCGACCCCCGTGAGCGCGAGCTGATGACACAGCGGGATGAGGTCGCTGGTGCGCTTCGCGGCCTGAATGCCGGCCACCCGCGCCGTGGCCAGCGCGTCGCCCTTGGGCAGGCCGCCCGTCGAGATCAGCGCCACCACCTGCGCCGACGTGCGCAGGACACCCGCGGCGACCGCGGTGCGCTTGGTGGCCACCTTCTCGCTGACGTCAACCATGTGCGCCGCCCCGTGGTCGTCCAGGTGTGACAGGGCGCCCGAGCCGGAATCTCCCGACGCCCAGGTCGCCGGGGCTTTGGAGGCGTCAGAGGCCCTGGCCATCCGGAGGCCTACCGATTGACGACGGTGACCGGGTGCAGGTAGGGCAGATCGGTGGAGGGCAGCGGGAACACCAGCTCGCCGAAGGGCGACAGCGCACCCGTGCGGTCGGTCACGAGTTCACTGACCGCATGGTCGTCGGGGTCCGTCGTCGGCCAGCCGTTGTCGACGTACTTGGTCTTGCGTGCTTTGCCCTCAGCAGTGTCAGCCACGTGGTCCATTCTGACAGGTGGCCCAACGGCATGTGGCGCAAGACCGGAGTTCGAGACGCGTTGCCGTCGCCGCCGTCGGTCACCGCCCTGGTGAGCGGATGGCTCGTCGCGGTCTGCTGGGCAGCCGCAACCTGCTTTACGCTGGTCAGCAATGACCGAGAACACCCCGGATATCCCGCTGGGGTCGTGGCTGGCCGAGTTGTCCGATGAGCGGCTGATCCGACTGTTGGAATTGCGGCCGGACCTCGCCCAGCCCCCACCCGGCAGCATCGCCGCGCTGGCCGCGCGCGCCCAGGCCCGCCAGTCGATCAAGGCCGGCACCGACGACCTCGACTTCCTGCGGCTGGCCGTACTCGACGCGCTGCTGGTGCTGCAGGCCGACGCCGAGCCGGTGCCGACCGCCAAGCTGCTGGCGCTGATCGGCGACCGCGCCCCTGAAGCCGACGTTCTCGACGCGGTCGACGACCTCCGGCAACGCGCCCTGGTCTGGGGAGAGGCCGCGCTGCGGGTGGCCGCCGACGCCGTGACGGGAATGCCATGGCATCCGGGCCAGGTCATGCTCGAGGACTCCTCGCGCAGCGCCGAGCAGATCGCCGCCTTGATCGACGACCTCAACCAGGCGCAGCTCGACGTTTTACAGAAACTCCTCGAGGGCTCCCCTATGGGCCGCACCCGCGACGCCGCGCCCGGCGCCCCCGCCGACCGGCCGGTGCCCCAGCTGCTGGCCATGGGCCTGCTGCGGCGCATCGACGCCGAGACGGTGATCCTGCCCCGCCACGTCGGGCAGGTGCTGCGCGGCGAGCAGCCCGGCCCCATGCTGTTGACCGCGCCCGACCCGGTGGTGTCGACCACCACGCCCGGCGACGCCGACGCCGCGGCCGCCGGGGCCGTCATCGACTTGCTGCGAGAGGTCGATGTCCTGCTCGAAACCCTTTCCGCCGCACCGGTTTCCGAGTTGCGCAGTGGCGGCCTGGGCATTCGTGACGTCAAGCGGCTGAGCAAGGTTACCGGCATCGAAGAGCCGCGGCTGGGTTTGATCCTCGAAGTAGCGGCGGCAGCCGGATTGATCGCCAGCGGCATGCCCGATCCCGAGCCGGTCAACGGCGAGGCACCGTACTGGGCGCCGACGATCGCCACCGACCGGTACGCCGCGATGTCGGCCGCCGAGCGCTGGCAGCTGTTGGCCGGCAGCTGGCTCGACCTGCCCGGCCGGCCGGCGCTGATCGGCAGTCGCGGCCCTGACGCCAAGCCCTACGGGGCCCTCACCGACGGCCTGTACTCCACGGCCGCCCCGCTGGACCGCCGGCTGTTGCTCGGCATGCTGGCCGAGTTGCCACCCGGCGCTGGCGTCAACGCCGCGGAAGCCTCGGCCGCGCTGATCTGGCGGCGTCCGCGGTGGTCCAAGCGGTTGCAGCCCGGGCCCGTCGGTGATCTGCTCACCGAGAGCAACGCCCTGGGCCTGGTCGGCCGCGGCGCGATCAGCACGCCCGGCCGCGCGCTGCTGGACGACGACGGCGATCCGCGGGTCGCGATCGATGCGATGAACCGGGCACTGCCCCAACCGGTCGACCACTTCCTGGTGCAGGCGGACCTGACCGTGGTCGTGCCCGGGCCGCTGGAACGCGACCTGGCCGAGCAGTTGGCCGTCGTGGCCACCGTCGAATCGGCCGGCACCGCGATGGTGTACCGGGTCAGCGAGCAGTCGATCCGGCATGCACTCGATGTCGGCAAGACCCGCGACTGGATGCACTCCCTGTTTGCCAAGCATTCCAAAACGCCGGTGCCCCAAGGGCTTACCTACCTCATCGATGATGTCGCGCGACGGCATGGGCAGCTGCGGATTGGCATGGCCGCGTCGTTCGTGCGCTGCGAGGACCCGGCGCTGCTGGCCCAGGCAGTGGCCGCACCGGCGACCGAAGAGGTGCAGTTGCGGGCCCTGGCGCCAACGGTCGCGGTGTCGCCGGCGCCGATCGGCGAGGTACTCGTCGCGTTGCGGGCCGCGGGCTTCGCTCCCGCGGCCGAGGATTCCTCGGGCGCCATCGTCGACGTCCGTCCGCGCGGCGCCCGGGTGGCCACACCGCAGCAGCGCCGGCCGTATCGCCCGGTCCGGCGTCCCAACAGCGAGAGCCTCAACGCGGTGGTCGCGGTGCTGCGCAAGGTGACCGCCGCCCCGTTCGGCAACATCCGCGTCGATCCGGCGGTCACCATGACGCAGTTGCAGCGCGCGGCCAAGGAACAAGACACTCTGGTGATCGGTTATCTGGATGCGGCGGGCGTGGCCACCCAGCGGGTCGTGTCGCCCATCACCATCAAGGGCGGCCAGCTGGTGGCCTTTGACTCCGCATCCGGACGGCTGCGGGACTTCGCCATCCACCGCATCACGTCGGTCGTGTCGGCCACCGGCCGATAATGGTTGGCATGCCCGCCGAGATGAACACAGCTGAGGAGGAGTGGCGCCATTGACTGACGGACCGTTGATCGTGCAGTCCGACAAGACGGTGCTGCTCGAGGTGGGCCACGAGCAGGCCGGTGCGGCGCGCGCCGCGATCGCGCCGTTCGCCGAGTTGGAACGTGCGCCCGAACACGTGCACACCTACCGCATCACCCCGTTGGCGCTGTGGAACGCGCGCGCCGCCGGTCATGACGCCGAACAGGTGGTCGACGCGCTGGTCAGCTTCTCGCGCTACGCCGTGCCCCAACCGCTGCTGGTCGACATCGTCGACACCATGGCCCGCTACGGCCGCCTGCAGCTGGTGAAGAACCCCGCGCACGGCCTGATGCTGGTGAGCCTGGATCGAGCGGTGCTCGAAGAGGTGTTGCGCAACAAGAAGATTGCCCCGATGCTCGGCGCCCGGATCGACGACGACACCGTCATCGTCCACCCCAGCGAGCGCGGCCGCGTCAAGCAGATGCTGCTCAAGATCGGTTGGCCCGCCGAGGATCTCGCGGGTTATGTCGATGGTGAGGCGCATCCGATCAGCCTGGCCCAGGACGGCTGGCACCTGCGCGACTATCAGCAGATGGCCACCGACTCGTTCTGGTCCGGCGGGTCGGGCGTGGTGGTGCTTCCGTGCGGCGCCGGTAAGACGCTGGTAGGGGCGGCCGCGATGGCGAAAGCCGGTGCGACAACGCTGATTCTGGTCACCAATATCGTCGCGGCGCGGCAATGGAAACGCGAGCTAATCGCCCGCACGTCGCTCACCGAGGACGAGATCGGCGAATACTCCGGCGAACGCAAGGAGATCCGGCCCGTCACCATCTCGACGTACCAGATGATCACCCGCCGCACCAAGGGCGAGTACCGGCACCTTGAGCTCTTCGACAGCCGCGACTGGGGACTGATCATCTACGACGAGGTCCACCTGCTGCCGGCGCCGGTGTTCCGGATGACCGCCGACCTGCAGTCCAAGCGGCGCCTGGGCCTGACCGCCACGCTGGTCCGCGAGGACGGCCGCGAGGGCGACGTGTTCTCCCTGATCGGCCCGAAACGCTACGACGCGCCATGGAAGGACATCGAGGCGCAGGGATGGATCGCGCCCGCCGAGTGCGTCGAGGTGCGGGTCACCATGACCGACAACGAGCGGATGATCTACGCCACCGCCGAACCCGACGAGCGCTACAAGCTGTGCTCGACGGTGCACACCAAAATCGCTGTGGTCAAATCGATCCTGGCAAAGCATCCTGGCGAACAGACCCTGGTGATCGGCGCTTATCTCGATCAGCTCGACGAACTCGGTGCCGAGCTGAACGCCCCGGTGATCCAGGGATCCACCCGCACCAAGGAACGCGAAGAACTCTTTGACTCCTTCCGCCGCGGCGAGCTGTCCACTTTGGTGGTGTCCAAGGTCGCCAACTTCTCCATCGACTTGCCGGAAGCCTCTGTGGCAGTGCAGGTCTCGGGAACATTCGGATCACGCCAAGAGGAGGCGCAACGGCTGGGCCGGCTGCTGCGGCCCAAGTCCGACGGTGGCGGCGCCATCTTCTATTCCGTGGTGGCGCGCGACAGCCTGGACGCCGAGTACGCCGCGCACCGGCAGCGCTTCCTGGCCGAGCAGGGCTACGGCTACGTCATCCGCGACGCGGACGATCTTCTGGGTCCGGCGATTTAACCTGAAGCTCAGCGATTTAAAGCGACAGAATGGTCGCCGATGCGGTGCCGGGCGCGCCGTACACCTGGGCCAGACCGACACGCGGGTCGCCGGGTACCTGACGCTCCCCCGCCTCACCGCGCAACTGCCGCACCAGTTCGTGCACCTGCCGCAGTCCCGACGCGCCAATCGGCTCGCCGTTGGCGATCAGCCCGCCGTCGGTGTTGACCGGCATCGAGCCGTGGATCTCGGTGGCGCCGTCGGCCAGGAGCTTCTCCTGCTCGCCGTCGGCGCACAGACCGGTCTCGGCCATGTGGATCACCTCGGCGCCGGCGTCGGTGTCCTGCAGCTGCGCGACGTCGATGTCCTCCGGGCCGATACCGGCAGCCTCGTAGGCCGCCTTGGCGGCATACACCGTCGGTGAGGCGTCCTCGTCCAGCGGCGCCGACGTGGCGTGCACCTCGTAGGCACCGAAGCGCCGGGTCCGAATCTCGCAGGCGCGCACGTAGACCGGCTTGTCGGTGAATTTCTCGGCCATATCCGCGCGGCACATGATGACCGCGGCGGCGCCCTCGTCGGGCGCGCAGAACATGTACTGCGTTAGCGGGTAGTTGAGCGCGGGCGAGTTGAGGATCTCCTCGACGGAGATCTCCTTGCGCCGGAAGGCATTCGGGTTCAGCGCACCATTGCGGAAGTTCTTGTTGGCCACCCGCGCCAGTGTCTCCTGCGAGATGTTGTGGTCGTGGATGTATTTGTTGGCCTTCATCCCGAAGAACTTGGTGGTGACGAACTGACCGTTGTTGGCGTACCACTGCGGCAGCGCCAGCTTGGCGGGGTCATCGGTGAACGCGCCGCGCGGATGCTTGTCGAGTCCGATGGCGATGCCGATGTCGTACTTGCCCAGCCGGATGGTGTCGGCGGTCTGCTGGATCGCGCTGGCCGCGGTGGCGCAGGCGTTGAACACGTTGGTGAACGTGATGCCGGTCAGGCCGACCAGGCGGGTCACCGCGTCGGGATTGGAGACTTCGTAGCTGCCGCCGAAGCCGAACTGGATGTCCTTCCAGTCCACGCCGGCGTCCTTGAGCGCGAGCTGCACGGCCTCGGCGCCCATCTGCATCGCGGTCTTTTCGAACCTGCCGAACGGGTGGAGGCCCACGCCGATGATGGCGACGTCGTTGGTCATCTCAAATCCTCCCTGGATAGATGGTGGCGACCCGCTTCGCCCGGCTGCGCCGCCCTCGCGATCGCCATAGGTCCGTCTAGACCGGCTGGAACGCGAAGGTCATAATCTCGGCGCCCTCGTCGTCGGTGGTGAGCGGCACCATGATGAGCTCGACTTCCTGCCCGAACTGCAGCTTGGCCGGGTCGTTCTCGGTCAGCCGGCCCTCGACGCGGATGACGTCGTCGAGCTGGACCAACCCGACGCCGAACGGCACGAAGTCCTTGCCGGTCGGGCCGGCATAGGGGGCTCCGGGCGGGAAGCCCTGGGTGGTCCACGCCACCAGCGTCCCGCGGCGGGGCAACAGCACCTCGGACATCTCGCCGGCGCTGCACCGCGGGCACCACTGCTGCACCGGGAAGGTGGTGGCATCACAGCTGCCGCATCGGCTGCCGATCAGCTGCGGGCTCTCATCGGGCCAGGTAGAGATCTCGGGGGCAAGTGCCTTCTGCATCGAGGGATCCTCCAGGATCGTCCACAATCCGCCAACAGAATATTGCTCACTGAACCGTATAACAGGTTTCCGAAAAGTGGAAACCGCATTCTCGGAAGCGACCGGGACGCTTGGTGGCGCGCCCGCGCGCAAGCATCGGTTCACCGACACCGAGTCGGTGAACCGGCTGCACCATGGTGGTCGGCCCCAGTCGTGGAACACCATCCGTTCGGAAGCCGTAGCGGTCAGGTATTCACGGCCCGGGGCGGGCCGACCGGCCCATATTTTGAGGTATACCAAGAGTTCTCAACTGGGCCTGATGAGCCGGTACGCTTAAAAGCCATCGTGCGCGCTTTGCCGATCAACCTGGAGAGCGATATGGACGTAGGCCGTGTTGGCAGCTTGCTCATCCACGCACTGGAGCCGGTACTGCGTGGCGAAGACATCGCATTCGTGGTCAAATTTCGCGAAGACTACGATCCCGATCGCTTGTGGGCTTCCTACGAATCTCTGGTGCGGCGAAACGCTGCCTTACAAGTAGGCCTCAAACCTATTGGTAAGTCCTATTCGTGGGAATCTGTCGATTCTGCCGAGCTCACCGCCGCCCTCGACCAACAGCGCGCACACTTCTCACAGCCATTCTCCTTCGAGGAATTACTTTTGCCCGCTCATGCCCTGCGGCCCCCGTTACCCATTCAGGTCTCGCGGGTCGGGGATAGGGAAGTCTGCTTCCAGATGAGCCACGCGTTCACCAGCGGACGCGGCGCCCTGCAGTGGATCGAATATTGGCTCGCCACCACCGACGGTGAATGCGCCACTGTTGACCAGAAAGCGGACCATACAGCGGGCCGCTTCCATTCCACCGCCCCTCTAGTCGGACTGACTCTGTTGCCGTTCTATTTCCTCAGCTTTCTCGCAAGGGCGGGTCTGAAGCAAGCCCGCAAAACAGTCGACCTCACCCATGGCAAGACGCCGATTCCCCACGATAAGGGCTACGCGTCCCGGACGTATCGATTCTCTGAGCAGGAGACGACTCGGATCCTGGACAAGGCCCACGCCCTTGGTCTCTCGCTTCACCAATACGTTTGCCTCGCGGTCGGCGAAGCAATGCTCTCGGCCCACCCCGAGAAATCGCGCGTCTGTATCGCCGTCCCCACCGATCTCGCCCGCTATTCACCCGGTTTGCCACATACCGTACCCGGCAATTTCACCGGCAGCCTGTCTGTGCAATTGCGGCGCGGAGCGCCGCTGCATTCACAGGTCGCCCGGCAATTTCGCTGGTTTCGCTGGGGAATCGATTACTGGCTCACCCGGGTCATCGGTTTCTTGTCCGCTAACCAGCAGAAACTTTTAAGAACCGGTGCCCGTGCTGCGTCGCTTCCTGTCCTGCACCGCGGACCGTTTCAGGACGTTTCCTGCGCCGTGACAAACATCGGTAGCATCAAATCTCCGGCAATCTGCGCTCAGGTCGAGTCCGGCACCGGCACCACCAAATCCCAAACGGTTCTTTTCACTGTATTCAGGTTGCACGGCCGCCTCACCGGCAATGTCACATTCGCCAGGGACCTCTATGACGCTGATGAAGTATTCGCCATTGCCGATGCCGCTCTGGCGAAGCTTGATTCGTGACGCGAAATAGCCGTATGCGAACGTCCTCAAGCGGCCTAAAGCAATCCGAGCCGCTGTAGGTCGGTCACATATTTGATGATGATCGGTGCCGAGACGTGCGGGATGTCCGGGCTGTCCTTGTCAGGGCCGACTTTCGCCTCTTGCACCGCAGCACGGAATCGGTCGGCCGACGCGAGGAAGCCGCGCGCCGGTCGTGCCGGCCGAAATTCGATCGAATGATTGGAGTTTCGCAACGGCAACGCCGACAGCGGCGAGTGCTGACGCTGTCGTTCCGGCAGGGCACGCAGGGCGGTCTCAAACCGCTGTAACCACTCCCCGAAGTCATCGATGCGCTCGATCGGGTAACCGGCCTCGATCAACCAGTCGACGTACTCGTCGACTCCGATGCCGTCGTCATGCGGATTCATCACGTGATAGGTGTCGAACCCATCGATTGCCCGAGCACCCAGCGTGGTGATCGCCTCGGCGACGAATTCGACGGGCAACCCGTCAAAGTGTTCCCGTCGCCGATTACCTTGGGCGCCAACGGGGTAGAACGAAGTCGGCGCTATGCCGGTGGCTACCAGGCCCAGCACCATCCGAGTGAATATGTCCGACACGTTCAGCTGACCCGCATAAGTGGTGCCGGCCAGGATCATGCCGCAACGGAACACTGTGACCGGCAGCCCGCACAGGTCGTTGGCCTCGCGCAGCAGCACCTCGCCGGCCCATTTGCTGGTTCCGTAGCCGTTGACGTTGCCGCCGTTGTTGATCCGCGCGGGGCTGATGACGCGGATGTCGGCATCCTCGGTGAACGCCGACGGCTCAATCTGGTCGCCCACGTTGGCCGTCGACACGTAGATGTAAGGCTTGAGCTTCGTAGTGAGAGCGCACCGGATCAGTTCGGCGGTCCCCACTACGTTGGGCCCGAACAGCTCGGCGTAGGGCAGAACGCTGCTGACCACGGCCGCGGGATCGACGATCAGATCGACGGTGGCGGCCAGCCGCTGCCAGGTCTGCTCGTCCACGCCCAAGTTCGCCTCGCTTTTGTCGCCGGCAATGACCTGCAGATGATCGGCAGCCAACTCCTGGAAGTGGCGTAATAGTTTCAGGTCGCCACTGTCGAACGTCTTTTCCAGACGCCGCCGCGCATCTTCGTTGGACTCCGCTCGCACCAGACAGATCAGGATGCCGCCGACCGATTCCATGCGCTCGAGCCACTGCAGGGCCAGATACCGCCCAAGGAAACCGGTCGCCCCGGTCAGCAAGACTGTCCGCACCTCGGCGCTCGGTCCGGGCAGCGTCGGCGCGCCGTTCAGGGTTGCGGCGTCGATGAACTTGTCCAACGTGAGATCGCCCGCGTAGACCTCAACGGCGTTGCGGCCGTGCACGGACGCAAAGCTGGGGCCGGTAAGCGGGGTTGCTTCCATCGAGCCGCCATCGCTCTCCAACTGCTGACTCAGGCATGACACCGACGGCGCGTGGAACACGGTGGACACCGCCAAGTCGGCATCCAGGCTGGTGTTGATGGTGGCGATCAGGCGCATCGCCGACAGCGAGTCGCCACCGAGATCGAAGAAGGAATCGTCGACCCCGACGCGCTCGAGCCCGAGTACCTGGGCGTAGATGCCGGCCAGGGTTTCCTCGAGAGGACTGGCCGGGGCGCGGTAGCGGTCGGCATCCTGGTATTCGGGTGCCGGCAGGGCGTGGGTGTCGAGTTTGCCGTTGGGTGTCAGCGGCAGTGTCTCCAGCACCATCACCGTGGTCGGGATCATGTAGGGCGGGAGCCGGTTGGTCAGCTGAGCGCGGATCTCGGCAGAGTTGGCGGTCCCGGTGATGTAGCCCACCAGCCGTTTGTCGCCGGGCCTGTCTTCGCGGGCGATCACCACCGCCTGATCGATCCCCTGCAGCGCAAGCAATGCCGCCTGCACCTCGCCGAGTTCGATGCGGTAACCGCGGATCTTGACCTGCTCATCGGCGCGCCCAACGTATTGCACCTGCCCGTCATCACCCCACCGACCCAGGTCGCCGGTGCGATACATCCGTGTTCCCAGCCCGCCGAACGGACAGGCCACAAATCGCGACGCCGTCAACCCGGCCCGGCGCACGTACCCTACGGACACTCCGCGACCGGCCAGGTACAACTCTCCGACTACACCGGTCGGCACCGGCTGTAACCACTTGTCCAGCAAGAACATTGCGGCACCCGAGATCGGCGAACCGATCGGCACCGCCGAACCCGGGACCAGTGGCGTACTGATCGAGGCACATACCGTGGTTTCTGTCGGTCCGTAGGCATCGACCATCACCCGCCCCGGCGCCGCCCACCGCTCCACCACCTCAGTCGGGCAGGCCTCCCCGGCCACCACCAACGCAGCCGACTCCAACCCCTCCGCCGGCAGCATCGCCACCGATGACGGTGTCTGGGTCAACACGCTGACCTTTTCTGCGGCCAGCAACGCGCGGAAGTCCTCCGACGAGGCGGCCACCGACTCCGGCACCACCACTAACCGCCGACCCTCCAGCAGCGCACCCCAGATCTCCCAGACCGAAAAGTCGAAGGCGGAGGAATGACACTGCGTCCACACGCGCCCCGGTGGCAGCGCTTGATCAAGTGACTCGATCAGCCAGGCGACGTTGTAGTGCGGAATGGCAACACCTTTCGGGGCTCCCGTGGTACCCGACGTGTAGATGATGTAGGCGATGTTCTCCGCCGCCGGCACCGCGAGGGCGGTACGGGGCTGAGCCCCGAGAGCGCCATCGCAGGCATCCACCACCGGCACATCCCAGCTGTCCAGTCGCGGACGCAGATCGGTGGTGGTGATCGCGGCAATCGGCGTGGCGTCGGTGAGCATGAAGTCGATCCGGGCATCGGGCAGGGCGGGGTCGATCGGCACATAGGCCGCCCCGGTTTTGAGCACCGCCAGCATCGCCACGATGGCCTGCGCGCACCGGGGGAACAGCAGCGCCACGCATTGTCCCGGGGCGGCTCCGTAGTCGCACAGCAAGTACGCCAACCGGTTTGAGGACTCGTCGAGCTCCCGATACGTCATGGAGCGGCCCTGGAAGCTCAGCGCGATCGCCTCGGGAGCGCACCCGACTTGGTCGGCGAACAACACCGGAACCGATACCCGTGCCGGTGCGGGCCGGGTCAACACCGCCCGGTTGCCCCACTCGTTCAGGCGGGCACGCTCGGCCGCGTCGAGCACATCGATCGACGACAGCCGCCGCGTTGGGTCGGCGGTCATTGCGATTAATACTCGCCGTAAACGCTCGACGAGTACTTCGATGCTGGCCGCATCGAAGACGTCGGTGCGGAATTCCACCGTCCCGTCGATCCCCGCCGGCGCACCGGCCTCGTCCCATTGTTCGGACAGGGAGAACACCAAATCCACCCGGGCGGTATGGGTGTCGACCGGCAACGGCGTGACCTGTACATCACCCAAGCCCAGTTCCGGGGTGCCGTTGTTTTGCCAGGCCAACAACACCTGCACCAACGGATGATGGGTCAAACTTCGGGTCGGGTTGAGCCGCTCCACCAGCACCTCAAAAGGCACACCCTGGTGCTCATAGGCGGCCAGGCTGCGCCGACGCACCTGACCCAGCACCTCCGCCACGCTGGGATCACCGGCCAGATCCACCCGCAACACCAACGTGTTGACGAAAACCCACCAACTCATCGAGTGCTGAATCACCCCGCCCGCGATCGGGAACCCCACCGCCACATCAGAACTCGCACTGAGCTTGGACAGCAGCACCGCCAGGCCAGCCTGGACCACCATGAAACTGGTCGCGTTATGCTCCCGAGCCACCCGAGCCACCCGCTGCTGCAACTGCGCCGGCCACCCCACCGCCACAGCGGCACCGACATAATCGGCCACCAACGGATAGGGCCGATCAGTCGGCAACTCCAGCCGCTCAGGCATCCCCGCCAACGCGTCCTGCCAATAGGCCAGCTGTGCGTTGATCCGGCTGTCAGGATCGGCCAAATCCCCCAACTGAGTGCGCTGCCACAACGTGTAATCGGCGTACTGCACCGCCAATGCACCCCGGCGCGCGCCCGGCGCACCGGCTGGCATAGGCGACGCCCAGATCGCGCACCAACGGCCCCAACGACCAGCCATCAGCCGCGATATGGTGCACCACCACCACCAACACATGCTCATCGTCGGCGACACGGAAAAGCGTTGCCCGTAATGGGCTCTCGGCAGCCAGATCAAACGTATAGCGCGCCGCCGCGTTAACGGCCTCGTTCAGCTGGCTTACCGCCCAACCGGTGCTATCAACAACGCACCCGACATCGGCGCGCTCAACCGGCACCACCACCTGCTGCGGAACCCCATCGACCGCAGGGAACAACGTGCGCAGACTCTCGTGGCGGCCCACCACATCGGCCAACGCCGCACCCAACGCGTCGGCGTTCAGGGACCCGTCCAGCCGCAACGCCGCCGCCATGTTGTAGACCGCCGAGGCACCCTGCAGCTGGGCGAGGAACCACAATCGATTCTGGGCAAACGACAACGGAACCACCGCCGGCCGCTCCCCCGCGACCAGTGGCTGCACTCGATCCGCGCCCTCACCAATCCGCAGCACCAACTGCGCCACCGTGGGCGCCTCGAACACCGCACGCACCGAAAGGCCCTCATCCACAGTGGTATTGATGGCCGCGATCAACCGCATCGCCGACAGCGAATCGCCACCCAACTCGAAAAACGAGTCGTCCACCCCGACCCGCTCGAACCCCAGCACCTGCGCATAAATACCGGCCACAATCTCCTCGACCGCACTGCCCGGGGCCCGATACGCCTGCGCGCCGTACTCCGGTGCCGGCAAGGCGCGCTTGTCGAGCTTGCCATTGACCGTCAACGGCAACGCCGCCAACACCACCACCGCCGCCGGCACCATATAGGCCGGGAGCCGCTCGACCAGCTGAATACGCACTTCGGCCGGATCGGCAGTCCCGGTCACATAGGCCACCAGACGCTTGTCGCCGGGCGTGTCTTCGCGGGCGATCACCACCGCCTGGTCGATCCCCTGCAGCGCAAGCAATGCCGCCTGCACCTCGCCCAGCTCGATGCGATACCCACGGACCTTGACCTGCTCATCGGCACGCCCCAGATACCGCAACTGCCCGTCAGCACCCCACCGCACCAAATCCCCGGTGCGATACATCCGCGTGCCGACCCCACCGAACGGACACGCCACAAACCGCGACCCAGTCAAGCTGGGACGGCGCACGTAACCAAAGCTCACCCCGGCACCGGCCAGATACAACTCCCCGACCACCCCAGCCGGCACCGACCGCAACCATCCGTCCAGCACAAAGAAGGCCGCCCCCGCTACGGGCGAGCCGATTGGTGGCACTCCTGCTCCAGGTGTCAACGGCGCACTGATCGCCGGGTACCACGTCTCGGTCGGGCCGTAGGCGTTGATCATCACCCGCCCGGTAGCCCACCGGTCCACCAACTCGGGCGGGCACGCCTCACCGGCCACCACCAACGCCGTCGATTCCAACCCGCACGGCGACAACATTCCCGCGGCAGAAGGGGTCTGGCTTAACACACTGACCCGTTGGTCGACCAGTAAGGCGTGAAGGTCTTCCGGTGAGCGCGCCACCTCTTCGGGCACCACGACCAACCGCCCGCCGCGCAGCAGCGCGCCGAAAATCTCCCATACCGAGACATCGAAGACCAACGAATGCCACTGGGACCACACCCCCGCGCGCGGCAGGCCCCCATTCAGTGATGTCAGCAACTGGGTCACGTTGTGGTGCTTGACCGCAACCCCTTTGGGGACACCGGTGGTCCCGGAGGTGTAGATCAAGTAGGCGATATCGTCCGGGTGCGGCGGCGCTAGCGCCGCGCTGGGTTGGGTGCGCACGGCGGGGTCGTTGACGTCAAGCACCACCACGTCATCCCCGTCGAGCCGCCCGGCCAGATCAGCGGTGGTGATCGCGGCGACCGGCGCGGCATCGGTAAGCATGAACCCGATCCGCGCCGACGGCGACGCTGGGTCGATCGGCACATAGGCCGCCCCGGTTTTGAGCACCGCCAGAATCGCCATGACAGCCTGGGCTGAACGCTCCAACAAAAGCGCCACACAGTTACCGGGGTTCGCCCCGTGGGTGGAAAGCAAGTGCGCCAACCGGTTTGAGGCCTCGTCAAGCTCGCGGTAGGTAAGCGAGTAGTCCTGGAAGGTCAGTGCGATCGCCTCGGGTGCACGCACCACCTGCGCGGCGAACAACTCCGGGATCGATACCCGTGCCGGTGCGGGCTGGGTCAGCACCGTGCGGTTGCCCCACTCAGCTAGGCGGGTGTGCTCGGACGTGTCGAGCACATCGATCGAGGACAGCCGCCGGGTGGTGTCGGCGGTCATTGCGTGCAGTACCCGCTCGAACCGCTCGACGAGTGTGTCGATGCTGGCCGCATCGAAGACGTCGGTGCGGAATTCCACTGCCCCGCCGATCCCCGCCGGCGCACCGTCCTCGGTCCATTGTTCGGACAGTGAGAACACCAAATCCATTCGGGCGGTGTGGGTGTCGGCCGGCAACGGCGTGACCTGCAGATCACCCAATACCAGGCGGGCGGCGGGATCGCTACTGCGCCAGGGAAGGTTCTGCCAGGCCAATAGCACCTGCACCAGGGGTTGATGGGTCAACGACCGCGTCGGGTTGAGCCGCTCCACCAACACCTCAAAAGGCACGTCCTGGTGCTCATAGGCGGCCAGGCTGCGCCGACGCACCTGACCCAGCACCTCCGCCATGCTGGGGTCACCGGCCAGATCGACCCGCAACACCAGCGTGTTGACGAAAAATCCGATCAACTCATCGAGCGCCGGATCACCCCGCCCCGCGATCGGGAACCCCACCGCCACGTCAGAACTGGCACTGAGCTTGGACAGCAGCACCGCCAGGCCAGCCTGGACCACCATGAAACTGGTCGCGTTATGCTCCCTTGCCACCCGAGCCACCCGCTGCTGCAACTGCGCCGGCCACTGCACCACCACACTGGCACCCCGATAATCGGCCACCAACGGATAGGGCCGATCAGTCGGCAACTCGACCCGCTCGGGCATCCCGGCCAACGCGTCCTGCCAATAGGCCAGCTGTGCGTTGATCCGGCTGTCAGGATCGGCCAAATCCCCCAACTGAGTGCGCTGCCACAACGTGTAATCGGCGTACTGCACCGCCAATGCAGCCCACCCCGGCGCGCGCCCCTCACACCGGCTGGCATAGGCGACGCCCAGATCGCGCACCAACGGCCCCAACGACCAGCCATCAGCCGCGATATGGTGCACCACCACCACCAACACATGCTCATCGTCGGCGACACGGAAAAGCGTTGCCCGTAATGGGCTCTCGGCAGCCAGATCAAACGTATAGCGCGCCGCCGCGTTAACGGCCTCGTTCAGCTGGCTTACCGCCCAACCGGTGCTATCAACAACGCACCCGACATCGGCGCGCTCAACCGGCACCACCACCTGCTGCGGAACCCCATCGACCGCAGGGAACAACGTGCGCAGACTCTCGTGGCGGCCCACCACATCGGCCAACGCCGCACCCAACGCGTCGGCGTTCAGGGACCCGTCCAGCCGCAACGCCGCCACGATGTTGTAGACCGGTGACGGCCCTTGGAACTGGGCGAGGAACCACAATCGATTCTGGGCAAACGACAACGGAACCACTGCCGGTCGCTCCCCCGCGACCAGTGGCTGCACTCGATCCGCGCCCTCACCAATCCGCAGCGACAGCTGGGCCACCGTGGGTGCCTCGAACACCGCACGCACCGAAAGGCCCTCATCCACAGTGGTATTGATGGCCGCGATCAACCGCATCGCCGACAGCGAATCGCCACCCAACTCGAAGAAGGAGTCGTCCACCCCGACCCGCTCGAACCCGAGTACCTGGGCATAGATCCCGGCCAGGATCTCCTCGACCGGAGTGTCTGGGGCACGGTATCGATCGGCATCCTGGTAATCCGGTGCCGGCAGGGCGCGCTTGTCGAGCTTGCCGTTGATGGTCATTGGCAACGCCGCCAATGCCATGACCGCGGCCGGGACCATATAGGCCGGGAGCCGCTCGACCAGCTGGGTGCGCACTTTGGCCGGATCGGCAGTCCCGGTCACATAGGCCACCAGACGCTTGTCGCCGGGACGGTCCTCGCGGACGACCACCACCGCCTGCTCCACCGCATCGAGTTCGGCAAGTGCGGCTTGGACCTCGCCCAGCTCGATGCGATACCCACGGATCTTGACCTGCTCATCGGCACGCCCGACATATCGCAACTGCCCGTCAGCACCCCACCGCACCAGATCCCCGGTGCGATACATCCGTACTCCGGTCCCACCGAACGGACACGCCACAAACCGCGAGCCGGTCAACGCGGACCGGCGCCAGTATCCAGACCCCGTGCCCCGGCCCGCCAGGTACAACTCACCGACCACGCCCACCGGCACCGGCCGCAACCAGTCGTCCAGCACAAAAAAGGCGGCGCCCGTCACCGGCGAACCGATAGGTGGGAACCCCAACCCCGCTGCAAGCGGTGTGCTCTTGGATGCCCACATCGTGGTTTCGGTCGGACCATAGACGTTGACCATGACCCGCCCGGGTGCCCACCGATCTACCAACTCGGGAGGGCAGGGCTCGGCGCCGATCACCAACGCCGCCGCCCCCAACCCGTCAGGTGAGAGCACCCCCACCGCCGACGGAGTCTGGGTAAGCACGCTGACCTGTTCAGCAACGAGTAAGGCGTGGAAGTCTTGCGGTGAGCGGGCCACCTCTTCGGGTACCACGACCAGCCGCCCACCGTGCATCAGCGCGCCCCAGATCTCCCAGACCGAGAAGTCGAAGGCATACGAATGGAACTGCGCCCACACCTGACCCGGCGCCAGCTCCACCCCGATTTCCAGTGAGTTGAATAGCTGAGTGACGTTGTGCTGCGCGACGGCCACGCCCTTAGGCATGCCGGTGGTCCCGGAGGTGTAGATGATGTGGGCGATGTCTTCGGGGTCCGGTAGCGGTAATGGGGTGCTGGGTTGGGTGCGCACGGCGGGGTCGTCGATGTCGATGACCGCAAGGTCGTGCCTGTCGAGCCGCCCGGCCAGATCGGTGGTGGTGATCGCGGCAATCGGCGTGGCGTCGGTGAGCATGAAGTCGATCCGGGCATCGGGCAGCGCGGGGTCGATCGGCACATAGGCCGCCCCGGTTTTGAGCACCGCCAGCATCGCCACGATGGCCTGCGCGCACCGGGGGAACAGCAGCGCCACGCATTGTCCCGGGGCGGCTCCGTAGTCGCACAGCAAGTACGCCAACCGGTTTGAGGACTCGTCGAGCTCCCGATACGTCATGGAGCGGCCCTGGAAGCTCAGCGCGATCGCCTCGGGAGCGCACCCGACTGGTCGGCGAACAACACCGGAACCGATACCCGTGCCGGTGCGGGCCGGGTCAACACCGCCCGGTTGCCCCACTCGTTCAGGCGGGCACGCTCGGCCGCGTCGAGCACATCGATCGACGACAGCCGCCGCGTTGGGTCGGCGGTCATTGCGATTAATACTCGCCGTAAACGCTCGACGAGTACTTCGATGCTGGCCGCATCGAAGACGTCGGTGCGGAATTCCACCGTCCCGTCGATCCCCGCCGGCGCACCGGCCTCGTCCCATTGTTCGGACAGGAGAACACCAAATCCACCCGGGCGGTATGGGTGTCGACCGGCAACGGCGTGACCTGTACATCACCCAAGCCCAGTTCCGGGGTGCCGTTGTTTTGCCAGGCCAACAACACCTGCACCAACGGATGATGGGTCAAACTTCGGGTCGGGTTGAGCCGCTCCACCAGCACCTCAAAAGGCACACCCTGGTGCTCATAGGCGGCCAGGCTGCGCCGACGCACCTGACCCAGCACCTCCGCCACGCTGGGATCACCGGCCAGATCCACCCGCAACACCAACGTGTTGACGAAAAACCCCACCAACTCATCGAGTGCTGAATCACCCCGCCCCGCGATCGGGAACCCCACCGCCACATCAGAACTCGCACTGAGCTTGGACAGCAGCACCGCCAGGCCAGCCTGGACCACCATGAAACTGGTCGCGTTATGCTCCCGAGCCACCCGAGCCACCCGCTGCTGCAACTGCGCCGGCCACCCCACCGCCACAGCGGCACCGACATAATCGGCCACCAACGGATAGGGCCGATCAGTCGGCAACTCCAGCCGCTCAGGCATCCCCGCCAACGCGTCCTGCCAATAGGCCAGCTGTGCGTTGATCCGGCTATCAGGATCGGCCAAATCCCCCAACTGAGTGCGCTGCCACAACGTGTAATCGGCGTACTGCACCGCCAATGCAGCCCACCCCGGCGCGCGCCCGGCGCACCGACTGGCATAGGCGACGCCCAGATCGCGCACCAACGGCCCCAACGACCAGCCATCAGCCGCGATATGGTGCACCACCACCACCAACACATGCTCATCGTCGGCGACACGGAAAAGCGTTGCCCGTAACGGGATCTCGGCAGCCAGATCAAACGTATAGCGCGCCGCCGCGTTAACGGCCTCGTTCAGCTGGCTTACCGCCCAACCGGTGCTATCAACAACGCACCCGACATCGGCGCGCTCAACCGGCACCACCACCTGCTGCGGAACCCCATCGACCGCAGGGAACAACGTGCGCAGACTCTCGTGGCGGCCCACCACATCGGCCAACGCCGCACCCAACGCGTCGGCGTTCAGGGACCCGTCCAGCCGCAACGCCGCCGCCATGTTGTAGACCGCCGAGGCACCCTGCAGCTGGTCGAGGAACCACAATCGATTCTGGGCAAACGACAACGGAACCACCGCCGGCCGCTCCCCCGCGACCAGTGGCTGCACTCGATCCGCGCCCTCACCAATCCGCAGCACCAACTGCGCCACCGTGGGCGCCTCGAACACCGCACGCACCGAAAGGCCCTCATCCACAGTGGTATTGATGGCCGCGATCAACCGCATCGCCGACAGCGAATCGCCACCCAACTCGAAAAACGAGTCGTCCACCCCGACCCGCTCGAACCCCAGCACCTGCGCATAAATACCGGCCACAATCTCCTCGACCGCACTGCCGGGGCCCGATACGCCTGCGCGCCGTACTCCGGTGCCGGCAAGGCGCGCTTGTCGAGCTTGCCATTGACCGTCAACGGCAACGCCGCCAACACCACCACCGCCGCCGGCACCATATAGGCCGGGAGCCGCTCGACCAGCTGAATACGCACTTCGGCCGGATCGGCAGTCCCGGTCACATAGGCCACCAGACGCTTGTCGCCGGGCGTGTCTTCGCGGGCGATCACCACCGCCTGGTCGATCCCCTGCAGCGCAAGCAATGCCGCCTGCACCTCGCCCAGCTCGATGCGATACCCACGGACCTTGACCTGCTCATCGGCACGCCCCAGATACCGCAACTGCCCGTCAGCACCCCACCGCACCAAATCCCCGGTGCGATACATCCGCGTGCCGACCCCACCGAACGGACACGCCACAAACCGCGACGCCGTCAGATCCCCCCGGCGCACATACCCGATCCCCACGCCCCGGCCCGCCACATACAACTCACCGACCACGCCCACCGGCACCGGCCGCAGCAACCCATCCAAGACGAAGAAACCGAAATGACCCAACGGCACCCCGATGGGGCTGGCATTGATCTCGACGTCACCGTCGACGATTTGCCGGAACGAAGCATGCACCGTCGTCTCGGTGATGCCATACATGTTGATCAGGCTCGGTAGTCCCGGGTGAGTGACCAGCCATGTGGCGAGGCGTTGTGGTTCCAGCGCTTCGCCGCCGAAAACCACAGTCTCAAGCTTTAGCTGACCGCTCAACGCGGGCTGTAGCACATCGGCACGTTGTAACGCATAAAAGGCCGAGGGGGTCTGGCTTAAGACGGTGACTTTCTCGGTGACCAGCAAGGCGTGGAAGTCTTGCGGTGAGCGGGCCACCTCTTCGGGTACCACGACCAGCCGCCCACCCCCAAGTAGCGCACCAAAGATCTCCCAGACCGAGAAGTCGAAGGCATAGGAATGGAACTGCGCCCACACCTGACCCGGCGCCGAGCCGAGGTCGAGTGACGCCAAGAGTTGGGTGACGTTGCGGTGGGTGACGGCCACGCCCTTAGGCATGCCGGTGGTCCCGGAGGTGTAGATCAGGTAGGCAATATCGTCAGGCTGCGGCGGCGCTAGCGCCGCGCTGGGTTGGGTGCGCACGGCGGGGTCGTCGATGTCGATGACCGCAAGGTCGTGCCTGTCGAGCCGCCCGGCCAGATCGGTGGTGGTGATCGCGGCAATCGGCGTGGCGTCGGTGAGCATGAAGTCGATCCGGGCATCGGGCAGGGCGGGGTCGATCGGCACATAGGCCGCCCCGGTTTTGAGCACCGCCAGCATCGCCACGATGGCCTGCGCGCACCGGGGGAACAGCAGCGCCACGCATTGTCCCGGGGCGGCTCCGTAGTCGCACAGCAAGTACGCCAACCGGTTTGAGGACTCGTCGAGCTCCCGATACGTCATGGAGCGGCCCTGGAAGCTCAGCGCGATCGCCTCGGGAGCGCACCCGACTTGGTCGGCGAACAACACCGGAACCGATACCCGTGCCGGTGCGGGCCGGGTCAACACCGCCCGGTTGCCCCACTCGTTCAGGCGGGCACGCTCGGCCGCGTCGAGCACATCGATCGACGACAGCCGCCGCGTTGGGTCGGCGGTCATTGCGATTAATACTCGCCGTAAACGCTCGACGAGTACTTCGATGCTGGCCGCATCGAAGACGTCGGTGCGGAATTCCACCGTCCCGTCGATCCCCGCCGGCGCACCGGCCTCGTCCCATTGTTCGGACAGGGAGAACACCAAATCCACCCGGGCGGTATGGGTGTCGACCGGCAACGGCGTGACCTGTACATCACCCAAGCCCAGTTCCGGGGTGCCGTTGTTTTGCCAGGCCAACAACACCTGCACCAACGGATGATGGGTCAAACTTCGGGTCGGGTTGAGCCGCTCCACCAGCACCTCAAAAGGCACACCCTGGTGCTCATAGGCGGCCAGGCTGCGCCGACGCACCTGACCCAGCACCTCCGCCACGCTGGGATCACCGGCCAGATCCACCCGCAACACCAACGTGTTGACGAAAAACCCCACCAACTCATCGAGTGCTGAATCACCCCGCCCCGCGATCGGGAACCCCACCGCCACATCAGAACTCGCACTGAGCTTGGACAGCAGCACCGCCAGGCCAGCCTGGACCACCATGAAACTGGTCGCGTTATGCTCCCGAGCCACCCGAGCCACCCGCTGCTGCAACTGCGCCGGCCACCCCACCGCCACAGCGGCACCGACATAATCGGCCACCAACGGATAGGGCCGATCAGTCGGCAACTCCAGCCGCTCAGGCATCCCCGCCAACGCGTCCTGCCAATAGGCCAGCTGTGCGTTGATCCGGCTGTCAGGATCGGCCAAATCCCCCAACTGAGTGCGCTGCCACAACGTGTAATCGGCGTACTGCACCGCCAATGCAGCCCACCCCGGCGCGCGCCCGGCGCACCGGCTGGCATAGGCGACGCCCAGATCGCGCACCAACGGCCCCAACGACCAGCCATCAGCCGCGATATGGTGCACCACCACCACCAACACATGCTCATCGTCGGCGACACGGAAAAGCGTTGCCCGTAACGGGATCTCGGCAGCCAGATCAAACGTATAGCGCGCCGCCGCGTTAACGGCCTCGTTCAGCTGGCTTACCGCCCAACCGGTGCTATCAACAACGCACCCGACATCGGCGCGCTCAACCGGCACCACCACCTGCTGCGGAACCCCATCGACCGCAGGGAACAACGTGCGCAGACTCTCGTGGCGGCCCACCACATCGGCCAACGCCGCACCCAACGCGTCGGCGTTCAGGGACCCGTCCAGCCGCAACGCCGCCGCCATGTTGTAGACCGCCGAGGCACCCTGCAGCTGGGCGAGGAACCACAATCGATTCTGGGCAAACGACAACGGAACCACCGCCGGCCGCTCCCCCGCGACCAGTGGCTGCACTCGATCCGCGCCCTCACCAATCCGCAGCACCAACTGCGCCACCGTGGGCGCCTCGAACACCGCACGCACCGAAAGGCCCTCATCCACAGTGGTATTGATGGCCGCGATCAACCGCATCGCCGACAGCGAATCGCCACCAACTCGAAAACGAGTCGTCCACCCCGACCCGCTCGAACCCCAGCACCTGCGCATAAATACCGGCCACAATCTCCTCGACCGCACTGCCCGGGGCCCGATACGCCTGCGCGCCGTACTCCGGTGCCGGCAAGGCGCGCTTGTCGAGCTTGCCATTGACCGTCAACGGCAACGCCGCCAACACCACCACCGCCGCCGGCACCATATAGGCCGGGAGCCGCTCGACCAGCTGAATACGCACTTCGGCCGGATCGGCAGTCCCGGTCACATAGGCCACCAGACGCTTGTCGCCGGGCGTGTCTTCGCGGGCGATCACCACCGCCTGGTCGATCCCCTGCAGCGCAAGCAATGCCGCCTGCACCTCGCCCAGCTCGATGCGATACCCACGGACCTTGACCTGCTCATCGGCACGCCCCAGATACCGCAACTGCCCGTCAGCACCCCACCGCACCAAATCCCCGGTGCGATACATCCGCGTGCCGACCCCACCGAACGGACACGCCACAAACCGCGACGCCGTCAGATCCCCCCGGCGCACATACCCGATCCCCACGCCCCGGCCCGCCACATACAACTCACCGACCACGCCCACCGGCACCGGCCGCAACCAGTCGTCGAGAACAAACAGCGCCGCGGTCGCTACCGGTGACCCGATGGGTGCCTCACCGGTCCCGACTGCAAGCGGAGCACTCATCGATGCATACACCGTGGCTTCGGTGGGGCCGTATGCGTTGATCACCACTCGGTCGGGCGCCCAGCGGTCCACCAACTCGGCCGCGCAGGTCTCGCCACCGAGCAGCAAGGCCACCGAATCCAACCCGCAGGGCGACAACATGCCCGCGGCAGAAGGGGTCTGGGTGAGGACGTTGATCTGTTCGGCAATCAGTAAGGCGTGGAAGTCCTCCGGCGAGGCGGCCACCTCTTCGGGCACCACGACCAACCGCCCACCACCTAGCAACGCAGCCCATACCTCCCACACTGCGAAGTCGAAGGCATACGAGTGACACTGCGTCCATGCTTGCGCCACCGGCAGATGCGTCGGCAATGACGCCGCTAGATGAGTCAAGTTGCGGTGGGTGATGGCCACCCCTTTGGGTACGCCGGTGGTGCCCGAGGTGTAGATCAGGTAGGCGATGTGGCCTGGGTGCGGCGGCGGCAAAGCGGTGCTGGGTTGGGTGTGCACGGCGGGGTCGTCAATATCGATGACCGTAAGTTCGTGCCTGTCGAGCCGCCCGGCCAGATCGGTGGTAGTTATAGCGGCAACCGGAGCGGCATCGGTGAGCATGAATTCGATCCGGGCATCAGGCAGGGCGGGGTCGATCGCCAGGTAGGCCGCCCTCGCTTTCAACACCGCGAGCATCGCGGCAATCGCCTGGGCCGAGCGCTCCAAACCCAGCGCCACACACTGCCCCGGCCGCACACCCCGGTTAATCAGCAAGTGCGCCAACCGATTTGAGGACTCGTCGAGCTCCCGATACGTCATGGAGCGGCCCTGGAAGCTCAGCGCGATCGCCTCGGGAGCGCGCGCGACTCGGTCAGCGAACAACACCGGAACCGATACCCGTGCCGGTGCGGGCCGGGTCAACACCGCCCGGTTGCCCCACTCGTTCAGGCGGGCACGCTCGGCCGCGTCGAGCACATCGATCGACGACAGCCGCCGCGTTGGGTCGGCGGTCATTGCGATTAATACTCGCCGTAAACGCTCGACGAGTACTTCGATGCTGGCCGCATCGAAGACGTCGGTGCGGAATTCCACCGTCCCGTCGATCCCCGCCGGCGCACCGGCCTCGTCCCATTGTTCGGACAGGGAGAACGCCAAATCCACCCGGGCGGTGTGGGTATCGGCCGGCAACGCGCTCATCTGCAGATCACCCAAGCCCAGTTCCGGGGTGCCGTTGTTTTGCCAGGCCAATAACACCTGCACCAACGGATGATGGGTCAAACTTCGGGTCGGGTTGAGCCGCTCCACCAGCACCTCAAAAGGCACGTCCTGGTGTTCGTAGGCGGCCAGGCTGCGCCGACGCACCTGGCCCAGCACCTCCGCCGCACTGGGATCACCGGCCAGATCCACCCGCAACACCAACGTGTTGACGAAAAACCCGACCAACTCGTCAAGCGCCGGATCACGTCGGCCGGCGATCGGGAACCCCACCGCCACATCAGAACTCGCACTGAGCTTGGATAACAACACCACCAGCGCGGCTTGGACCACCATGAAACTGGTCGCGTTATGCTCCCTTGCCACCCGAGCCACCCGCTGCTGCAACTCGACCGGCCACTCCACCGCCACAGCGGCACCGGCATAATCGGCCACCAACGGATAGGGCCGATCAGTCGGCAACTCCAGCCGCTCGGGCATCCCCGCCAGCGCGTCCTGCCAATACCCAAGTTGGTGCGCGATGGGACTATCGCTGTCATCGAGATCACCGAGCTGCGTGCGCTGCCACAACGTGTAATCGGCGTACTGCACCGCCAATGCAGCCCACCCCGGCGCATGCCCGGCGCACCGGCTGGCATAGGCGACGCCCAGATCGCGCACCAACGGCCCCAACGACCAGCCATCAGCGGCAATATGGTGCACCACGACCGCCAACACGTGTTCGTCGTCGGAGATACGGAAAAGTGTTGTCCGTAAGGGGATCTCGACCGCCAGATCAAACGGGTACCGCACAGCGGAGTCGATGGCTTCATTCAACCGCGGTGTCGGCCAGCCGCTGGCATCGATGACCTGCCAGCCGAAATCGGCCCGCTCAACCGGCACCACCACCTGTTGGGGTATGCCTTCGGGGGCCGGGAACAGCGTGCGCAGACTCTCGTGGCGGGCCACCACATCGGCCAACGCCGTACCCAACGCAACGGCACCGAGCCGCCCGCGCAGCCGCAACGCCGCCCCGATGACATAGACCGGTGACGGCCCTTGGAACTGGTCGAGGAACCACAATCGGTTCTGGGCAAACGACAACGGAACCACCGCCGGCCGCTCCCCCGCCACCAACGGCTGCCACCGATCCGCGCCCTCACCAATCCGCAGCACCAACTGCGCCACCGTGGGCGCCTCGAACACCGCACGCACCGAAAGGCCAGCATCCACACCGGCATTGATGGCCGCGATCAACCGCATCGCCGACAGCGAATCGCCACCCAACTCGAAAAACGAGTCGTCCACCCCGACCCGTTCGACCCCGAGCACCTGCGCATAAATCCCGGCCAAAATTTCCTCGACCGCACTGCCCGGGGCCCGATACCCGCCATCGGTGTATTCCGGTGCCGGCAGGGCAGGGGTATCGAGTTTGCCGTTGACCGTCAACGGCAGCGCCTCCAACACCACCACCGCCGCCGGGACCATATAGGCGGGGAGTCGCTCGGTCAGCGCGGCGCGCATCTCGGCCGGGTCGGCGGTCCCGGTCACATAACCCACCAGACGCTTGCCGCCGGGGCGGTCCTCGCGGACAACCACCACCGCCTGCTCCACCCCGTCGAGCCCGGCCAACACCGTCCGCACCTCGTTCAGCTCGATGCGATACCCGCGGACCTTGACCTGCTCATCGGCACGCCCCAGATACTGCATCTGCCCGTCTGCACCCCACCGCACCAAATCCCCGGTGCGATACATCCGTGTTCCGGCCCCGCCGAACGGACACGCCACGAACCGCGATCCGGATAGTGCGGACCGGCGCCAATAACCGCACCCCACCCGGGCACCGGCCACGTACAGTTCCCCCACCACCCCGGCCGGCACCGGACGTAACCATCCATCCAGCACAAACAACGCCGCGCCCGACACCGGCGAACCGATCGGCACCACGTCCGAGCCCGGCTTCAACGGCGCACTGATCGCCGCACACACCGTGGTTTCGGTGGGACCGTAAGCGTTGAGCATCACCCGCCCGGGTGCCCAACGGTCGACCAGCTCTGCCGGACAAGGCTCACCGCCCAGCAGCAAAGCCACCGATTCCAGCCCCTGTGGCGTTAACATGCCCGCGGCAGAAGGGGTTTGGCTCAACACGCTAACTTGTTCGCGGATCAGTACGTCGTGGAAATCCTCCGGTGAGGCGGTCACCTCTTCGGGCACCACGACCAGCCGCCCACCACCTAGCAACGCGCCGAAGATCTCCCACGCCGAAAAGTCGAAGGCATAGGAATGGCATTGGGTCCACGCCCGGCCCGGCGCCGAACCGAGGGTCAGAGTCGACAACAGCTGGGTGACGTTGTGGTGCGTGATGGCCACCCCTTTGGGCACGCCGGTCGTGCCCGAGGTGTAGATCAAGTAGGCGATGTCGTCGGGCTGCGGCGGCGGCAAAGCGGTATTGGACTGGGCGTCCACATCGGGGTCGTTGACATCTATGACCGCCAGATCACGCCCGCCCAGCCGGTCGGCCAGTCCGGCGGTAGTGATGGCGGCGGCCGGCGCGGCATCGGTGAGCATGAAATCGATCCGGGCATCGGGCAGGGCGCGGTCGATCGGCAGGTACGCCGCCCCGGTCTTCAGCACAGCCAGAATCGCCACGATCGCCTGCGCTGAGCGTTCCAACACCAGGGCAACACACTGCCCCGGCCCCACTCCCCGGCTAATCAGCAAGTGTGCCAACCGGTTAGCAGCCTCGTCCAGCTCCCGATACGTCATGGAACGGCCTTCGCAGGTAACCGCCATCGCTTCCGGGGCCCGCGCGACTTGGCCGGCGAACAACACCGGAACCGACACCGCCGTCGTCACCGCGCCGGTCAACGCCGCGCGGTTGCCCCACCCATCCAGGCGGACATGCTCGACCTGATCCAGCAAATCCATCGATGACAACCGACGCGTGGGCCCGGTGATCAGGGCGGCCAACAGCCGCTCCAAACGCCCCGCTAAATCGCGGACACCACAATCGGGGAACAACTGGCCGGCACCCTGGGTGGTAAGAAAAAGCCGGTCTTCGTCCCTGAAGAAGGCCAGCCCAAATTGATCGACGATCCCCGAGTGAGTCAGGGTCGCCGTTGTCGCAGCATCGGCGAAATGCGACATGTGGGCTGCCGGAATGAAATTGACGACTACCCTATTCGACAGCTCCCCTGGGATACGCGAACGCCCCGCAGTCTCGACAGTGTGAACCGGGAAACGCTGATGCTGCAGCGCTTCCCGGATTCGCGCGTCGACGTGTGCGCAAAAACCAGCGGCCGTGGATCCCGGCGCAGCTTCGAACACCAGAGGCACTACCCCGGAGATCATTCCGGGGACCGTCTGTACCTCCGGACGTACCCGCCTGCTTACCGGAAAATCCAGCGCTACCTTCGAACCCTCGGTGTGACACCCGTGCACCAGCAGCGCGCACGCCGCCGTAATCACGGACGACCGGCGCACCCCCAGCGCCCGCGACAACTCGTCGATCCCGGCAACGACGGAAGGGTCTAATTGAACCGGCGCAGAAGACTCACCAGGATCACGCCCGTCTGCAACGTGCGCGAACCAGGAACGCGATTCACTTTCCGGCGGAGGGTTTTCCGTCCAATAGGTCTGGTCATCGAGGTAATCGTCGGATGCCTCGTACGCCAACTCGCAATCGATCAGCTCTCTTAGTGAACCAAAAAAAGCAGGCGAAATCTGAGCGCCCGAAGCAATTGCAGAATAGACATCTGTGATTCGATGACAAACGAGTGCAAGGCCGATTCCGTCGACGACTATGTGATGGCAGCACGCGAACAAATAGAATTCGTCAACCTTTGTCTGCAGCAACGCAAATTTAAACAGCGTGCCGCTCAGCGGCATCAGCGTTTGCTGGATCGATGACGCCAGCCGGTAAGCGTCCTGCGCAGGATCCTGCGACCCCATCAGATCGTGGCACGCGAGGTCAATGTCCGGGTACTCAACCACCTTTTGGAACACTTGGCCGTCGACCTGGAAGAAGGCGGCGCGAAGTGGTTCGGCCTCGTACACAACTTGACGGATCGCCGACTCGAGCAAACCGCGGTCGATCGTGCCGTCGATTCGCAGAAGCACGCCCAACTGCCACTTGGCACCAAAGCGGCCGGTTGCCTCCGCGAGCCATATATCCAGCTGTCCCCGTGTCAGCGGAAGCATCCGCTCATCGGGATTCATCCGAAGCCCCTCCCACCCACACGATTTGGCCTCATATGACGATTGTCTTGATCCACCGTGTATCTGTAGCGAATGGCACCTGGCGGAGTTGCACTGTGCGGGCGGCTGTTTGGGGCCGCTCGACTACCGTCGTGCGCCCCCTATCGCGAAGAGGACGCTACCATCGCGATGGCCGTCGGATCCGACCTTTGGAAACTTTTAGCGTTACTCGAATTCCCTGGCCACGCGACAGTGAGGCACTCTATTGAATTGGGGCGACTACCTAGACTCGGTGACGGGCGCTGAACCCCGGATTAAGGAGACGATGATGCCGATCACGGTGCTACTCGAACTGAAGATCAAGCCCGGCGAGGTCGCCGCGGCACGCGAGGTCATGGGCCGGGCGCTGCAGGACACCCGGGCGTTCGACGGCAATGTCCGCACCGACGTGCTTGTCGATGAGGAAGACGAAGCGCACTGGATCATCTACGAGTTGTGGGAGACGGTCGAGCACGACGAGGCCTACCGCGCGTTTCGTGCCGGCGAGGGCAAGCTGACGGAGCTGCCGCCTTTGCTGGCCGCGCCTCCGGTCAAGACTCGGTACGTCACCAGCGACATCTAGCGCGATC
The DNA here is from genome assembly GCF_010731775.1 of Mycobacterium mantenii. Taxonomy (NCBI): domain Bacteria; kingdom Bacillati; phylum Actinomycetota; class Actinomycetes; order Mycobacteriales; family Mycobacteriaceae; genus Mycobacterium; species Mycobacterium mantenii. Next base: position 5,495,089 of record NZ_AP022590.1, on the reverse strand, counting down.
AGCTCAGCGCCGGCATGACCTCTCGTTCGAACATCTCGATACCGGAACGGTCGTAGGCGGCCTCGGGGAAGTAGCATATGGCATATTCGCACCCGAGGTCACGGAGCTTGGTGAGCCGCTCGATGACCTGTTCGGTCGTGCCCGTCGCCGAGTCCGGCCCGCTGGTGCCGGCGATCATCGCATCCGCGGAGGCCTCGCTCACGCAGCCGACCAGGCGGTCGCGGACGCGTCGCAGCCGATCTTTGACGTCGGCCTCCGACGTGCCCACGATGGCGTTGACGTTGACCGAACGCACGACGGCGTCGAAGTCGGTGCCCACGTTGCGGCAGTGCTCGGCCAGCACCTCGGACTTGTGGGCGAATGCCTCCGGCTCGGGAGTGAAGTTGGTGTACTGCGCGTACTTGGCGGCGATACGCAACGTCACCTTCTCGCCACCACCGGCGATCCACAGTGGAATCCCGTTGTCCTGCAGGGGCTTAGGCGCGACAATCGCACCGTCGACCTGGTAATGCTTGCCGTCGAAACTGACTTTGCCGTCGCGCCAGGCATCGCGCATGATCTGCACGCCCTCGTCCAGCCGGCCCAATCGCACGCCCGCCGAGGGGAATCCGTAACCGTAGGCCCGCCATTCGTGTTCGTACCAGCCGCCGCCGATGCCCATCTGAATGCGGCCACCGGAGATGATGTCGGCCGTCGCGGCGACCTTCGCGAGGTAGACGGGGTTGCGATAGCTCATCGCGGTGCACATCTGGCCGAGTTTGATCCGCGACGTGGTGGCCGCGTACGCGGCCATCAGCGACCACGCCTCGTGCGTGGCTTCTGCGGTCGGGACCGGCACGGTGTGGAAATGGTCGTAGACCCACAGCGAGTCCCAGCTGCCCTTGTCCGCGTGGTCAGCCAGGTCGCGCATCACCGCCCAGTGCTTTTCCGGTTCGATGCCGACGAGATCCATTCGCCAGCCTTGCGGAATGAAGAGACCAAAGCGCATACCAAGGGACTCTAGCCCGGCGACGATGCGGTGGTAGCTGGCGTCAGCGCCCGAGCGCGTCGAGCGCGGCCGCAACTGCTTTCTCGCGCAGCTCCTCCTGGGGCGCATCGGGAAACTGCACGCAGCAGTCCTGCAGGCCGCCGAACGCGACCACCGCCCGAGTAGACTGGGCGAGTGTCGGCTTCTTACCGAACACCAGCCCGGCCAACCGCTCACGCCACGCCAGCACGGTGTCGATGAGGTCGAGGTCGATCAGTGTCGACAGCTCGGTCAACAGCAGGACCAGATCCCGGCGGTGCCGGTAGTGGAAGTCGAAATAGCCCTCCAACAGTTCGTGCACATCGTTGCGGTCGCGGCTCTCGTGCTCGGCGACGAACCGTTCGCCCTCGTCGATCAGCGGCACCAGAATGCTGCGCACCAGGTCTTCGCGCGACGGAAAGTGGTAGTACAACGCGGGTTTGGTGATGCCCAGCCGGTTCGCGATGTCCTGCAGGCTGGTGCGCTGCACGCCCCGTTGCAAGAACAGCTCGCGGGCGACCTCTTGAATGCGCTCACGAGTGTCCGACCGGGCCCTGCTCACCCCCCGAGTTTATCTGACTTACCGATAGGTAAGTGGGTTGTTATGCTTACCGAACGTTAAGTAAGTGTTAGGAGGTGATCATGCGGATCCTCATCTCTGGCGCCAGCATCGCCGGCCCGGTCCTGGCGTACTGGCTGACCCGGTACGGCTTCGACGTCACCGTCGTGGAGCGCTCACCGGCGCTGCGCAAAACCGGCGGTCACGCCGTCGACTTGTTCCGTCCCGCAATGGAAATCTCGGAGAGAATGGGTGTCCTCCCACGCATCGAGGCACTGGCCACCGGAACCGACCGGCTGACGATACGCCGGGAAGGCCGGACGAAGGCCACCCGGATCGATCTCACCAAGATCTACGCCGCCACCTCCGTCCGGCACGTGGAAATCATGCGCGACGACCTGAGCGAGATCTACTACGACGCCGCCCGCGACGACGTCGCGTACCTGTTCGGCGACTCGATCACCGCGATCGAGCACGACGGCACCGTGACGTTCGAGCACGGCCCGGCGCGCACGTTCGACGTCATCGTCGGCGCCGACGGGTTGCACTCCAACGTTCGGCGCCTGACGTTCGGCGAGGAGGCCGAGCTGACCCGCTTCCTCGGGGGATACCTGGCGGTGTTGTCGGCGCCCAAGGCGATGGCGGAGTCCGGCGAGATGGTGACTCACGTCGGTGTCGGCAGGTTGGCCGCGATCTACACCGCCGATCACCTGGACGACGCGCGCGCCGTGTTCATGTTCCGCAGCAAAGAGGAATTGGACTACGACCACCACGATGCGTTGCGGCAGAAGGAATTACTGCGTGGCGCGTTCGCCGGGATGCACGACCAGGTGGACAGCTGGCTGGGCGAACTCGAGCGCACGCCCACCTTCTACTTCGACTCGATCACCCAACTGCGCACCGACCGGTGGTCGCGCCGTCGGGTCACCCTGGTCGGCGACGCCGGATACTGCCCGGGCCCCGCGGTGGGCGGCAGCACCAGCCTCGCGGTCCTCGGCGCCTATGTCCTGGCCGGAGAACTCGCCGAGGCCGACGGCGATCACCTGCGCGCCTTCGCCGCCTATGAACTACAGATGCACGAACCGGTGCATCGCAGCCGTACTTTCGCCCGCGGCGCCGCCAAGGGCATCATCCCAGGTTCACGAATTGGATTGTGGGCGTTAACCCGTGGCGCTCAACTGGTCTCGGCGATGCCGGGATCGGTGTCCCGATCGTTGGCGAAGCTCAACACCAAGGGCGTCCGAATGCACGATTCGATGCCGGTGCCCGAATACACCGGAAGCGACGTCTGACAGCATGTCCTGTAGAGCCGCGGGCCCGAGTAGCCGCGGCCGGCGCGCGCCACGAAGGGAAGGCTGCACATGGAACTGACCGGCGTTGGAATCTGGAGCAGTCAGCTGCGTTACGGCGATCCCACCGAATCCGCCGAGGCCGCAACTGAACTCGACGAACTGGGCTTTCCGGCGCTCTGGATACCCGATGTCGGCGGGCCGGTGTTCGACGCGGTGGGTGATCTGCTCGGCGCGACCAAGCGGACCGTGATCGCCACGGGAATCCTGAATCTGTGGATGCATTCGCCCGGCGATACCGCCGAGTCCTACGCGACGCTGACCGCCGAGCACGGTGACCGCTTTCTGCTGGGAATCGGCGTCAGCCACGCACCGCTGATCGATGCAGGCCAACCCGGGCGATACCGCAAACCGCTGGCGGCGACGGCCGCATTCCTGGACGGTTTGGACGCCGCGCCGCGGCCTGTCCCCACCGAGCGCCGGGTGCTCGCCGCGCTCGGCCCGAAGATGCTGACGCTGTCGGCTACCCGCGCCGGCGGCGCCCACCCGTACCTCGTCACGCCCGAGCACACCGCTTCTGCTCGTTCGACTTTGGGCCGGGGCCCCTTGCTGCTTCCGGAACAGACGGTGATCCTGACCGACAGCGCCGACGAGGCCCGCCAGATCGGAACCGATTGGCTGCGGGCGTATCTGGCCCTACCCAACTACGCCAACAACCTGCTGCGCAGCGGGTTCTCCGAAGACGACCTGTCGCAGGTGAGCGATCGGCTCTTCAACGCAATCATCGCGTGGGGCGATGAAGAGGCGATCATGCGCCGCGTCGCCGAGCATCGTTCCGCGGGCGCCGACCACGTCTGCGTCCAGGTGCTGCTGGCCGATCCCCGGGCATTCCCGCGGGAGGAATGGCGCCGCATCGCGGCCGCCTCCCGATAGGGAACCCAGGGCCTAGGGTGAGCTATGGCTTCCAAACAGACGCTATTCCGGATCTTTTACCGCATCGGTTTCACCCCATGGGATGGCCATCCGCTCGCGCAGAGCGTGCGCGATCTGGTCGAGGGAACCCGCGACGCGGCCGCGCTGCCCGCCGGGGCGGCCCTGGAGGTCGGCTGCGGTACCGGTGACTGCTCGATCTATCTCGCCCAACACGGCTGGAAGGTCACCGCGGTTGACTTTGTGGCCAAACCCCTTGAGCGGGCACGCGCCAAGGCCGGCGCGGCCGGCGCCGTGGTCGACTTCGTCCAGGCCGACGCCACGCAGCTGAGCCAGGCCGGCATCGGCGCGGACTTCGGGTTGATCGTCGACAACGGGTGCCTGCACAACATGAGCGACGCGGATCGCGACGCCTACGTGCGCGAAATCAGCGCCCTGGCGGCACCCGGGGCGCGGCTGCTGATCGTCGCGTTCGTGCCGGGCGGTCGGGTCGGGGTGCGTGGAGTCGACCGCGCCGAGATGGAACGACGATTCACGCAGAGCTGGACGCTGCTGTCGGCGGGCGCGGAACGCGAGCTGGACCGCGCCGAGAAGACGCCGGCGTGGTACTACCTGTTCCAAAGGCGCCGTTAGCCTTTCGCGACCACCGCACGAAGAAGCCCCCGAAACCTCGTTGTTTCGGGGGCTTCCGCGCGTGCGTGGCGCAGGATTAGCTCAGCGACGCCGGCGGCAGGAAGCGGTCGCCGTACTTGGCGGCCAATTCCTTGGCACGGGCCACGAAGGCTTCCTTGCCGATACCGCCCGCACCCTGGTAACCGACGATGAACTGCGCGCTACCACCGGTGTAGGGCGGGAAGCCGATGCCCATGATCGACCCGATGTTGGCGTCGGCGGTCGACGTCAGCACGCCCTCATCCAGGCACTTCTGCGTCTCGAGCGCCTCGGCGAACAGCATGCGATCGATCATGTCCTGCAACGGGATCTGCGCGCTACCGGACTTGAACGTCTCGCGCAGGCCCGGCCAAAGGCGGGTCCGCTTGCCGTCGTCGTACTCGTAGAAGCCCGCGCCCTTCAGCCGCGAGGGACGACCGATCTCGATCATCTTCTCGACGACGGCCTCGGCCGGGTGCGGCTCGTAGGTGCCGCCCGCGTCCTCGACACCCTTACGGGTGGCGGTGGCAATCTTGTGCATCAGCTCCAGGTTGAGCTCGTCGGACAGCTGCAGCGGCGGTGCCGGGTAGCCGGCCTGCGAGCCGGCGTGCTCGACGCTGGCCGGCTCCACACCCTCGCCCAGCATCGCCAGCGCCTCGTTGACGAACGTGCCGATGACGCGGCTGGTGAAGAAGCCGCGGCTGTCGTTGACGACGATCGGGGTCTTGCCGATGGCCAGCGTGTAGTCGAAAACCCGGGCCAGCGCCTCGTCAGAAGTCTTCTCACCCTTGATGATCTCGACCAGCGGCATCTTGTCGACCGGAGAGAAGAAGTGGATCCCGATGAAGTCCTCCTGGCGCTTCACGCCGGTCGCCAGACCGGTGATCGGCAGCGTCGAGGTGTTCGAACCCAGCAGCGCGTTGGGCTCGACGATGTCCTCGATCTCCTGGAAGACCTTGTGCTTGAGTTCCTGGTTCTCGAACACGGCCTCGATCACGAAGTCGACGCCCTTGAAGGCCTCGGGGTCGGCGGCCGGGGTGATGCGGTCCAGCAGTGCCTTGCTCTTCTCCTCGGTGGTCTTGCCACGCTGAAGCGCCTTGGCCTCAAGCTTTTCCGAGTAGCCCTTGCCCTTCTCGGCGGCCTCGCGGCTGACGTCCTTGAGCACCACGTCGAAGCCGGCCTTGGCCGAGACGTAGGCGATGCCCGCACCCATCATGCCCGCCCCCAGCACACCGATCTTGTTGATCTTGACCGGCTCGATGCCGTCGGGCCGCGACCCACCGCCGTTGATGTGCTGCAGGTCCAGGAAGAACGCCTGGATCATATTCTTGGCGACCTGGCCGGTGACCAGCTGGGTGAAGTAGCGGCTCTCGATGCGGCTGGCGGTGTCGAAGTCCACCTGCGCGCCCTCGACGGCCGCGTCCAGGATGGCCCGCGGCGCCGGCATCGGCGCGCCCTTGAGCTGCTTCTTGAGCAACGCGGGGAAAGACGGCAGGATGCCGGCCAGCGCGGGGCTGGACGGGGTGCCGCCGGGCATCTTGTAACCCTTTTTGTCCCAAGGCTGTTCGTGTGAGTCGGGGTTGGCCTTGATCCACGCTTTGGCGGCGGGCACCAGTTCCTCGACCGAGCCGACGAGCTCGTCGACCAGACCGATCTCCTTGGCCTTGTCCGGCTTGAAGCGGGTGCCCTGCGACAGGATGTTCATGAACGCGTTCTGGATGCCGAACATCCGCACGGTGCGGGTCACCCCGCCGCCGCCGGGAAGCAGGCCCAGCGTGACCTCGGGCAGGCCGACGACCAGGCCCTTGACGTCCGCGGCGATGCGGTGGTGACAGGCCAGCGCGATCTCCAGGCCGCCGCCGAGCGCGGCGCCGTTGATGGCGGCCACCACCGGCTTGCCCAGCGTCTCCAGCGCGCGCAGGTCTCGCTTGACCGACTCGACGGTGTCGAACGCCTCACCGGCGTTCTCCGGGCCGAGGTTGATCATGCCCTTCAGGTCACCGCCGGCGAAGAAGGTCTTCTTCGCACTGGTGATGACCACACCGGTGATCGAATCCTTCTCGGCGGCAAGGCGTTCCACGGCGTTGTGCATGGACTCGCTGTAGTGCTCGTTCATCACGTTGGCCGACCCGGTGGGGTCGTCCAGGGTCAGTGTGACGATGCCGTCGGCGTCCTTGTCCCACTGAATGGTGTTCTCTGCCATGGTCTTAAACCCTCTCGATGATGGTGGCGACACCCATGCCGCCGCCGATGCACAGCGTGATCAGCGCGCGACGAGCGTTGCGGCGCTCGAGCTCGTCGACCATGGTGCCGGTGATCATGGCGCCGGTGGCGCCCAGCGGGTGGCCCATCGCAATGGCGCCACCGTTGACGTTGAGCTTCTCGTCCGGGATGTTGAGGTCCTTCTGGAACTTAAGCACCACCGACGCGAACGCCTCGTTGAGCTCGAAGAGATCGATGTCGTCGACCGTCAGGCCCGCACGGTCGAGCACCTTCTGCGTGGCCGGGGTCGGGCCGGTCAGCATGATGACCGGGTCCGAGCCGCTGGTGGCGGTGGCCACGATGCGGGCCCGCGGGGTCAGCCCCTGCGACTTGCCCGCAGCTTCCGAGCCGACCAGCACCAGCGCAGCGCCGTCGACGATGCCGGAGCTGTTGCCGCCGGTGTGGACGTGGTTGATCTTTTCCACCCAGTGGTACTTCGTCAGCGCCACGTCGTCGAAGCCGCCCATCTCACCGATGCCGTCGAACGCGGTCTTCAGCTTGCCCAAGCCTTCCAGGGTGGTGTCGGGCCGCATGTGCTCGTCGTGGTCGAGGATGACCAGGCCGTTCTGGTCGCGCACCGGCACGACCGACTTGGCGAAGTAGCCGCCTGACCAGGCCGCCGCCGCTTTTTCCTGCGAGCGCAGCGCGTAGCGGTCGACGTCCTCGCGGGAGAAGCCCTCGATGGTGGCGATCAGGTCGGCGCCGATGCCCTGGGGCACGAAGCCGATCTGGTAGTTGGTCTCGGGGTCGGTCGCCCAGGCGCCGCCGTCGGAGCCCATGGGGACGCGGCTCATCGACTCGACGCCGCCGGCCAGCACCAGGTCGTCCCAGCCGGACCGCACCTTCTGGGCGGCGGTGTTGACGGCCTCGAGGCCGGAGGCGCAGAACCGGTTGAGCTGCACGCCGCCGGTGGTCTCGGGCAGGCCGGCCGCCAGCACGGCGGTGCGGGCGATGTCGCCGCCCTGGTCACCGACCGGGGACACGACGCCCAGGATCATGTCGCTGATCAGGTTCTCGTCGAGGTCGGGGTAGCGCCGGCGGAGCTCGTCAACCAGGCCGACGACCAGGTTGAGCGGCTTGACCTCGTTCAGCGAGCCGTTGCGCTGCTTGCCCCGCGGGGTGCGGATGGCCTCATAGATAAAAGCTTCTTCGGACATGACGACTTCCTGTTCTCCGAATTGGGTTCGAATCCGTCTTCAAGACTAGGTCCCGCACCACCCTAACAGGGGCCCCGGCCAACCTGTTGGTTGGGCAAGACCGCGCAGCTCACAGGCGCCCTGTTAGGCATACCACGCCCTCGCTGGGCTGATGGCTGCCATGTCCGGCCGAATGTGAAACTAACTTCACGCTCGACGCCGAATGTGCACCTAACTTCGCGCTGGGCGGGCCGGGCGCCACGCTGGCGTGACACCCGCAGACGCCCGCCCCGCCTAAGCTCGTCCACCATGACGGTGTCGCGACTGCGCCCCTACGCGACCACGGTGTTCGCCGAGATGTCGGCGCTGGCCGCGCGGATCGGAGCGGTGAACCTCGGTCAGGGGTTTCCCGACGAGGACGGGCCCCCGGCCATGCTGAAGGCCGCCCAGGAGGCCATCGCCGACGGCGTCAACCAGTACCCACCGGGCATCGGCATCGCACCGCTGCGCCACGCGATCGCCGCCCAGCGGCAGCGCCGCTACGGCATCGAGTACGACCCCGACACCGAAGTGCTGGTGACGGTCGGCGCGACCGAGGCCATCGCCTCGGCGGTTCTGGGCCTGGTCGAACCCGGCTCCGAGGTGCTGATCATCGAGCCGTTCTACGACTCGTACTCGCCGGTGGTGGCGATGGCCTCGGCGCAACGGGTGGCCGTGCCGCTCGTCCCCCATGGCCGCGGCTTCGCGCTGGACGCCGACGCCCTGCGCCGGGCGGTGACCCCACGGACCCGCGCGCTGATCGTCAACTCGCCGCACAACCCAACCGGAACGGTGCTCAGCGCCGACGAGCTGGCCGCCATCGCGGAGGTCGCGGTCGCCGCCGACCTGTTGGTGATCACCGATGAGGTGTACGAGCACCTGGTCTTCGACGGTCGGCAACATGTTCCGCTGGCCGGCTTCGACGGCATGGCCGAGCGGACGATCACGATCTCGAGCGCGGCCAAGATGTTCAACTGCACCGGCTGGAAGATCGGATGGGCTTGCGGCCCAGCACAACTCATCTCCGGGATGCGCGCGGCCAAACAATATCTGAGCTACGTCGGCGGCGCGCCGTTCCAGCCGGCGGTGGCCTTGGCGCTGGAGACCGAGGACGCCTGGGTCGCCAGCCTGCGCGCCACCTTGCAGGCACGGCGCGATCGACTGGCCGCCGGCCTGATCGACGTCGGGTTCGAGGTGCACGACAGCGCCGGCACGTACTTCCTGTGCGCGGATCCGCGTCCGCTGGGCTACGACGACAGCAGCGCGTTCTGCGCGGCGCTGCCGGAAAAGGTTGGAGTGGCCGCGATCCCGATGTCGGCATTCTGCGACCCGGCCGCGACGCACGGTCCCGCCGACGTGTGGAATCACCTGGTGCGCTTCACCTTCTGTAAACGCGACGACACCCTCGATGAGGCCATCAAGCGCCTGACCGCGCTGAAAAACGGGTCAGCCGGTTAACCCAGGGCCCCCATCACACGCTTGCGCAGGCCATCCAGCGCGGCATGAAGGATTTTGTTGCCGGCCGAGCGCACCCAGAACCCGGGCAGCGGCGCCCGGAGCTCGATCGTGAGGCTGAATCGCACCCGGGTCTTGTCGTCGCCCTCACGCTCCAGGTTGTATTCGCCGTGCTGAGCATGTTGCTGGGCGGTCTTCTGCGCATCCCAGACCATCCAGTCGGGGCCCCAGTGATATTCGACCATTTCGGTGTCCGCGATGCCGCCGACTCTGATCGTCATCTTGACGTGGTGTGGCAGGCCGTCGGGATATCTGTCGACGACTTCGACCCGCTTGTGCAACGGGGACCATAAGGGCACGGCGTCCATGTCGGCCAGCGCCTCCATGATCGCTCCCGGGGGCGCCTCAATGACAATCTCTGACGATGCGCGTATGGCCACCGCCTACTAGTTAACAACAGCGACGCCGCCGACGGAGGCGAAAATCGCGGACGATTCCGGCTATTCGGACTCGGCCGAACCGCGGTTCACCAAGTCGCACAATCCCTTGACCGCCGCGTCGAGAACGCTTTCACTTGCCCGCCGCACGATGAAGGCGGGCATGGGCCGGCCGGGTTCGACGGTGATGTCGAATCGCACCCGGGTCTGGTCGACCCCTTCGGGCTTGAGCGTGTACTCGACGTGCTGCCCGTGCTGCTGGGAGGTTCCCTTGGCGTCGTAAACAACCCAATCGGGGCCCCAGTGATATTCCAGGACCTCTTTGTCCACCAGCCCGAGAATCTTGATGGTGGTTTTGACATGGTGGGGCCGTCCGTCCGGATACCGGTCGATGACTTCGATGTGTTTGTGCAGCGGCGACCACGATGACAGGACGCCGACATCTGTCAGCGCCTCCATGACCACTTCTGGCGGCGCGTTGACAACAAATTCCCGTGATGCTTTTACGGCCACTGAGGATCAACTTAGCAACGCCGACCCCGAAACGGACCGATTCAGCGTAAACAGTTTCCTACCAGTTGATTTCGCTGAGCGGCGTGGTCGCCGCCGGCGGCCCTCCGACCGGTCCGGCCGGGGTCCGCGAAAAGCGCGGGGCGGGCGCGGCCTGGTCGGCCCCGTGGGCGGTGATCACCGTGGACCGCGCCCGCAAGTGCTCGTCGGCGGCGGCCTCAGTCCACGTCAGCACCGGGGTGACACACGCATCGGTGCCGGCGAAGGTCTGCGCCCATTCGTCGCGCGCCCGGCTGGCGAACCGTCGGGTGAAGACCGCGCGCATCTGGGGATAGGAAGCTCTGTCGTGTTGGGCGGGCACGTCGTCGGGTGAGAGGCCAAGCCCATTGAGCAAGGCCGCGAAGAACTGTGGCTCGATGGCGCCGACGGCGACATATTTACCGTCGGCGGTCTCGTAGCAGCCGTAGAACGGGGCGCCGCCGTCGAGCAGAAACGATTCGCGCCGGTCGCGCAGTGCGCCAGTGGACTTCATGGTCCACATCATCTGGGCCAGCAGGCTGACCCCGTCGACCATCGCCGCGTCGATCACCTGTCCCTGGCCCGAACGTTCCCGTTCGTAGAGGGCGACCGCGATGCCGATCACCACCAGCATGGAGCCACCGCCGAAGTCGGCGACCAGGTTCAGCGGCGGCATCGGTGGCCGGTCGGCGTAGCCCAGCGCCGACAGCGCACCGGTCTGCGCCAGGTAGTTGATGTCGTGACCGGCGGTCGGCGCCAGCGGCCCGTCCTGTCCCCACCCGGTCATCCGCGCGTAGATCAGCCGCGGGTTGACCGCCGCGCAGTCGTCCGGCCCGATGCCGAGCCGCTCGCAGGTGCCGGGCCGGAAGCAGTCCAGCAGCACGTCGGCCTTGGCGACCAGGTCCAGCAGCGCTCGCGGCTGCGTCTTGACGTCCAGGTCGACGATCCGCTTGCCGCGGTGCAGCAGGTCGCGGTCCTCGGCCGGCATCCCCAAGCCGCCCGCTGGCCGGCGCACCCGCACCACGTCGGCACCCAGATCGGCGAGCAGCATTCCCGCGTGCGGCCCCGGCCCGATGCCACCGAGTTCGATGACCCTCACCCCGGCCAGCGGCGCGCCACCGCTCACCGGGGCTACTTGCCTTTCTTCACCTTGAGCACCCGATCGCGCAGCGCCTTGGTTGCCGAATCGATCGTTCCCTTGACGGCACGCTTGAGCACGAAGCCGGGCAGCGGCACGTTCGGGTCCGCGAGAAGCTCGAACTTGACCAGGGTCTCGGCGCCTTTGGGCACCAGGGTGTACTTCCCGTCCTGCGCCTTCTGCTGCGAGGAGCTGACCAGCTTCCAGCTCACCACATTGTCGCCCCACGTGTAGGCGACCACTTGTTCGTCGGTGATCCCGGCGACCTTGACCTTCATCCTCACTTGGCGGGGACGCCCGTCATCGCCGGTGTCGAGGATCTCCGCACTCTGATGCGGCTCCGACCATTCGGGCATCGCTTCGAAGTCGGCGATGACGTCCAGAATCTCCTCCGGACTGGCTTCGATGACGATGTCGCGGGATTCTTTGAGTGCCATGGCCCGCACGATACTGGCACGGCGTCTCACCCGGAACGGATTCGACCGAGCGTACCGTCGTGCCTGTGACTGATGCCGCGACCGATCCCGCATACACCGTCGGTGACTACCTGTTGGACCGTCTCGCCGAGCTCGGCGTTTCGGAAATCTTCGGCGTTCCCGGCGATTACAACCTGGAATTCCTCGACCACATCATCGCCCACCCCAGCATTCGTTGGGTCGGCAACGCCAACGAGCTCAACGCCGGATACGCCGCCGACGGGTATGGTCGGCTACGCGGAATGTCGGCCTTGGTAACGACATTCGGCGTCGGTGAGCTCTCCGCAGCCAACTCGATCGCGGGCAGTTATGCCGAACAGGTGCCCGTCGTGCACATCGTGGGCGGCCCGTCCAAGGATGCCCAGGGCACCCGTAGGGCGCTGCACCATTCGCTCGGCGACGGGGACTTCGAGCACTTCTTCCGGGTCAGCCGCGAAATCACTTGCGCCCAAGCCAATCTAATGCCCGCGACGGCCCGCCGCGAGATCGATCGGGTGCTGTCCGAGGTGCGCGAGCAGAAGCGTCCCGGATACATCCTGCTGTCCACCGACGTGGCACGCTTCCCCACCGAGCCGCCGCAGTCGCCGTTGCCCCGCTACACCGGCGGCACCAGTCCGCGCGCGCTGGCGATGTTCGTCGAGGCCGCGACCGAACTCATCGGCGACCATCAGCTCACCGTGCTCGCCGACTTGCTGGTGCACCGGCTGCAGGCGATCAAAGAACTCGAGGCGTTGCTGGCGGCCGACGTGGTGCCGCACGCCACGTTGATGTGGGGAAAGAGCCTGCTCGACGAGAGTTCGCCGAACTTCCTCGGCATCTACGCGGGGTCCGCCAGCGCGCCGGCGGTGCGCACCGCGATCGAAGGGGCGCCCGTGTTGGTCACCGCCGGCGTGGTCTTCACCGACATGGTCAGCGGCTTCTTCAGCCAGCGGATCGACCTGGCCCGGACCATCGACGTCGGCCAATATCAGAGCAGTGTGGCCGGAGAAGTCTTCGCGCCGTTGGAAATGGGCGCCGCGCTGGAGTCGCTGGCCACGATCCTGGTCCGCCGCGGAATCTCTTCGCCTCCGGTGGTATCGCCGCCGGCCGAGCCACTGCCGCCGCCCCCACCGCGCGACCAACCGCTGACGCAGAAGATGTTGTGGGACCGCCTTTGTGTCGCCCTCACACCGGGCAACGTGGTGCTCGCCGACCAGGGCACCTCCTTCTACGGCATGGCCGACCATCGGCTGCCGCAGGGAGTCACCTTCATCGGTCAACCACTATGGGGCTCAATCGGTTACACGTTGCCCGCCGCGCTCGGGGCGGCGGTGGCGCATCCGGAGCGCAGGACTGTGTTGCTCATCGGGGACGGCGCCGCGCAACTGACCGTCCAAGAGCTCGGCACCTTTTCACGCGAGGGCCTCTCCCCCGTCATCGTGGTGGTCAACAACGACGGCTACACCGTCGAACGGGCGATCCACGGCGCGACCGCGCCGTACAACGACATCGTGAATTGGAAATGGACGGACGTGCCCCACGCGCTGGGCGTTACCGACCACCTGGCGTTTCGGGTCCAGACCTACGGCGAGCTCGACGACGCCCTGACCGCCGCCGCGGAGCACCAGGACCGCATGGTGTTCGTCGAGGTGATGTTGCCGAGGCTCGAAATCCCCAACCTGCTCGTCGAACTCGTCCAACCGACGTCACCGGACGGCAGCCCGAGGCGCTGAGGGATCTAGCGCGAGTTCGGGGGCCGATCCGGGGTCGACGATCGCAGTATGGCCTGCACGGTCCGCCGGCAGCGACCGCAATCGGCGCCCGCTCCGCAGGCCTGGGCGACTTCCTTCGTCGTCGACGCACCGCACGAAACCGCCTCGGTCACGGCGTGACTGGTGACTCCGTTACACAGGCACACGTACAACGGCGAATCCTCAGTCCGCCTCGATGCGCATCATGTCGAAGAATCGGCCGACGAACACGGGCGGGTAGGCGCCGATGCCCGCCCCAGACATCCACTGCGCCGCGGCGTCGGGGTGGTCGATCCAGCGCCGCGCGCTTTCCTCGTCGGGCAACTCCTGCAGGATCAGCACTTCGTGGTCGTCGTCGAAAGCCTGGAATACCCACGTCTTTCGGATGCCGGCCGTGGTGAATCTGTCGATCGCCGTGCTGACTTCGGAGGTCAGCAGGGAGACGTCGTTGACGGACGCGATGGTGGCCACCACGACGCCGGGTACCGCCGGGTCTTGCTGCGGCTGCGCGATGAACCTGTCGACGATCTCGCCGGCGAAGACCGCGGGGATATCCTCGACGCCGGCCTCGTCGAACCAATCGAAGAAGACCCGGGAGCGCAGCAGCTCCACGATGGGCTCACGGCTGTGGACGCCGATCATCACCAGCACTCGGCCGTGGTCGTGGGTCGAGGTGTAGACCAGCACGTGGTGCGCGCCGATATCGGCCAGGGCGGCTTTATTGCGTTCCAGCAGCGGCCACACCCGGGTCGGGTCCGGCACACGGTAGTCGGACGCGATCACCATCGAATGGATGTCGCCGTTGTTCATCGAAGTTGGTCCTTCATCACTTTCCCGGTCGCGTTGAGTGGGAGTGAATCAAGGAACTGTACCGTGCGCGGCACCTTGAATCCGGCCATGCGGTCTCGACACCAGTCGATCAGTTCGTCGGTGCCGACGTCACCTTTGCGGACCACAAACGCTTTGCCCACTTGGCCCATCCGTTCATCGGGGACGCCGATGACGGCAGCCTGGGCGACGGCCGGGTGGTTGATCAGGAAGCCTTCGATCTCGGCCGGATAGGCGTTGAATCCGCCGACGATGAACATGTCCTTTTTCCGGCCGACGATGCGCAACCGCCCGGTCTCGGTGAAGTCCCCCAGATCTCCGGTGTGCAGCCAGCCTCCCCCGTCGATCGCTTGGGCGGTGGCCTCCGGTTCGTCGAGATACTCCTTCATGACTCCGTAGCCGCGGACCAGCACCTCGCCGTCGTCGGCGATGCGCACCTCGACCCCGTCGCACGGCACGCCCGCGGTGGTGGCGACGTCCTCCGGGGAGTCGCCGCGCAGGGACAGGGTGACGTTGCCGGCCTCGGTCAGCCCGTAACCCGTCATCAACGTCTGGAACGGCAGTTCGTCACGGATGCGGCGCACCAGTTCGACGGGAATGTCGGCGGCTCCGGTCACTCCCGCACGCAAGGACGACAGCTTGGACTTGTCCTTGACCATCAGCAGCGAGTGATACAGCGTCGGCGGACCGGGAAGCATCGTAATGCGTTCGCGTTCAATGAGATCCACCACGGCGTCGACGTCGAACACCGCGACGGGCAGCATCGTCGCCCCGCGCAGGAAAGAGGTGACCAGGCCCGCCTTGAGCCCGAACGTGTGGAAGTACGGGTTGATCTGCAAGTAACGGTCGCCCTCGCGCAGGTCGGCGAGCGTCGCCCACTCCTCGTACATGCGCAGCGTTTGGCCGTGGCTGAGCATCGCGCCCTTGGGACGCCCGGTCGTGCCCGAGGTGAAGATGATGTCCGAGGTGTCGGTGCCGCTCACCGTCCGCTCGAATGGTGAACCGCTGGATAGGAAGTCGGACTTCAGATCGATGACCGGCACCCCGGCGGGCGCGGTGTAGTCCTGGTCCAGGAACCCCTTCTGCACCAGGACAGCCTTGACGCCACTGCGGGCGATGATGTCGCCCGCTTCTTCGGTCTTGAACCGCGTATTGACCGGGACGAGCACGCCGCCCGCGGTGAGCAAGCCGAATGCCGCGATGATCCACTCGGCCGAATTGGGCGCCCAGATGGCGACGCGGTCACCCTTCTCGATGCCGAGGTCGGCGAAAGCGCCCGCGGCGCGACGGATTCGCTCGACGATCTCCGTGAAAGTTAGGCGCAGCGGACCGTCAACGACTGCTTCCGCGTCGCCGAAACGGTCCGCCGCGCTCAAGACCATCTCGGGGATGGTCTGCCAGGTTGGGCTAGATCCGATTGGCCGGCTCCTCCTCATCGCGCTTCGCGCTCCGCATAGTCGCCGCCCGGCGTCACACCGAGACGAGTCGACCGAGGTTGCCGCCCATGATCTTCGCCTGGTCCTCAGTGGACAGGTGCGACAGCGCCTCGATGTAATAGGTCGGCTCCGCCAGCCCCTCCGGGTGCGGCCAGTCCGAGCCGTAGAGCACCTGATCCACACCGACCAGGTTGACCAGATCGTCGATGCCGTCCTCGAAGAACGGGCTGACGTGAATCCGGCTCTTGACCATCTCGACCGGGTCGCTCGGGAACGCCTCCGGGGCCTTGCGGAAGACCTCCGCCAGACCGTCCAGCAGCGGGGTCATCCACTTCGAACCGGCCTCGACGATCGCGACCTTCAGCTTCGGGTGGCGGTACAGCGCGCCGTGAATCACCCACGACCCCACCGAGTCCTGGATCGGCCGCCACTCGTTGAGGATGCCCATCGCGTTGGTCTGGAATGGCAGCATCTCCTGGTCGGCGCCGTCCCACTCCGAGGTGTACCGGGAGTAGCCGCTGTCGCTGGAGTGCATGCCGACAAGCACGTCGTGCTCGACGACCCGCTCCCAGAACGGGTCGAACTCGGGCACCGCGAACGACCGCGGACCGCGGTAGCCGGGGACCGGCGCCGGGCGAATCAGGATGGCGCGGGCGCCACGCTTGACCGCCCACTCCAGCTCCTCGATCGCCTTCTCGACGATCGGCAAGGTGATGACTGGTGTGGTGAAGATGCGGTTCTGGTAGTTGAAACCCCAGACCTCGTCCAGCCACTCGTTCAGCGCGTGGACCAGGACGTGGATGGCGAGCGGGTCGTCACGCAGACGCTCCTCCAGGAGGCTGGCCAAGGTCGGGAACATCAGCGTCTTGTCCAGGCCCAGCTCGTTCATCGTCTCCAAGCGTGGGCCGGGCTCGAAGAACGCCGGGATGGCGCGCATCGGCTCACCGAACAGCTCGCGCTTGCTCTTGCCGTCCGGGTTGCCGTACTTGAAGTACTCCTCCCATGCGCCCGGCCGGGCGACGACCTCAAAGGTCGGGTTGGGAATGTAGTTGCTGATCTGGCCGCGGATGGCGATCTTGGTACGACCGTTGATCTGCACGTACTGGACGTAGTCCTTGTACTCCTTGGGCAGGAACTTGGTCAGCGCCTCCGGCGGCTCGTACAGGTGGTTATCCGCGTCAAAGATCGGGAACGGGACGTCCACCTTGTGGGACAACTGGCCCATGAGATCCTCCTTTGCAATTTGTGAGAATACTATTCTCTACAGGCGCCTAATCGCAACGTGCCCCGCCGATCCGGAATTCGACGAGATCAGCACTTCACGACGATCTTGAACGTGGCGGTCGCCGGTTCGCCTGATTTGTTCGTCTTCTGGCCGTCGGCGGTGCCGGAGACCGTGAATTTGTCACCTGCAATGCTCATGTCCGCACTGCCGGTACCACCCCGCGAGTACATCCCGCTGAACCCACCCAGGTTCTGGATGTGTACGGACTCGGCGATCGCCGGTTGCGCACTCTCGTTGATGACCACCTTGGCTCCGGAGAAATCGCTGCCGATGTCGATCATCCGGGTCCACTCCACCTGACCGCACTTCACGATGTGGAAATTCCGGTCGATACCGTTCACGGTGACCGATGCCGTGCTGGCGAGTTGGGTCGGTGGGCGCGACGTGCACGCCCCGACCACGGCCACGGTCAGGACCGCAACGGCGACCACGCTTCGGTTCCGCATCGAGTCACCTCCATCCTCGCTGACGAAAGTTCTTGGGCCTGCAGCGATGATGTTATTCTCGCGAAAAGAGAATGCCAATATCGGGTTCCTGCGAGGAGCGATAACACATGGTGGACCTGGAGATCGACGACGGGCTGGCGGTGGTCACCATCGACCGCCCGCACGCGCGCAACGCCATCGGTCTGGACACCATGGACCAGCTGGAGAAGGCGCTCGATGCGGCGGCGGGCGCGCGGGCGCTGGTAATCAAGGGCGCCGGGGACAAAGCCTTCGTCTCCGGGGGCGACCTCAAGGAATTGAGCGCGCTGCGGACCGAGGAGGACGCTGCGGCCATGGCCCGGCGGATGCGGTCCATCTGCGATCAGCTGGCAGACTTCCCCGCCCCGGTCATCGCCGCGCTCAACGGCCACGCGTTCGGCGGCGGCGCCGAAGTCGCTGTCGCCGCCGACATCAGGGTGGCCGCCGACGACATCAAGATCGCCTTCAACCAGGTGCAGCTGGAGATCATGCCGGCCTGGGGCGGCGCCGAGCGACTGGCCGCGCTAATCGGCAAGAGCCGGGCGCTGCTGTTGGCCGGGTCGGGAAAGGCGCTCACCGCGGCCGCCGCCGAACGCATCGGCTTGGTGGACCAGGTCGTGCCCCGCGACGTCTTCGACTCGCCCGACCAGGGATGGCGATCCGTCGCACGGTCGCTGGCGCGCCGGCCCGCGGCCGAGGTAAAGCGCGTAATCCGCGGAGTTTCCCCTGAGGAGGCGATAGCATCCTTCGCACGACTATGGGTAGCTGACCCGCACTGGCAGGCCGCAGAACGGGTCATGAACCGCAACGCCAAACCGCGCGCGGCAGCCGGAGGAGCGTCATGACGAGCATCAGGACCTTGCTGAACGTCGGCTCCATCGTGTCGTTGGCTTCTCTATTGGCGGCAGCCGGCGTGGTGTCGGGAAGCGGACGCGCACACGCCGATGACCCGGTCATGCATCACGTCAAGTACACCGTCAGCGCGCAGAATCCGATCTATACAGACATTTATTACCTGGACCACCAGCCGGACAAATTCTCCGATTACAGCCACAACCCCTACTCGTTCACACCGCACGTCGACGTCGACATCGCCCCGGGCAAGCCGTGGAGCTTCGATCTGGATATGTCGAACCCCGACGTATACGCGATGGTCGTGGCGAGCACGGGCACAGAGCCCGGCACGCCGGGACTTCACTGCGATCTGGCGGTGGACGGATCCGTCGTCGTATCCAAGGACGGCCCCAAAGGCGTGCTCTGCTCGCTGCGGAACTGGTGAACCAGCCAGGTCTCCGGTACACCCTCGATCGGCTGCGGTTCGCCTTCCAGGCGCCGCAAGTAGTTCTCGACCAACTCCAGCGTCTCGGCATGGCCGGCGGACATGCCGATCGCCTGCTCGAGCACCAGAAAGCGCGACAGGCTGCTCATCAGCACCGTCCACACCACCGGAGAAATGTCGATGTCCTGGCCCTCGTCTTGGATCCTGGAGCCGTAGCGTTCCAGCGCCGTCGCCACCGCTTGGCGCTGTTCTTCGCGAAAACGTTCTGCGTAATACGCGATTTCGGCCCGCATGTCTTTGCGGTGATTGGCCAGTGCCATGAATTCCATGGAAATCCGGGTGAAGGCGGGATCGGTGCCGAATCTCCACAGCGCCCACAGCGGCTGTGGCAACTTCAGCATTTGCGCGTGGGCTTCGAGCGCTTCTTCCGCCCGGCGACGGAAGACTTCCAGGAACAGCTCTTCCATGGTGCGGAAGTAGTAATGCACCAGCTGAGGCTTCAGCCCGGCCTTGTTCGCGAGGCGGCGCGACGTGACCGCGGCATAGCCCTCCTCGAGCATCAGCTGCTCGGCGGCATCGAGCAGCAGAACGCGATTTTTCGCGTCCGGTGCCCCGATTCTGCGGGCCGATGTCATGTCGTTGCTCCGTACTGTGTGCCATCCCGTGCCGACCACACGGATCGTATCGTGGCGCGGCGCCCTCGACCTTGACCCTGACATTACCGCCATGCTAAGCAGATGCTCAGCAGATTTTCGATCTCGTAATCGGGCGGCGGTATCGCGGTGCCGCCGAACAACACCGGTAAACCCAGCCCAGGGAGACGCATTCCGATGAGCACGTACGACTCGATCGACTTCTTCACCGATCCGTCACTGGTCCCAGATCCGCACCCGTACTTCGACTACCTGCGCAGTCAAAACCCGGTATTGCGTCTTCCGCACTACGGCGTCGTCGCGGTCACCGGCTACGACGAAGCCTGCGAGATCTACAAGGACCCGGACACGTTCTCCAACATCGTCGCGCTCGGCGGCCCCTTCCCGCCGCTCCCGTTCACGCCCGAAGGCGACGACATCACCCCCCAGATCGACCAGCATCGCAGCTCCTTCCCCATGTTCGAGCACATGGTCACCATGGATCCGCCGGACCACACCAAGGCCCGGTCGGTGCTCGCCAAGCTGCTGACCCCGAGCCGGCTGAAGCAGAACGAGGAGTTCATGTGGCGCCTCGCCGACCGTCAGCTCGACGAGTTCCTGCACAACGGCGAGTGTGAGTTCATCGCCGAATACTCAAAGCCCTTCGCCACCTTGGTGATCGCCGACCTGCTCGGCGTCCCGGAATCCGACCACAAGGAGTTTCGTAAAGTCTTGGGCGCCGACCGACCCGAAGCGCGGGTGGGTGCCCTCGACCACGAGTCCGTCGGCATCAATCCGCTGGAGTGGCTCGACGACAAGTTCTGCAACTACATCGAGGACCGGCGGCGTGAACCACGCGGCGACGACGTACTGACTCACCTGGCGGAAGCGAAGTATCCGGACGGATCGACGCCCCCGGTGATCGAGGTGGTCCGCTCGGCCACGTTCCTCTTCGCCGCCGGACAGGAGACCACGGCCAAGTTGCTCAGCGCCGCCCTGCAAGTGCTTGGTGACCGGCCCGACATCCAGCAACAGTTGCGTGAGGACCGCAGTCTGATTCCCGGGTTCATCGAGGAATCGCTGCGCATGGACAGCCCCGTCAAGAGCGACTCGCGGCTGGCCCGCAAGGCAACCACCATCGGCGGTGTCGACATCCCCGCGGGCACCGTGGTGATGATCCTGCCGGGTGCAGCCAACCGCGACCCCCGCCGGTTCGAGAACCCGCACGAGTTCGACCTGCGCCGCAAGAACGTTCGCGAACACATGGCGTTCGCCCGCGGCGTGCACTCCTGCCCCGGCGGCCCGCTCGCCCGCGTCGAGGGCCGTGTCTCGATCGAGCGGATCCTGGACCGGATGCCGCACATCGAGATCAACGAGGCCCATCACGGGCCTGCCGCGGAGCGTCGCTACACCTACGAGCCGACCTACATCCTGCGCGGCCTGAGCGAACTGCACCTGTCGTTCGCCACGGCGGACGCGATCGCGCCGGTGGCATAGGGCTTTTCGCTCGCGAGCGCTACCTGACCTGCATGCCGGCGAAGTAGCAGCCGAGCAAGACGATGCCGATCAGCACCACCCACGCGTCGGTGAGCCGGCACAGCAGGACCGGTGCGTCTCGCACCTCCATGAACTCGCGAAAGATGATGCGCACCTTGACCAGTGCGATGACGATGACGCTCGACGTCACCACGGCGCTGGATTTCAGCGCACCGTCGACGGAGCGGTCTATCCACAGATAGCCCAGTGTCAGCGCGGCCAGGATCACCCAGACAACCAGCAGCCTCTTATTGAATTTCACTGCTCACCTCACCACGTAGAGCAGCGCAAAGATGAGCACCCAAAGGAAATCGACGGTGTGCCAATACGTTGCGCCGGTTTCGACGAGTTCCTGGGAGCGCCGCATCGGACTGCGAAGTTGATAGACGATGACGCCCAGGACGACGAAGCCGATCAGCAGGTGCACGAAGTGGATCCCGGTGAGAAAAAAGTAGTACATGAAGAAGTCGTTGCTGGCCACGCCGTTTCCCGTGTGAACCAACCGAGCCCACTCAAACACCTTGAGGAAAAGGAACACAACGGCGAGCGCTGCCGTGATGAGGACATCCCTGAGAGCCGCCCGATAGGCGCCGGCGCGTGCCGACTGAACACACCGCGCCACCGACCACGAGCTGAGCAATAGGAACAACGTATTGAAGACTCCGACGCGCAGGTCGAGGTGCGCCTGCGACTGCAGGAAGAGCTCGGGATTGCGGCCCCGCGAGAACAAGTAGAAGCCGAAATACGCTGTGAAGAGCAGGGTCTCGAATAACACGAAGGCCCACATGTCGGGTTGGCCCGGCACGGCCCTGACGCCTCCGCGCTTGTCGGCCAGGTCGGTCACTGCGCAACCGCCTTCCTGCGCGGCGGGACCGGCAGCTCGCCGGTGCCGAAGTCTTCGCGGCGGATCATCTGAAACAGCATGACGATGAACGTGACTTGGTAGATGCCGAACACCACCATGTCCAGCCACCAGGCGATCTCGCCATCCCACGCGAACACGCCGCGCCGGAAGATCCAACAGGGCGCCACGACGACCTCGGTCAGCGCGTTGCACAGGTTGAGATAGCCGAACCACTTGGGGAACACGCGATTCTTGTCGAGCAGGATCGCCACCATCCAGATCAGCGAGCCGATCAGGAACACTCCCATGGTCCCGTCAAAGGACAGGAAGGCGAAGTCGTAGAGCCAACCGATCAGTCGGGGGTCGCGGTCCGGCCGCAGCGTGCCGACGATCAGCGCGATGTTGAGCAGCAGCATGCCGGGAACCGCGCTGAGCGAGTAGATGAGCAGATACGAGTAGGCGAACGCGCGGCTGACGGACATGCGCCGCATGGAATACGCGATCAGGGCGTTGTTGGTGGCGATCAAGCCGCTGATGGCGAAGATGATGCCGAAACCAACCGGGATCCCCAGGTGGCGTTCGGAGAACCAGCGCACCTGCGTGGCGAGGTCCCAGGTGGGCTCCGGCGGGGGCTGGACTTGCGCCACGATGAAGAACATCGGGAAGAACAGGTTGTAGAAGAACAGCAGTGCCGCCCAAGCCAGCCAAAGCTCGCGCTTGGGGCCGTGCCATAGGTGCCACCCGATCCGGCGATACAACGGCCCAGACGGGGGCGCGGTCGGTGGGGTGATCACCGCGCTCATGCGGTGATCACTTCGTCTGCACGCCTTGGGTTTTCGGCCCGCTCCCGGTAGATAGACTGCCCCAGCACGACGCCCATCACGACGATCCAGACCGCGATGGCAACGTTCTTCACCCAGAACGACAGGAAGCCGTCCCACGCCAGCGGGCCGGTCAACGAGACTCCGACAAAAGCCGCGGGCACCAGAGCGGCCGCCACCACGAGGTTGAAATGGGCCACCCAACGGCTGAATACCGGGCGCGGCTGATCGTCGAAATAGATTGCCACGGCCAGGATTACGCTTTGCCCGATCAGAAACGGCACCAGGATGGTGAAGGTCATCCAACCGAGATCGTTGAGCAGTTGAGTCAGCTCGGGGCTTCGCTCCGGGCGAAAGGCGGCCAGCAGCCAGCAGACGTTGGCGACGAGAAACAGCGTCGGGCCGCCGGCCGCGCACCCCAGCATCGCGTAGGAGAAGATCGGTGTCCGGTGCGCCATGCGGCGGATCTGCAGCACGATCAGGGCCAGGATCGGCACGAGGCACACCCCGAACCAGTTGAACAGGATCATGCTGGAACGGATCTGAGGAATGTGCGACGGATCGCGGTAGAAGGCGGCCACCTGCTCCGCGGGCATGGTGGGCGACATCGGCGGGTTGAATCCCGGGAACAGGAAGAAGGACGCGATCCACAAGATCAGCGCCGCCGGCAACGTCCAAAGCAGGATCAGCTCGCCGTCGGTCCGCCGCGGCGCGGTTCGCGCGGATTGGCGACCGTCTGCATCGTTCCCACCGATGTCGGACATCGGTACTCCTTCCCCGCACGAAATCGCTGCCAGAACTCGGCTAGTGAGCGAAGCTAGCCGATCGGCTAGCTTACGGTCAAGAGCGTCGTCTAGTCTCGGTGCGTGGGAACAGCACGGCAGCCGGTCACCGGTGAGCAATTCTGGCTGATCGAGCACAGCGCTGCGCGGACCCGGGTACTCGATGCCGCGTTGGACCTGTTCGCCACACACGGTGTCAGCGGTACGTCGCTGCAGATGATCGCCGACGCCGTCGGAATCACGAAAGCTGCCGTCTACCACCAATTTCGGACCAAGGAGCAGATCGTCATCGCCGTGACCGAGCGCGAACTCGGCCGGCTCGAGCCGGCGCTCGAGGCGGCCGAAGCGTACGACGACGGGCCTCAAGCACGAGATGCGTTGTTGGTGGGCGTGGTTGAGATGGCCGTGCGTGACCGCCGGTTGGTACGCACGTTGCAATTCGATCCCGTTGTAGTCCGGCTGCTGGCCGAGCACAAGCCATTTCAGGTTTTCATGGACCGCTTGTATCAGGTCCTGCTGAGCGATGCTGGTCTAGACGGGCGGATCGAAGCCGCCATGTTCTCCGGCGCGCTCAGCACCGCGGTCATGCATCCGCTGGTTGCCGACATCGATGACGACACGTTGCTCGAACGGGTTACCGATTTGAGCCGCCGCCTGCTCGGCCTGCCCCGCAAGCCCTGAAGTGACTGCTACGTGTCGGCGCGGACCCAGCTCGATATGCCGTCGTGAGCGATACAGATCAGGAACAGACCGTCAGGCGCCTGCGCGACGTAGTTCAGATAGTTCTGGCAGTCGGCGTTTTCGTCCTTGACCCCCGCCATCGGAGGTGAGCGGAACCATCGGGGCTGGTATCGCCTCGGCGAGCCGCAGAACATCAGCCGTCCGGGCTCAGAGGCGAAGGAAACGTATCCGTCGGCGACACCGAAGGCGTAGTAGGTGGTGTTGTCACACGGTGCACCTAAGACCTGATGGGGCATGATGCCCGGGGTGCAGGTGGGGTAGTCGCAGACGGTCGGCCCGGCCGTGGCTGGCGGCGCCGCCACCGCACCAGCGCCGAGCAACGCGGCAACCAGAGCCACGATTGATCGCACCCGATTACTCTGCCACACCTGAAAGGAAAATTCTCCTGGTTGGAGAACATCACCTGGACCGACCGGCGGTAGGAGCCGGGCCATCCCGAAAACCACTCCACCGCATCCCCGGCGAGCGAGTATTTCCGCATGTAAGGGGCACAAAGGCGGCCATCCGGTGACGGCGTTGAGCCCAGGCCGGAGTGATAAGCTGCTTCTCCGTGCACGATCCGGAGAGGCCCAACGCCGACGATCGTGGTGACCCGAGGGATGTGAGAAATCCCGACGAACCACGGTCAAGCCCAGGGGCCGGCAGCGGCGATGTAGCGGCCGCGTCAGAAGGGGACCCGGAAGACGAAGTTGCCAAGGCCGAAGCGCGCGCCGAGGCGGCTCGGGCACGCCTGGAAAGCCTGCGCGGGGCAGCCGAAACCGGGGACGCGGAGGACGCCCACGATGTCGAGCAGCGACCCGCGGCGTCGACCCGGAGACGGCTACGGTTGCCGCGGCGTCCCAGGCGGCCACGGTGGCTCCGGCGCCCAAGGCGGAAGACGGTAGCCGCCGGCATCGGCATCGTGCTCTTCTCCACTTCTCTCGCCGCGAGCGGCTACATGCTGTGGCAGCACCACACCGCGGTGCATAATCGCCAACTCGCCGCGGAGTTCAGTGCGGCCGCCCGGCAAGGGATCACGGCTTTCATGTCGATTGACCCCGATCATGCCAAGGAGAGTGTCCAGCGCACCATCGATGCCTCCACGGGCGACCAGAAAGACCAGCTATCCGTGCTGTCGACCCTGATGGTCCAGAAGGCCGAGGAGACCAAGGTCGGCACCAAGGTCACCATCGAAGCCGTCGCCGTCGAGTCGTTCAGTGACAATTCGGGAGTCGTGCTTGTGGCGGCGAAAACCGATCCAATTGGGCCGGATAACGCCAAACCGCCACCGGCCTTGTTTCGGCTGAGCGTCAATCTGGACCGCGACGACGGCAAGCTCAAGATGTCGAAAGTTGACTTCCTGCGATGACTCTCGAACCCGACTCGTCGCCGGACGGCACCGAAAAGGCGATTGACGGCGCCCACCCTTCACCCGCCGACGACGACGGTCTGGCGCCCGCCGGCGCGGGACCGGCACGCTTGCGCCGGCTGGCAGCGATTCGGCGCGGGGCCCGCCGGTATTCGGCTAGGTGGCGTTCGATCCTCGCGACAACGCTGGTTATTGCCGCAGTGGGAGTCGCTGCCGGCGTGTACGTCATCCTGTACCGGCCGGATCAGCAGGTCGGCGACGCGGCGGCGCACCGGGCGATCCAGGCGGCGTCAGATGGAGCCGTGGCGGTGTTGTCGTATTCCTACGACCATTTGAACCGCGATTTCAGCAACGCGAAATCACATCTCACCGGCGACCTGCTGGCCTATTACAGCAAATTCAGCGACGATGTCGTCGCGCCGACGGCGCAGAAGGGTCAACTGACGGCGTCCGCCAAGGTGATTCGGGCCGCAGTCTCGGAATTGCATCCCGATTCGGCCGCCGTGCTGGTTTTCGTCGACCAGACCACGAAAAGCGCGCAAAAGAAGGATCCCGAGAACACCCAGAGCAGCGTCCTGGTCACGCTGTCAAAAGTCAACGGCTCCTGGCTGATCGCGAAATTCGACCCGGCCGGATGAGCGCGGCAGATCTTGTGCTAACCATTAACCGGCGGCCCGAAGCGGTGTAACGTCATCGCTCGAGAGCGCCGCAACCGACGGCGAAAAGGTGCCGTAGGCACTCTCGGATTACGCGGTTCGAGGAGCACCTGATGCGTTCAGTCAAGACACTCACCACCGCAACGCTGGTGGCTGCCATTGCATTCGGCGGTTTGAGCACTGCATCAACGGCCCGGGCGATAACCAAGGAAGACGTGGCGATCAACGGGACTTTCCGCGCCACATCCATTGGGGATTGGGCCCAGAGAAATGACCAGTACTTCGGCGAACCGACGGTCTACCAAACGTGGACGATCAGTTCGACGTGCGAGTCAACCATGGAATGCCACGGCACGGTGACGAGCGACCAGGGCTGGAGCGCTCCCCTCTATATGAAAGATGGGGAGATGTGGAAGGTGAGGCGCGAAGTGCCGGACTGGGAGCGGTGCGAGGACGGTACCGCGTTCCCCGGGGTACAGACCTTCTTTTTCTACCCGGTGAACGACAATGGTGGATTCCAAATCGGGTCGCGAGTCCTCTCGGGCAAGGACAAGACGGTCGGCCCAAGCGGTGCCTGCGGGCAAAACAATTGGCTTGATATCGCGATGCCGTTACGCCTCGACCAGCTCTCCTGACGGGGCGGTCGTAGCTTCATTCCCCCGCCCCTCGGGTTGCTTCGCCGCAGGGTGAATTCAGGTGGGAAGCATGTCCTTCCACGTCTTGGGCGCTTTCGGAGCAACGAGGTCCGACTGCTGGTACAGCTTTCCGTCCGGACCGACATAGCGACCGGTGCGCGAATCGTACTTTGCCACCACGACCGAGGGCGCGGGCTTAGATGCGTTGGCCCCGAACGAGCTTGGAGCGGCCTGGGGTCCTCCACCGCCGGCCGTGTCGGCCGGTGCGGGATTGGCCGGTGCGGGGTTGGCCGGTGCGGGGATGGCAGGTGCGGAATCGCCCGGCGCGGGGTCGGGAGAAAAAACCGGTGCCGGCGGCGCGGCGGGCCGCGGAAGTTCCCCCGCCACGGGGACGTCGAGCGGCGCGATGGGCGGCAGGTCCGCCGACATTCTGGACATGGGTAGCGACGGGCCCGACGACGGCGATGGCGGAACGGCGGCTCCCACCGTGCCCGGCGGCGGATTTTCTCCCCGCGGCCCCGCCGGGGTGCCGCGCGGAACCGCCCCCGGCGGCAGCGGCGTGCCCTCGACCGGGCCGAAAATCCTGTCATTGGTGGTGATCCGGTCATCGGGCGGGACACCCTGGGCTAACAGATTGGGATCCAGCGGATAGGGACCGAGGGTGTGCTGGCGCATCGCCAGCGGCATGTACGGCTTGTCGCTGTTGCAGATTTCGACAGTCGGCGCGCGCTTACCCGGGTGACCCATGCAGGGATAGTTGCGGGCACCGCGAACCGCGATCGGTGAGTCCTGCGGGAGTTTGCAATACAACCCGTCCGGTGTGTCGATGTCGGTGAGGTCGTCCGGGGATCGCCAGGTATTGGGTGGCATGAAGCCGACCGTGCAGATAGGCGGATCGTCGACCGTGGCTGCGAAGTCGCCGTAAGCCCTTCCGTCGGGATGGTTTTCACCCTGCGCGGCCTGTTCGATCGCGACCCCCGACGGCAGCAACACCAGTAGCTGCTCGATCGAGGGGTGGTAGGTGATGCCGATCTGCCCGATGGTGGTCAGGTTGGCAAGCAACACCGGCAGCGTCGGTTTGATTTGTTCGAGAAGCCGGGATGCTTCGTTCGCCGTATCGGGACCGGTCTGCAGGATCGTGCGGAAGTGAGAATCGTTGTTCACCAACGTATCCGAGATGCCCGCGAAGCTGCGCGCCCACGTCCTGATCGAATCGGTGGTGCGCGCCTGGGTGTCCAGCAGCGGCCCGGTGTCTTCGGTGAGGGCTTTGGTGCGATCGACGACGCCGTTGGCGTCGCGGGACAACGTCTTCGAGGAGTCGATCAGTGACCCCAGGTCGTAACCGGTGCCGTTGAAGCCCTGGAAGGACTCATCCAGCAATTGGCCGAGTTTGGTCTTCGGGATGCTTTGGACCAAGGCATTGACCTGCTCGAGCATCGGGGCGACCGGCTGCGGAATTGTCGTGTCGCGCACGGCGATTACCGAGCCGTCGTGCAGGTAGGGTGGCGAATCGGTTTTGGGCTGCAGGTCTACGTACTGTTCACCCACCGCGGAGACACTGAGTACCGCGGCTGTCAGGTCCGCGGGGACTTTAGGTGAAGTGCTCAACGAGAGCGTGGCTTTCGCGCCGGTCGGCGTCAAACCCACGGCGGTGACCTTGCCGAGCTGAACCCCACGATAGGTCACGTTGGAAAATCGATACAGGCCGCCGGTGGCCGGCAGCTCCAGGGTCACCGTCATCCGGCCGATGCCCAACAGCGTCGGCGCTTGGATGTAGAACAGGATCATTGAGATCACGCCGATGGTTCCGGCGATCGTGAAGATCGCCAGCTGAATACGAACGAAGCGCGTCAGCATCTATCCACCGGCTCCCGTTCCAGGCGCCTCCGCGGGCGCGGGCATTTGACCAAGACCCGCGTCGGGCAGCGGAGCCGCAGCCGGCGGGGGGCCGGGCAGCGGAGCCGCACCAGGCGGTGGCCCGGGCAGCGGAGCCGCAGCCGGCGGCGGTCCGGGCAGCGGTCCATAGTTCCCCGGTCCCGGTGCCGGTACCGCACCCGGCGGTGGTGGGGGCAGCGGCAACGCGTTGGGATCGATCCACGGCGGCCTCAGCGGGTTGTGCAGAGGATCGAGTGTGTAATTCAAGCGATAGGGGTCCCCGGGCACCGGTGGCACGGGCATACCCGCCTGCCCCCAGTGGGTTCCCAGGAACAAGCCCTTCTTGAGCCGGGGAATCGTTAGGTCGAAATCGAAATGCAGGTTGAAGAAGTCGCCTCGGACCGCTCGGTCGACGAAGTTCTGGGTGAACGGGAACACGAACGACGCCGCGACCGCCGCGCCGAAGTCCGGTCCGACGTCGGCGAGCGCCTTGATGGTCGGCTCCAGGTTTTTGAGGTTCTTGACCAGGTCGGCCTGGGAGTCGTTGACCAGCCGGGTGGCGGTGTTGCTGAACACGCGAAGGTGGTCCAGGGCTGCCGTCAGACGAGGCCGCTCCTTGATCAACACCTCGAGCGCCGGCGGTATCTTGTGCAGCGCATCGGTGAGGACGTCGCGTTGGTCGGCGAAAGTGGCCGACAGACGATTCAGCGCCTGGATGGAGGCGACGATGTCGTCCCGCTGGTCGTCCAGTGTTCCGACGAACGTGTCCAGACGGGTGATCAGATCGCGCACGGCGCCCTCGTGCCCGGACAGGGCGGCCGAGAAATTGTGGATGACCTCCCCGATCTGTCCCAGTCCACCGCCGTTGACGACCGCGCCCAGCGACGACAGTGTCTGCTCGGTCGACGGGTAGGCCGATGACCGGCTGAGCGGGATGGTGGCGCCCGGCTGCAGCCGTCCGCTTCCCTCCTGGCCCAGCGGCGTATTGAGCTCCACATGCATCGAGCCCAGCAGGCTGGTCTGACCGACGGTGGCTACCACGTTGGCCGGAACGACCACATCGCGCTTGACCGAGATCTCGACGTCGGCGTGCCAGCCTTGCACCCGCATCGCACCCACACTGCCGACGACGACATCGTCGATCATCACCGGCGAATTCGACTCCATCGTGCCGACATTCGGGAGTTCGACATGGTAGATTTTGGCCCCCGGCCCGCGTCCGACCGCACCGGGCAGCGGTAGTGAATTCAGGCCGTGGAACGCGCATCCCGTCGACGTCAACACCACGCAACAGCCGAGGGCGAACACCCGGCGAGCGACCACCCGGGCGATCATTGTTGTGGCCCGTCTGCCGGCAACAGCATGCCCGAGGTGCTGGGCGCCGGTGGTGGTGGCACCGGTGTCGACGGTGGCGGCGGCAGCGGCATCGCCGCGCCCGGTATCCGCTCCGGCGGCACCGCCCCCGGGGGCCCCACCGGATCACCCGGCAGACCGGTGAAGGCCGAGACTGCGGGCGGGATCTCTGGTGCCGCGGGTTTCGGGCCCTCGCCGCCCGGCGCCAGGCGCGGCTCGGTGTAGAGAACCCTGGACGGGTCAATCGACTTCGCTATGAACGGGTTGATCGGGATTGGCGAGTTGTTCCAGCTGGTCTGCCGCAATCCGGGACCGAGGAACAGGGAGCAGAGCTTGCCCGATTCGACCGCGGTGATGTTCTCGATGGCGCCGATTTGCGTGCAGCCCGGAGTGGACAGCAGAACCTGGCCGCCCCAGGTGGGGTTCGCCATATTCATCAGCCCGAATCCTCCCACGATGGTTCCGGTGTCGGCGTTGTAGTCGTTGAAGAAGTTGCCGAACGCGTTCGGCGCCGCGTGCAGGATGTTTTCCAGGGCCATGTGGTGATCGACCAGGTTCTGCGTGACATCGGCCAACCGGGCGATCTGCTCGCTGGTCTGATTGCGAGTCCCCGCGATGAATCGCTGCACCTCACCGACCGCGGTCGACAGATCGGTCAGCGCCGCGTCCAGGTCGGATTTGCTGTCGTTTACCACGCTGGTGAGCGTGGCCAGGCGACCGTTGAACTGTTCGATCTGCACGTTGCTGTCGCGCAGTGCGGCGACGAAGGTCTGCAGGTTTTTGATGATGTCGACGATGTTGCCGCTGCCGTTGGCGAGGATCCGTCCCACGCCCGACAATTGACCGAGTGTTTGCCGCAGCTTGTCGCCGTTGCCGTCGAGCGCGTTGGCGGCGCTGTCGATGAACCGGCCCACCGACGTGCCCGATACCCCGCTCTTGGGTCCCAAATCCGTTGCCAGCCGCATCAACTGGGTTTTGACCTCGTCCCACTCGACCGGCACTGCGGTCCGTTCGACCGGGATAACCGCACCGTCGTGCATGACCGGCCCGGTGTCGCGGTAGGCCGGCGTCAGTTGGACGTAGCGGGAAGCCACCAGGTTCGGGGCGACGATAACCGCCTTGGCGTCCGCCGGGATGGGCACGTCGTGGTCGACGGTGAGAACCATCTTGGCCTGGGTGCCTTGCGGCTGAATGGATTTGATGTTGCCGACTTTGACACCCGAAACCCGCACCTCGTCATGGGGATAGATCGCGGTGGCGGTGGTGAAGTAGGCGGTGATCGTTCGTGGGCCGAAGAACGTGTTACGAACGACCACGGCGGCGCCGGCAACGATCAGCCCGACCAGGACAACCGCCGTCACGGCCGCCAGTCGCTTGCGCGGGATCCGGGAGGTCATTGCGATCCTCCGATCCGTCCGCCCAACGTGCAGCCAGGGCACAGTGGAATGGAGTTGTACGGCCAGGGGGTCAGTGCCCGAGGCACCGGTGATGGGAAGCCGGGACCCTTGGAAGTATCGAAGGTGCGGAATCCCCAGAGGTAGTCGACCAGCTCCTGGAAGAGTTGCGGGATAAGGAAGTTCGGGGCGAACGCCTGGTAGGCGTACATACCGGAGATGGCCTCACCGACAGTGATCTGGAATTTGGCGAGACCCGGCAGCGCTTTGCCGATGTTGTCGCGGTTCTTCTCCAGCACCCCGGTCACCCTGTTCAGCCGCTCCAGCGTCGGGGCCAACGTGCTTTCGTTCTCGTGCACCAACGCCGTCAGCTGCTTGGCTACCACGGACGTGTTGGCCAGCAGGTCCACGATCTCTTGCCGGCGTGCGACCAGCACCTGCAGCAGGGAATCGGAGTTGAGGATGAGCTTGTTGACCTGCATGCTGCGTTCGGAAAGTATGCCGGTGACGTCGCCGGCACTCTTGAAGAGTTCGCCCAGGTTCTTGTTGCGGCTGTTGAGGGTTCGTGACAGCCGGGTGAGCGCGTCGAAGGCCGGCCCCATTTGGGGAGCGATCTGGTCGAGCGTCGCCGCCAGCGTGTCCAGCGATTGATTAAGCGCCGTGGTGTTGGTGCCGGCCGTGTCCGAAGTCAGGTCGCTGACCGCTTCGGTCAACGAATACGGCGAGGACGTGCGCGAGACGGGGATGAGAGCCATCGGGTGCATCGTGCCGGTGCCGGCGGACTCCACCGTCAGCATCCGCTCGCCCAGCAGCGTGCCCGTGCGGATGTGCGCGGAAGTCTCCGAGCCGAGCAGGATGTTGCCCTTCATCGCAAAGGTCACCAGGGCATCGCCGTGGCGCAGCTTCACATCCGACACCGTGCCGACCTTCATCCCCGACACGATTACGGGGTTGCCCGTCGCAAGGCCGCCGGCTTCCGTGAACAGCGCCTGATACCTGACCATCGTCGCCCATTGGATGAAGCGGTCGGGCGACAGGCCGACCAGGATGACCATCACCGCCAGGATGACGCCGATGAGGCCGGGCTTGACGAGCTGAGCTCCGCGATACTTGAGCATCAGGGTTCTGTGCACCTTCCTGCATCTGACCTGAAGATATTGGCGCGCACGGTCTTGCCGTTGAGATCCGTGCCGCGGAGCCCGAACTGGCAGATGTAGTACGGGATGGTGGCGCCGTTCACGCCGAGCCGCACCAGCTTGCGGTAGTTCTGTGGCGCCTTCTGGAGTGCGGCGTCGAGGCGGTCCTTGTCGCCGTCGAGTATCGGCGCCAGCCGATTCAACTGAGCTATGGTGCCGGACAGCGGCGGGCGGGCCTCGGCAAGCAGATCCGCCAGCGAGGCGGTTCCCTTGTCCAGTGCATCAATGGCCGATCCGATGGTGTCGCGGTCATTCGACAGCCCGCTGACAAGCTGCTCGAGGCGGTCGATCGCGCCGGAGAACTGTTTGCCGTCATTGGAAACCGTGCCGATCACGATGTTGAGGTTGTCGATCAGTTGCTGCACGGTTTGATCGTTGTCGGCCAAGGCGTTCGAGAACGATGTCGTCTTGGCGAACAGCGAGTCGAGAGTCCCGCCCTGGCCCTGGAAGACCTGCAGCAAACCCGATGTCAGGGCGTTGACGTCGCGCGCATTCAGGCCCTGGGTGACGGGTTTGAGTCCGCCGAGCAAGAGATCGAGGTCAAGCGCCGGCGCCGTGCGGTTGACGGGAATCTGCCCGCCGGCCGGCAGATGCTTGGGCGAGCCCGGACCATCGACGAGCTCGAGGTAGCGATCGCCCACCAGGTTGAGGTAGCGGACCGCCGCCCTGGTGCCCTCGGTGAGAACGACGCTGCGGTCGGCGTCGAACTTCACCACAACTTTTTTGTCCGGCTGCAACGAAACGCTGTTGACCGTGCCCACCCGGATCCCGGCGACCCGCACCGACTGGCCCGTCTTCAGACGCGACACGTCGGTGAACACCGCCGAATACTCGGTCGTCGCACCCGTCCGGTACTGGCCGAAGATGAAGAACAAGAAGGCGGTCAGCATCGCCATCACGACCGCGAAGATGCCGAACTTGATCAGCGTGGCGCGCGTTCTCATCCGGGTTGTCCGATCTGAGCGGAGTTGCGTGGCGGGCCGGCGATCGGTCCGTACAACAACTGTTTGAGGAGATCGGAGTTGATCAGCAGCTGTGGGTTTCCGTAGTTCACCGGGTTCGCGCCGGTATCGGTAATCAATTGCGGCGGGGCCGTATTGAACGGCAGATGCGGCAGACCCACGCACTGCGGGCCGCCGGTCGCCGCAACCTTGGGCAGGTTTGTCGGGTACCGATAGCGTTCGGCGCCCCAGGTGAGACTCGCCGAGATGTTGATGCTCGGTTCCGACAACGGCGCCCCGTGCGCTATCTGTATGAGCCCGCCAAAAGCACAGGTAAGCGCTGGGTTGTACTCGTTGGTCAGATCGGTGGTCGGCACCAGCAGATGCAACACATCCGTCAGCGGTTGGCGGTTCGTCGACAAGACGTCGTTACCGATGTCGGCCAAGCCGATCGCGCTGATCAGCAACGCATCCAGGTTGTGCTGCTCATCCACGAGGGTCTTGCTGATCCGGGTGGCGTTGGCCGCGGTCTTCACCAGGTCCGGTGCCGCGTCGGCATAGGCGTTGGACACCGCCGGCAGAACCGCGAGGTCATGACGGAACGCGGGAAGGCTCGGCTCCAGCCTGGCCAGGAACGAGTCCAGGTCGCTCAGGGACTGGCCGAGCTGTGGGCCCCGCCCACTGAACGCCTGTGCCAGCGCACCCAGCGACTCGTTGAGCTTCGGCGGATCGATATGGCTCAGGACCGACACCAATTGCTGGAATACCGTGTTGATTTCGACCATGACGTGCTGGCCCTGCAGCGTCTGGCCGCTGTGTAGCCGCTGCGCCGAGGGCTGGTCGGGTTCTACCAGTTCGACGGATTTTGCGCCGAACACCGTCGATGACGCGATATTCACGAGCACGTTGCCGGGGATGAAGTGCAACTGCGAGGGGTCCATCGCCAAGTGGATGGCCGCTTGGCCGTTGGGCAGGGATTGGATGGAGGCGACCTTGCCGACCTGCACGCCGCGCATCTTGACCTTGGCGTCCGGGTTCATCACCAGGCCGGCTCGTTGCGAGATCACGGTCACCGGCACGGTTTCGGTGAAGGAGCCCTGGAACAGGCCCACCGCCACGGCGAAAATCAGGCCGATGATAACGACGGTGGTCAGGCCGAGCAGGGGTGGCACATAATTACGTCCGGCCGGCGGTCGCGCATGGCCGGTGCGCGCGGGTCGACCGGCGACCGCGCCGCGACCCGCTGGCACACTCTGCGTCATTGCCGTTCCACCTCCTGAAGCTAACCGGATAGGTTGAAGTTGCCGTTCGTACCGTAAATAGAGAGCGAGACCAACAGCGTTACCGACACCACGACGATGAGCGAGGTGCGGACCGCGTTGCCGGTTGCATTGCCGACACCGGCCGGCCCCCCCGAAGCGAAATAGCCGTAGTAAGTGTGGATCAGCAGAATGGTGAGCGCCATCAAGATGGCCTGCAGGAACGACCACAACAGGTCGATCGGGTTCAGGAACGTGTTGAAGTAGTGCTGATACAGACCCTGCGACTGTCCGAGCAAGAACGTCGTGGTGAACTGGCTGGCCACGAACGACAGGATCACGGCGATGCTGTACAACGGCGTGATGGCCATCATTCCGGCCAGGATCCTGGTGCTCACCAGGTAGGCGACCGGCCGAATGGCCATGCTTTCCAACGCATCGACTTCTTCATTGATCCGCATGGCACCTAGCTGAGCGGTCACGCCGGCACCGAAGGTGGCCGCGAGACCGATCCCGGCGACCACCGGTGCCGCGATACGCACATTGATGAACGCGGACAAAAAGCCCGTCAGCGCCTCGATGCCGATATTGCCCAGCGAGGTGTAGCCCTGGATGGCCAGTGTGCCGCCCGCCGCCAGCGTCAGGAAGCCGACGATCACAACGGTTCCGCCGATCATCGCCAAAGTGCCCGCGCCCATGCTGATCTCGGCAATCAGTCGAATAACTTCGCGGGTGTAATGTGTGGCCGCGAAAGGCACCCCGGCGAGCGCTTTGCCGTAGAACAGGGTGTGGTCGCCGATCCGCCCCATGAAGGCGACCGGCCTCTCGAGTTGGCGGGTTAATCGCGGATATGCAGCCCTCAGCGCCATAGTTGCCCTACTTCGCCGTCATCTTGATGCCGATGGCGGTAACCACCACGTTGACGACGAACAGGGACATGAAGGCATAAACCACGGTTTCGTTCACCGCGTTGCCCACCGCCTTGGCGCCCCCGCCGGTGATCGACAGACCCCGATAACAGGCGACCAGTCCGGCGATGAGGCCGAAAAGCGCTGCCTTGACGCACGAGATGACCACCTCGGGCACGCCGGTGAGCAAGGTGATACCCGCGGCGAACGCGCCGGGATTGACGTCCTGGACAAACACCGAAAAGACGTAGCCGCCAAGGACGCCGATGATGACGACGAGGCTGTTTAGCAAGAAGGCGACCAATCCGGAAGCCAGCATGCGCGGTGTAACCAACCGCTGTATCGGATTGATGCCCAACACTTCCATCGCGTCGATTTCTTCACGAATCGTTCGCGACCCCAGATCCGCACACATTGCCGTGGCACCCGCGCCCGCCACGATCAAAACCGTCACCAGCGGGCCGAGCTGGGTGACCGCGCCGAACGCGGCACCCGCGCCGGACAGGTCCGCCGCGCCGAGCTCGCGCAGCAGGATGTTCAGCGTGAAGCTGACCAGGACGGTGAACGGGATCGCCACCAACAAGGTGGGAGCCAGTGACACCCGCGCGACAAACCAGGACTGCTCCAAGAACTCCCGCCACTGAAACGGGCGGCGGAACAGGAACTTGACCGCGTCGGCCGACATGGCGAACAAGGCGCCGACGGCTTGCATGGGCCCCGACAGATCCCATTTCAGTTTCAGCTGAGGCAATCCGGCTGACCAGTGGTCAGCCCCCTTAGTCGCCATCGGCGGCAGCCCCTTCCCACGCTACGAGACCGACAGTCTTGTTGTCGCGCAACGGGTGAGGTAGATTCGGCAGAATCGACAGCTGTGAAGGCGCGCTGACGAGGGCGAAATGCTCAGCGGGCAGCCACTTTCCGGTAGCGGTATGCGATGTGACAGCCGCAAGTTTGCTCACGCCAAATCTCCGTTCCGTCGTGTGAGTTGGCGCTGCAAAACGAGGGGCTCCACGTCTTGAAGCGTCCGGCGATTATGACTCATGCCGCGTCCAGGCGGAGCGAAAAATGCATAACCGTTATCGCGCATTTCGCGGTCGGCGCCATGGCGCAAGACAACTGCGTCCCAACGGAAGCGACGTTCGGCTCAAGCATGTCAGGGCTGCTCCGGTTCTAGGTGACGGCACCGGCCGTCTTGAGTTCGATGATGCGGTCCCAATCAAGGCCGAGCTCAATCAGGATCTCGTCGGTCTGCTCAGCGAATCCGGGGGCCGGCCCGGTCTGTGGCGCTGCGACGTCGAACTGTACCGGGTTGGCCACCAGCTCGAGTTCGCCCGCCTGAACCATGTACTCGTTCGCACGGATCTGCGCGTCGTCGGCGGCCTGCAGGGTGTCCTGCACCGGTGCCCACGGCCCGGACAGCGTGGCGAAGCGCTCGCTCCACTCGGCGAGCGTGCGCGCAGCGATGGCTTTGGTCAAGAGCTCCACCGCGTCGGGCGTATTGGCGGCGATGTTCTCCACCGTGTCGAAGCGGGGGTCATCGGCCAACTCCGGCAGGTCGACGTGACGGCACACGTCGGCCCAGAACTTGGTGGGCTGCATCATCACGAAGGAGATGTAACGGCCGTCGGACGTCGTGTACAGCCCAACCAGTGGGTTGTTGGGGGCACCGTGCACGCCAGGCGGCGGCGATTCCAGCCGCTGACCCAAATGCTTTGTCAGCGCGACGGTATGCCCCAGCGACCACAGGCCGCTGCCCAGCAGCGACACGTCGACCACGGACGGTTCGCCGGTGCGCTCGCGTTTGAGCAGCGCTGCCGCGATGCCACCCGCGAGGTTGGTACCCGAGATCGTGTCGCCGTACGCCGGTCCCGGCGGCGCGATCATGCCGGGCATGCCCGCCGGTGTGATGGTGGCGGCGGTTCCGGCCCGGCACCAGAAGGCGGTCATGTCATAGCCGCCTTTGGTCGACTCTTCGCCCCGCGGGCCGAGCGCACTCCCGCGCGCGTAGACGATCTTCGGGTTGATCGCCCGGATGTCTTCGACGTCGATGCCGAACTTCTTCCGGTGGTCGGGCAGGAAACTGGTCAGGAAGACATCGGCGCGGCGGGCCAGTTCGTAGAGCACTTCCTTGCCCTCGGGCACCGACATGTCCAGCCCGATACTGCGCTTGCCGCGATTGGCGTGCTCGATGTTCGGGTTGGGGTCGCCTTCGACGCGAAGCATCCCGGTCTGCCGGAGCCCGCGCTGTGGATCACCGGTCACCGCGTGCTCGACCTTGACCACGTCGGCGCCCCATTCGGCGAGGACCGCGCCGGCCGACGGAACGAAGCCGTACATGGCGACTTCGAGGACGCGGATGCCTTCGAGCGGCCTCATGCGCCGGCTCCTTTCGCTGAGACGGCTGGCACGGCAAAGGTCTTGCTCTCCAGGAACTCTTCGAGTCCGGCCACCCCCATCTCGCGGCCCACGCCCGACTGCTTGAAACCCCCGAAGGGAGCGTCGGCGCCGAAGTAGTTGCCACCGTTGATGGAGAAGGATCCGGCGCGGATCCGGCGCGCCACGGCGAGCGCCCGGTCTTGGTCGCGGCTGAACACCGCGCCCGCCAGCCCGTAAATCGAGTTGTTGGCGATGCGCACGGCATCGTCGTCATCGTCGAACGCGATCACCACGAGCACCGGCCCGAAGATCTCGTCCTGCGCGATCTCGCTGTCGGGGTCGACATTGGTCAGCAGCGTCGGCGCATAGAAGTAGCCCGGATCCAGTCGCCTGCCACCGGTGACCAGGGTCGCCCCGGCGGCCACCGCGCGTTGCACCATGCCGTCGACCTTGTCGCGCTGTTGCTCGTTGATCAGCGGCCCCATATAGGTCGTGGGGTCGGCCGGGTCGCCGTGTCGCACCTTGGCGAAATTCTGCGCGATCAGTTCGACGATTTCGTCGTGATGCGACTTGGGCACCAGCAGCCGGGACGTGAGTGCACACCCCTGGCCGGCATGCGTGACCATGCTGAAGGCCGCGAACAGGGCGGCGTTGGCGAAGTCGGCGTCGTCGAGCATGATGGCTGCCGACTTGCCGCCCAGCTCCAGGAAGACGCGCTTGACGGTGTCGCTCGAGGCGGCCATGATCTTGCGTCCGACCGCGGTCGATCCGGTGAAGGTGATGACGTCGACGTCCGGGCTGGTGGTCAGCGCGACGCCCGACGCGGGATCCGACGAGCTGAGCACGTTCACCACCCCGGCGGGGATGTCGGTGTGGTTGGCGATCAGCTCGCCGAGCGCCAGAGTGACCAACGGCGTGTCCGGTGCGCCCTTGAGCACGACGGTGCATCCGGCGGCCAGCGCCGGGGCGAGCTTCGCCAACGCGAGCTGATTCGGATAGTTGTAGGCGATGATGGCGCCGACCACACCGGCGGCTTCCTTTTCCACCCAGCGGTGGTGACGCATGCCCCGCGATTCTCTTTCGCCGAGGTCTTCGGAGAACTCATAGGTGCGCAGCAGGTCCGCATAGAAGCGCACGATGCCGATCGGGTCGTCGAGCTGGGCGCCCTGGGTCAGTGCACGGGTGGCGCCGACTTCGGCGATGGTGAGCTCGCGCAACTCGTCGGCGTGGTCGACGAGCGCCCGGTGCAACTGATCGAGGCAGCGGATCCGCAGTTCGACATCGGTGGGCCAGCTGGTGGTGTCGAACCCACGGCGGGCCGCCGCGATCGCCGCTTGCGCCTCGGCGCCACCGGCGTCCGGCGCGTGCCCAATGACCGCACCCGTTGCGGGATTGACCGAGGGGAATGTCTTGTCGGCGCTGACCAGCCGGCCATCGATCAACAGGCGGCGGTCGACGTGGGACTCAGGCGCGGCACCCGCGACGGTCTGCGCGACGGGCTCTGCCGTGTCCTGGGCAGGCATTCCGTACCCCCTAGTGTGGTGGCGATCACGATAATTTCATTCTCTTCCCCGGCGAATCTTACATTCGAGTTTCGATAATTCAAGAAAGTCTCAGGAATGACATCGACCCGCTGACCTGGGCCGCAAACGGCCGTAGGCTGTCGGCCTGGGCCTCTCCGCGCAGGCTGGAGGCGGTGTTGCGCGCGTGTTGCATGGCGCTCCACGCGGAGAGTAAGGTTCTCATAATTGTAAGGGAGATTCTTTGTGACTGAAATGGCCCCCTTCGGAGTAGAGGCCTCAACATGAAGACTGCGGTAGTCACCGGTGGCGGATCCGGCATCGGTCTCGCTGTCGTGCAACGCCTGCGCGCCGACGGTTTGAATGTCGCCTCTATCGACCTGCGTCCGTCGGAGGGTGACTTCGCTTTCACCGCCGACGTGACCGACCGGTCGCAACTGGACGCGGCGCTGTCGGCCATCCGCGCCCAGCTCGGTCCGGTGACGGTTCTGGTCAACGCCGCCGGGCTCGACGGTTTCAAGAAGTTCAACAACATCACCTTCGAGGACTGGCACCGGGTGATCGACGTCAATCTCAACGGCGTCTTCCATACCGTCCAGGCGGTGCTGCCCGACATGGTCGAGGCCGGGTGGGGCCGCATCGTCAACATCTCGTCGTCGAGTACGCATTCCGGTGCGCCCTATATGAGTCACTATGTGGCGGCCAAGTCGGCGGTCAACGGCCTCACGAAGTCGCTCGCACTCGAGTACGGGCCCAAGG
The DNA here is from genome assembly GCF_010731775.1 of Mycobacterium mantenii. Lineage (NCBI taxonomy): Bacteria > Bacillati > Actinomycetota > Actinomycetes > Mycobacteriales > Mycobacteriaceae > Mycobacterium > Mycobacterium mantenii. The sequence continues at coordinate 5,454,585 of NZ_AP022590.1, read as the reverse complement.
GCATCACGGTCAACGCGGTGCCGCCGGGCTTCATCGACACCCCGATGCTGCGTGCCGCCGAGAAGAACGGATTCCTCGGCGACATCGATGAGACCATCGCGCGGACCCCGGTGCGCCGGATGGGCACGCCCGAGGACATCGCGGCGGCATGCGCGTTTTTGGTGTCCGAGGAAGCCGGCTACATCACCGGTCAGATCCTGGGCGTCAACGGCGGTCGAAACACCTAGGCGGTGTCGATTCGTCAGCGGTGTCCGGCAACCAGCATCAGGTGAGAGGAGAGAACCCGTGAAGGTTTGGGTGGATTCAGAACGGTGCCAGGGCCACACCCTGTGCGCGATGATCGCTCCGGAATCGTTCCAGCTCAGCGACATCGACGGCAGCTCGTCGGCGATCGACGAGGTGGTGCCCGCCGATCGCGAAGATCAGGTGCGGGAAGCCGCGCAGTCCTGTCCGGAGCAGGCCATCATGATCACCGACGACGCCTGAGCGACACCAAGTCCTTGGCTACCGAAACACGTAGGGAGACAGAGCGTTGAGTGTCGACGACGTCGTCAACGACAGCGACCGCAAGAAGAACCGGTACCACTTCGACCGGCATTCCTCCGAATACCGGTCGCAGTTCAAGGCGATCACCGAAGAGATGCACGCCAAATGCCCCATGGCCTGGACGGACACCTATGGCGGCCACTGGGTTGCGGCCGGCAGCCACGAGGTCTTCGAGCTGGCCCGCTGCCCCGCCGTCTCCAACGATCACGACATCCACGGCGAACGACGCGGCTACAAGGGCATTTCGATCCCCACGGCCAGCCGCGTCAGCGCGGTGCGCGGCGGGATCTTGGAGATGGACGACCCCGAGCACCGCACCTATCGAACGGTGCTCAACCCGTACCTGTCACCCGCGGCGATCAAGCGCTGGGAACCGTTCATCGACGACGTCACGCGCGCCTGCCTGGACGAGAAGATCGAGAGCGGCCGCATCGACTTCGTCGACGACCTCGCCAATATCGTGCCCGCCGTCTTCACGCTGGCGATGCTGGGCATCCCGCTGAAGAAGTGGAACATGTACAGCGAGCCGGTGCACGCCGCGGTGTACACCCCCGAACACTCCCCCGACATCGAGCGCGTCACCGCGATGCACCGGGAGATGGGTCTCGACATGGTCAACAGCATGATCGAGATCCGCGCGAACCCGCGGCCCGGAATCGTCAACGGCCTGCTCGAGATGCGCATCGACGGCGAGCCGGCCCCGGAGCTGGAAATCCTCGGCAACCTGGGCCTGGTTATCGGCGGCGGCTTCGACACCACGACCGCCCTGACCGCGCACTCGCTGGAATGGCTTTCGGAGCACCCGGAGCAACGGCAGCTGCTCAGCGACGAGCGCAAAACCCTGCTCGACCCCGCGACCGAGGAGTTCCTGCGCTTCTTCACCCCGGCGCCCGGGGATGGCCGGACCTTTGCCGACGACACCGAGCTCGACGGTACACAGTTCAAAGAGGGTGAACGGCTGTGGATTTCGTGGGCGATGGCCAACCGCGACCCATCGGTCTTCCATGACCCGGACGAGATCATCCTCGACCGTAAAGGCAATCGGCACTTCAGCTTCGGGCTGGGTGTTCACCGCTGCATCGGCTCGAACGTGGCGCGTACCGTGTTCAAATCCATGTTGACCGCGGTCCTGGACCGGATGCCCGATTATCGGTGCGATCCGGAGGGCACCGTCCACTACGAGACCATCGGTGTCATCCAGGGCATGCGCAAGCTGCCGGCCACCTTCACGCCGGGCCGCAAGGTCGGAGCGGGCCTGGACGAGACGCTGGAGAAGCTGCAGCGCATCTGCGATGAGCAAGAACTCGCCAGGCCGATCACCGAACGCAAGGAATCCGCGGTCATCGACTGAGCTGCTCACAATGTCTACGAGTGGGCCTGTTCAGCGTGACCACACCCTATATTTGGGGCAATTGCGCGAGCAGAGACGGGAGACGCAACGGTGAAGACTTTCGCAATGAGCCTTGCACTTGCCATGGCCGCGCTGACTGTCACGCCGAGCGCCCACGCGGACATGCTGTATGCCAACTACCACGTGGACACCAACCGAGATCCCGGCCACTTCTGGGTTTGGTCGATCAACCCGTGCGTCCAGGCAACACCGGGATGCTTGCAGGTGTACGCAACTCCGCAGCCCAACGGGCAAGCGGCGCCGTGGAGGGGAGAGGCCCACCTGGCCGACGGCCGCTACACCATGGCCGCTGACGACCCCTTCGGTGTGCGCTGCGTGGTCCAGTTCTTTCCCTCGCACGACGTCTACTCGTGGGATGCGGTGACGCTGGCGGGTCAGGTCGACTCGACGTTCGACACGGGCTGCGGTGGCGGACCCGGGGGCAGCAACAGTTACCCGTTCTCGCTCGTGCGATTCTAGCCGCGTGAGACTTACAGGAGTCAGTAAGCACGATGGCTGAGGCGAAGAAACCGCCGCAAGATCCGACCACCTCGAACGCCGACACGTTGGCGCTGATCGCGGAAGCCGAGGCCGAGGCTGCCGAAGCCGAAGCGCTGGCCGCCGCGGCGCGTGCACGCGCCCGTGCCGCCCGGCTCCGCCGCGAAGCGCTGGCCGAAGCCGAGAAAGAGGCCGAGGCAAAGGCCGCCGAGGAAGCCGGCGCCGCCGACGAAGAAGCAACCGGCACCGCCGAAGCGAAGGCCGACGAGGCCGACACGGAGTCCGACGACGTCGCCGACACCGCCGCGGCAACCGACTCCGACGAAGCGGAGACCGAGGAAGAAGTCTCCGACGCAACCGAAGACGCGGAATCGGAATCCAAGCCGACCCGCCGGCGACGCCTGCGGTTGCCAAGCTTGTCCGTGACGTGGAAAGCCGCGGCCATCATCCTCATCTGCGCTTTCGTCGCGGCCAGTGGATACATGATGTGGAACCGCCATGAAGTCACCGAGCGTCAGCAGCGCGAAGCGAACTTCAAGGCGGGAGCCAGACAAGGTGTCGTCAACCTGACTTCCATGGACTTCAATAAAGCCAAGGAGGATGTCCAGCGGGTGATCGACAGCTCGACGGGCCAGTTTCGGGACGACTTCCAGGCGCGTGCAAAAGATTTCACGACCGTCGTCGAGCAGTCCAAAGTTGTCACCCAGGGAACCGTGAATGCGGCGGCTGTTCAATCCATCAATGGAGATTTCGCGCTGGTCCTCGTCGCGGCGACATCGCACATCACCAACGCCGCGGGCGCCAAAGACGAACCACGCAATTGGCGGCTCAAGGTGACCGTCAAAGACGACGGCGGGCAATACAAGATGTCTAACGTGGAGTTCATTCCATGACCGAGGACAAGCCCGGCATCGACACCGACGACGACTCGGCCGAACAAATCGACCTCAATGAAAGTAGCGCTCCACGCGCGCGGCGCAAGGTGAAAGCTTTTCCGGTGATTCTGATTGCGCTGCTGCTGCTTTCCGGTGGTGCGGCGACGTGGCTGTACTTCAAGCAGTACCGGCCGGATAGACAGACCGACGTCGGCGTCGCGAGCGCGGTCGCCAATGCGGCGTCCGATGGAACGGTCGCGTTGCTGTCGTACTCACCCGACTCACTCGACAAAGACTTCGCCGCCGCAAAGTCGCATCTCTCGGGAGATTTCCTGTCGTACTACAACCAGTTCACCGAGCAGATCGTTGCTCCGGCGGCCAAACAGAAGTCGCTGAAAACCAGCGCCCGGGTGCTGGGGGCCGCGGTTCAGGAGTTACATCCGGATTCGGCCGTCGTGCTGGTGCTGGTCGACCAGAGCACCACGAGCAAGGACAACCCCGACCCCGCGATGGCGGCCAGCAGCGTGCTGGTGAGCCTGACCCGGGTCAACGGCACCTGGCTGATCACCAAATTCGACCCCGTCTAGAGCTCGTTAAGCGCGCTGGGCCAACCCTCGGCCCGTTGAGTGTGAACCCACGGCTTTGACCGTGCGCTCAGGGCGACGACACGCCGACGGCAACCGCCGTGGCTGCACACTCAACGCCGTGCTTTCACACCCGATGTAGCGAACCCACGGGCTCCGGCGCCGGCCGCCGCGTCTGGGACCAAGAATCCACCAAGAATTCGCCGAGGTCGGCGTTCGACCCTTTTCTCACGCAGCTGAATCGCTGGCAGCCGAGAGGAGGAATTGCCATGTCGCTACTGGGCAACCACATATCTCTGATGCACGGTTGGGTGCCGATCACGGCCCAGATCGCCACGCCGATCACGCTGGGGCTGGCCGCCGGCTGGCGCTCGCGTCGTTGGCGCCTGCTGTGGCTGCCTGCCGCCGCGGTCGTGGGAATCATGGCGGCCCTCGGGGCGCACTCCTACATCGCCGACGGTGCCAGCAAAGCGGCCCCGGGCGCGCTGTACGTGTGGATCGCGCTGGTCGGCATGGCCGCGGCGGTGCTGATCCTGGGCTGGCGCGGTGCGCGGTGGTGGCGGCGTGGGCTGTCCATCCTGGCCGTGCCGCTGTGCCTGCTCTGCTCGTTGCTCGTGCTCAACCAGTGGGTCGGCTACTTCCAGACCGTGCAGAGCGCATGGAATCAATTCACTTCCGTTCCGCTGCCCAACCAGACCGACAAGGCGACCGTCACCACGCTGGCGGCGAAGGGTTCCAAGCCGCCGCACGGCAGCCTGGTGCCGGTGGTGATTCCCGACGAGGCCTCGCATTTCCAGCATCGCGAAGAACTGGTCTACCTGCCGCCGGCATGGTTTGCCAGCTACCCGCCGCCGCAGCTGCCGACGGTGATGATGATCGGCGGCATGGTCAACACGCCCGCCGATTGGGTGCGCGCCGGCGGGGCGGTGGACACCGTCGACGCCTTCGCGGCCGGGCACGGCGGCAACGCGCCGGTGCTGGTGTTCGTGGACCCGGGCGGGGCGTTCGACAACGACACCGAATGCGTCAACGGAAGCCGGGGCAACGCCGCCGACCACCTGACCAAAGACGTTGTCCCATATATGGTCTCGAACTTCGGGGTCAGCCCCGACCGGTCCCGCTGGGGCGTCGTCGGCTGGTCCATGGGCGGGACCTGCGCGGTGGACCTGACCGTCATGCACCCCGACATGTTCAGCTCGTTCGTCGACATCGAGGGCGACCTGACCCCGAACACCGGAACCAAGGAACAAACCATTGCCAACCTCTTCGACGGCGATGCCGACGCGTGGGCGAAGTTCGACCCGACCACGGTGATCAACCGCCACGGCCGCTACACCGGCGTATCCGGGTGGTTCGCCATCTCGTCGGGTGGTTCACCGCGTCGCGACATCACGGCCGTCGACACCGCCGCGATGGCTGTCGCCGGCCGGGCCGCCGCCGCTGACCCGGGTAACCAGGCCGCGGCTGCCTCGTCGCTGTGCGGGCTGGGCCGGGCGAACGGCATCGAGTGCGCGGTCATCGCCCAGACCGGAAAGCACGACTGGCCGACGGCCGGCATGGCCTTTTCCACCGCACTGCCTTGGCTGGCCGGCCAGCTGCACACCCCGGGCGTAAACCGGATTGCGTTGCCCAGCAACGTCTCTCAGCAGGACCTCTGACCGCGCTAGCCGCGCGGCAGGCCGAGCACCCGCTGGGCGATGATGTTGCGCTGAATTTCGGAGGTGCCGCCGGCGATGGTCCCGGAGAAGCTACGGGCGTAGCGCTCGAACCAGCTGGCGAAGTAGTGGTCGAGGTTCATGTGCGCATACGGCCCCGTCAGCCCGGGGTGCACGAGCCCCTCGGATCCCGCGGAGGTCAATGCCAGTTCCATGCCACGCAACTCCGCTTCGGACCCGAGCAACTTGAGCACCGAGATCGCCGCGACGTCGTCCTCGCCGCGCGCGGCGCGGGCCAGGGCCGCCGAACCCAACAGGCGCAGCGCCTGCTTGTCCATGATCGTGCTGGCGTACTGGTCGCGCTCGACCTCGGTGCTGGGATGGAAGTCGTCGATCATGTTCTCCAGGCGATCGGCGAAACCCAGCCACATCATGGTCCGTTCGTGCCCCAACGATCCGTTGGCCACCCGCCAACCCTGGTCGAGCTCGCCGACCAGGTTCTCGGCCGGCACCCGCACGTCGGTGAAGAACACCTCGTTGAAATCCAGATCGTCGATACCGCAGATCGACGGGAATGGCCGGCGCACCAGACCCGGGGTGTCGGTGGGGATGACGAGCGCGCTGATTCCCTTGTGCTTCGGCGCATCTGGATTGGTGCGGACGAAGGTCAACAAGACGTCGGCGTCGTGGGCACCCGAGGTCCACACCTTCTGCCCGTTGACCACGAAGTGGTCGCCGTCGCGCACCGCGCGGGTGCGCAGCGACGCCAGGTCGGAGCCCGCACTCGGTTCGCTCATCCCGAGTGAGGCGGTGATCTCGGCCCGCAGGATCGGCACCGCCCAGCGCCGCTTCTGCTCGTCGCTGCCGAACGACAACAGCGACGCCCCAACGATGTTCACGCCCTGCGGGTTGAAGCTGTGGTAGATCCGGCGGCGGCTGAGTTCCTCGAGGTAGACGAACTGCTGAATGACCGACGCGTTGCGACCGCCGAATTCCGGCGGCTGACTGGGCAGCAGCCAGCCGTTGTCGAACAGCAGCCGCTGCCAGTCGCGTGCCCACTGCGGCATGTGCGAGACCGACCGGGGACGCTCAAGCGTTTCGCTTGCGGGAGGCAGGTTTTCGTCGAGAAAGGCCGAGAACTCCGCCCGGAACTCCTCGACGTCGGAATCAAAAGTCAGCTGCACGGTATTCCTCCGCGATCCGCGCCCGGTGCTCCGCCGCGCCGCCGAGCATCAGCTCACCCGCTTTGGCGCGTTTGAGCGCGAACTGCAGATCGTTCTCCCACGTGAATCCCATTGCGCCGTGCAGCTGTAGGCCGTGCCGGAACACCAGCGACTGGCACTCCCCCGCCGAGGCCTTGGCCATCGCGGCCGCCAGCCGGCGTCGGGGGTCGTCGGCCGCGATCGTCAACGCCGCGAAGTAGGCCAGCGCCCGCGCCCGTTGCACGGCGACGTGCATGTCGGCCGCCTTGTGCTGGACGGCCTGGAACGAGCCGATCGGCACGCCGAACTGCTGACGGCTTTTGACGTGCTCGAGCACCAGATCGAGGATGCGCTGGCAGGCACCGACCATCGTGATCGCCATGCCGGTCAGCGCAAAATGGTGGGCGCGCTCCGCGTCGACGGTCAGCCGCTCGCTGTCGGGCACCCGAACCTCCGCGAACGACAGGTCGGCAACGTGCAGCACCGGGTCGAACACCGCCGAACGCCGGGCCGACACCTGACTGGACTCGACCAGGAACACCCCGGCATCGGTCACCACCGCGAGGCGATCCGCGCGATCACCGTCGAGCACGTGGCGTGCCGTGCCGTCCAGCACCCAGCCCTCGGCGTCACGATGCGCCGCGATCCCGCTGTAGACCGCGGTGCCCGACTGGTGTGGGTCGAATCGGTCCGCGGCCAGCGGCGCGAACTGGCTCATCGTCGCCAGGAACGGAGTGGGGTCGGTGGCGCGGCCGAGCTCTTCGAGCACGATGGCCAGCTCGACGGCGCTGTCCGCATCGCTGAGCTCGGTCCAGCCCTGGTCTACATACGATTTCCACAGCGGGCTGGGGTCGACGCCCTCCTCGGCCACGCTGCGCACCAGCGACGGTGGGCACTGTTTCGCGACGGCGTCGCGCACGGTGTCCTGCCACAGTCGCTGATCAGCATCGAACTCCAACAGCATCCGCGCCGCCTCTCGTCGTGACTGTGAGGGGAGAATAACATTCTCGGTTGCGGAAGTAATAATCTCGTAAATCGGGCATGGGGTCACCGGAAGGCCGGTGACGGGTGGAATTCCTCCGGCACCCTAGGTGCTGGTCACGAGGCCGTCGGCGGCGTTGTCCCAGCGGTCGAGGTTCACGAACTCGGCCAGCGGGCGACGCCGCAGCGGCCCATGGTTGCCCTTCGGCCACCCGACCACGATGTGGCCGGCGACCATCCAGCCCTCGGGGATCCCGACGGCGTCCCTGAGCAGCTGCTCCCCGCCGTACGAGGCCCAGCTGGTCAGGCAGGCGCCCAGCCCCTGGGCGCGCGCGGCCAGCAGAAAGTTCTGCATGGCGGGAAAGATCGAACCGCCGAGCAGGAGTTCCGACGCCGTCGGGTAGTGCGCCTGGGCGAACAGCACCGAGGTGAATTCACCGGCGCGGTCGTGCAATTCGTAGGTCGCACGGTAGGTGCGGGCGCGGCGGCTGTTGTCGTCGGCGGCGGGCCGGCTCATACCGTAGACCGGCTCGATCACTTCCAGGGCGTGCGCGGCGGCCTTGGCCACCACGGCACGCTGCTCGGGTGACCGCAGCACCACGAAACGCCATCCCTGGGCATTGGCGCCCGAGGGAGCCCACCTGGCCGCCTCGAGACACCGCACCAGGGTCGCGTCGTCCACCGGCTCGTCGGTGAAGCGCCGGATCGTTCGGGCCGTCGACATCACTTCCCAAATGTCCGCGCTTGCTCCGGTCACTGCTTCTCCTCAACGTCTAGAGTCGCGACAGGACCTGCACTGCGAGCACATGTATTCCCAACCGCCACAGAATAATTGAGCGTAAAGCCAACTTCCAGCGGTCCCCGGGCGGGAACGAGGACACGAGCGGGCAGGTCCATGTGAACCTCGACTGTAGACGCCACGGGGCGGCGACGGTGCAAGACTGCCTCAGGCAACCGGAATTTCGGCGGCGCACACACGGCAGCAACGGGGCCACTCCCCGAATCGAAGGAGGAAGCATTGGATCGCGAAACCTACCAGCGGGGTCTCCACATCCGCTCCGAGGTGCTGGGCGAGGAGTACGTCAAACGCGCGCTGGCCGACGCCGACGACTTCACCGGACCCCTGCAAGATCTCGTCACCGAGTACTGCTGGGGAGCCGTGTGGGGCCGCGAGGAGCTGCCGCGAAAGACCCGCAGCCTGCTCAACCTGGCGATGATCTCGGTGCTCAATCGGCCCAACGAACTGCGCACCCATGTCAAGGCGGCGCTGACCAACGGTGTCACCCGGGAGGAAATCCGCGAAGTCTTCCTGCAGGTGGCCATCTACGCCGGCGTGCCGGCCGCCGTCGACAGCTTTCGCATCGCGGGTGAGGCGTTCGCCGAACGGGATCGGGACCGTGGCGATCGGTAGCGCGGCGAAGCCGGGCGCAGCGGGTCGCAACCATCGAGATTAGGAGCGCATCGTGGAGGTCGGGTTCATCGGGCTGGGAAACATGGGCTTCCCCATGGCATGTCGCCTCATCGAAAAGAAGCACGACGTCGTCGCTTTCGACACGCGCAGCGAGGCCCTCGAGCGCGTCGTCGCCCTGGGGGCGCGCCCGGCGTCGTCGCCCAAAGAGGTCGCCGATCACGCCGAGACGGTACTGGCCAGCCTTCCCACCCCGGGCGCGTCACTCGAGGTGGCAACCGGCGCCGCGGGCGTGATCGAAGGCGCACGGGTGCAGCGTTACGTCGACTTGTCCACTGTCGGTAGCCAAATGGCGGTGCAGATCCATGGCGTTCTGGCCGAGCGCAACATCGTGGGGATGGACAGCCCGGTCAGCGGGGGTGTCGGCGGGGCCGAGAAGGGGACGCTGGCGCTGATGGTGTCCGGCCCGCACGACGAATTCGCTGTCGTACGAACCGTGCTCGAGGCCTTGGGCCGGCCGGTGTATGTCGGCGACAAGCCCGGTTCGGCGCAGACGATGAAGCTGGCGAACAACATCCTGGCAGCGAACGTGTTGGCCGCGACCGCGGAGGTTGTCGTGATGGGCGTCAAAGCCGGCCTCGACCCCGGCGTGATGATCGAGGTGCTCAACGCGGGGTCCGGCGCGACGAGCGCAAGCCGCGACAAGTTCCCCCGCGCGATCCTGCCGCGCACCTTCGACTACGGCTTTGCCACCGGGCTGATGCTCAAAGATGTACGTCTTTATCTCGACGAGGCCAGAGCGCTCGGCGTGCCCGCAGTGGTCGCGGAGACGACCGGCCGGCTGTGGGAGGCACTGGCTCGCGATGAAGGGCCCGATTCCGATTTCACGACGGTGATCAAACCGTTCGAGCGGGCCGCCGGCGTGACGGTGGGCGGGCCTTCGGATTAGCCCGTCGGGCCGGCCGGGTTGGTGATAACCCCGCGAATCGCACCCGTCCCCAACCGAGAGAATGGTATTATCCTCATTGAAGAACGCTACTTGCCGAAGTAATGACGAAACGCCCGCTACCAGGGGCGATGATTAAACGAAATGCTTACCGGAACCCCATTGATAGACGATTGAAGAAAATGTTAGATTGGCTAGCATATGACCTTGCACGACCTGCGTTGGCCGCCGGAGCCGAAGGGTGGGTCTGGTGATCACACACGCTGACGGGACAAGCACACCGCTGATCGACGCGAGCGTGCACATCTTCTTCCCGTCCAATAAGGCGCTGCGCAAAACCCTGCGCGAGCCGTTCAAGAGCCGCGGCTTCCCCGACTACGAGATGGACTGGTACGGCGCCCCCGGCGGTGAGTACGCGCCCAACACCGAGGGCCCCGACCGCCATTACCCGGGTTCGGATCCGGAATTCGTTGCAAATGAACTGTTTTCGAAGCGCGGTGTCGATGTGGCGGTGCTGCATCCGATGGCCCGCGGCATCATGCCGGACCGGCACCTGGGCAGCGCGCTGCATGCCGCGCACAACGAGATGATGGTGTCGAACTGGCTGGACTCCGGCGAGTTCGGCCAGCGTTTCCGCGGCACCATCCGGGTAAACCCCGACGACATCCCCGGCGCGCTGCGCGAGATCGAGAAGTGGCGTGCGCATCCACGCGTGGTCCAGATCGGCGTCCCGCTGCAGTCCCGTGAGCTCTACGGCAAGCCCCAGTTCTGGCCGATCTGGGAGGCCGCCGTCGATGCCGGCCTGCCCGTGGCCGCACACATCGAGGTCGGCTCGGGCATCGCTTTTGCGCCGACGCCAAACGGGAACACCCGGACCTACGAGCAGTACGTCAGCTTCATGGCGCTGAACTACCTGTACCACCTGATGAACATGATCGCCGAGGGCGTGTTCGAGCGCTTCGACGGCCTCAAGTTCGTCTGGGGCGACGGCGCCGCGGACTTCGTGACGCCCTTCATCTGGCGCATGGACACGTTCGGCCGGCCGCACCTGGAGCAGACACCGTGGGCGCCGCGCATTCCCAGCGACTACCTGCCCGGTCACGTGTATTTCGTTCAGGGCAGCCTGGACGGACCCGGCGACGTCGAGTTCGCCGGCGAATGGTTCGGCTTCACCGGCAAGGACGACATGGTGATGTTCGGTTCGAGCTATCCACACTGGCAGTGCGGTGATGTCAAGAAACTGCCCAGCGCGTTGTCCGCCGAGCAGCGCGAGAAGCTGTGCTGGCGCAACGCGGCGCAGCTCTACGGCATAGACATTCCCGCCGGGGTGGGCGCACAGTAGAAGTACGACGTGAGACCGAGGAGTTTCAGATGACGTTGACCCATTCGCAGGAGCGGGCTCCCGCTGCCGAGCGTATAGCCGTCCGGTGCGTCGACTCGGATGTCCACCCGGCGCCCAAGCGCGGAGAGCTCCTCCCCTACCTCCCCGAGCCCTGGCGCAGCAAGTACTTCCTCACCCGGAACGTGGGCGAGCAGATCTACTACGACGCCCCCGACTACGCGCACTCCTACGCGATGCGGGTGGACACCTTCCCGCCCAACGGCGAATTCCCTTGCAGCGACCCGGACTTGGCGTTTCGCCAGCTGATCATGGAGGCCGGCGCCGACATCGCGATACTGGAGCCCGCCGCCTACCCGGCCCGCATTCCCGAAGCGCAGCACGCGATGTCGTGTGCGCTCAACGACTGGCAGGCCAATCACTGGCTGGACAGCCACAACAACTGGCACCAGCGGTGGCGCGGGTCGATTTGTGCCACGATCGAGGAGCCCGAAGAGTCCGTGCGCGAGATCGAGCGCTGGGCCGGTCATCCCTACATGGCGCAGATTCTGATCAAAGCCGAGCCGCGGCCGCCGTGGGGCAATCCCAAGTACGACCCGATCTGGGCGGCCGCCACCAAGCACGACATCCCGGTGAGCTGTCACCTGTCGCGCAGCCACTTCGACGAGCTGCCGATGCCGCCGGTGGGATACCCCAGCTACAACCACGATTTCATGGTCACCTACTCGCTGCTGGCCGCGAACCAGGTGATGAGCCTGATCTTCGACGGCGTGTTCGACCGGTTCCCGACGCTGCGGATCGTGTTCGTCGAGCACGCGTTCACCTGGATCCTTCCGCTGATGTGGCGCATGGACGCGATCTACGAAGCACGCAAGTCGTGGGTGGACATCAAGCGCAAGCCGTCGGAGTACGTGAAGGACCACATCAAGTTCACCACCCAGCCGCTGGACTATCCCGAAGACAAAACCGAGTTGACCCGGGCGCTGGAATGGATGGAGTGCGAGAAGATTTTGCTCTTCTCCTCGGACTACCCGCACTGGACGTTCGACGACCCGCGCTGGTTGGTCAAGCACCTACCCAAGCACGCCCGCGACGCGGTCATGTACAAGAACGGCATCGCGACCTATCACCTGCCCGAGACCGTTCCGGTTCTCGAGGGTCAAGTCCGGGTGCTCTGAGTTGACGGAAGAAACCAAGCGGCCCGAGCCACGTCTCGCCCAGGGCCGCGAGCATGTCGTCGCGACGGTAGACGAAATCCCGCCGGGCACACACAAACTGGTACCGATCGGGCGGCACGGCGTGGGCGTCTACAACGTCAACGGCACCTTCTACGCCATCGCGAACTACTGCCCCCACCAAGGCGGCCCGCTGTGTTCGGGACGGGCCCGGGGGCGCACGATCGTCGACGAGACCGCGCCGGGCGACTCCGTCATGGTGCGCGACCTGGAATACATCTACTGCCCTTGGCACCAATGGGGTTTCGAGCTGGCGACCGGCACCACCGCGGTCAAGCCGGAATGGAGTATCCGTACCTATCCGGTGCGCGTCGTCGGGAACGACGTTTTGGTTCAGGCCTAACTACAGGAGAATCGGTGCCATCTATTGAGATCAACGGGGGAAACGTCGTCTACGAAATCCTCGGTGACTCTGGCGATCTCATCGCCCTGACGCCGGGCGGCCGGTTCAGCAAGGAGATCCCCGGCCTACGTCCGCTGGCCGACGCCCTGGCGGCCGGTGGCTACCGGGTGCTGCTGTGGGACCGGCCGAACTGCGGCGCCTCGGATGTGCAGTTCTACGGCCAGAGCGAGTCGCATATGCGCGCCGAGACGCTGCACAAGCTGGTGACCGGCCTGGGCTTTGAGCACTGCATCCTGGCCGGAGGTTCCGGCGGGGCAAGGGATTCCATGCTGACCACGATGCTCTACCCCGAGATGGTCACCAAGCTTGTGGTGTGGAACATCGTCGGTGGCACCTACGGCACCTTCGTGCTCGGCTCCTTCTACATCATTCCCAGCATCCTCGCGGTCCGCGGCACCGGCATGGACGGCGTGGTGAAGGTGGCCGAATGGCGTGAGCGCATCGAGGAGAACCCGAACAACAAGCAACGGTTCCTCGACTTCGACAAGGATGAGTTCCTGAAGTTGATGTTGCGCTGGCTCAACGCCTTCGTCTCCAAGCCGGGACAGACCATTCCGGGCGTCGAGGACGAGATGTTCGACCGGATCAAGGTCCCCACGTTGATCATTCGCGGCGGCGAGAATGACATGGATCATCCGAAGCGGACGTCGCTGGAAGTCAGCTGCCTGATCAAGGGGTCGAAGCTCATCGACCCGCCGTGGCCCGAGGACGCCTGGGAGCGTGCGTCCGAAGACCGCGCCGCGGGCAGGGTGCAACACTTCAACATGTTCGACACCTGGGTGCAGGCGGCACCTGCGATTCTGGAATTCCTGGGCTCGTAATGGCGCGAAACGGTGCATCACCGAGTGTAGATGTGGACCTCGCAGTTGAGCGACGCCTCCAGCGCCGTGTGGACGCGGCTTTCCGGAATCCGTTCGAGATCCTTCTCGCGCAGCGTCACGTGGACGATGTCGAATCCGTCATCGCCGGGCATGCGCTCGATGTCACCGGTCAGCCCAAAGGCGGACAGCACCCCATGGGCATCGTCGTCGGTCCCGCGGCTGACAAACGTGATTACGCCGGGAATGGGCGTGGCGTCAAACGCTCTGGCGCACAGCCCGATTGCGGTGCCTTTGGCCGTGTCGCCGTCTTCGGCCGCGATGAGCAATTCCACTTCGCGGCGGCTTGCGGGCATGGACGTCAGATCGTTCTCGACCATGTCGGCGCCGGCCGCCGCAACGTGCTCGAGGAGCGCCGCCATGCCGTCACGTAGTTGTGCGGGCGTCAGCACGCCTTTCGGGTCGACGTTGACCCGCACCACCGCAGTTCGCATGTGCGCAAGCCTAACTAAGACGATGGCAGGCCAGCTTTGAACACCACCCAGTCCACCACCACCATCACCACCGCGACCTTCCCCGGGTGCACACCGCGGCTGCTGTGTGAGCAAGCCCAGGGCCGAGAAGACCTGGTCGCCTATCGCAAGCTCGGCGGCTACCGCCCGCTCGCCGATGCCGATGAATTCCTGAGCGAAGTCGACGCCAGCGGTCTCGTCGGCCGTGGCGGTGCGGCGTTTCCGCTGGCGGTGAAGCTGCGGACGGTGCGCGACAACGGGCGCTTCATCGTGGACACCGGCGGACCCGTCGTCGTCGCTAATGGCGAGGAGGGAGAACCGGCTTCGGTCAAAGACCGCTGGCTGCTGCGCAACCGCCCCCACCTGGTCCTGGACGGATTGCGGTTGGCCGCGGCGGTGGTGGGCGCCGACCGCGCCTACGTGTATGTGTCCGACCCGGAGTCGGCGCACAGCGTGGAATCCGCGCTCGGCGAACTGGAGCCCGACGCGCTCGGGGTCGCGATCGAAATGCTCACCGTGCAGCCGGGATACGTTGCCGGCGAGGAGACCGCGGCGGTGCGGGCGATCAACGGCGGTCCGGCCAAGCCGACGGACAAACCGCCGCGCCCCTTCGAAACGGGAGTCGACGACCGGCCCACGTTGGTGAGCAATGTCGAGACCCTGGCGAACCTGCCCTACCTGCAGGGCCACGGTTCGGCGGAGTTCCGGTCGCAGGGCACGACGCTGTCGCCGGGCACCTTTTTGGCCACCATCACCGGGGCCGGTAAGCCGCCGGTTCTCTACGAGCTCCCCCTCGGCCTACCGTTCACCGAATTGCTTGTGTTGCATGGGGTTTCGGCCGAGCAGGTGCGGGGCGCGTTGATGGGCGGGTACTTCGCCGGGTTGCTCAACCGCTCCGTGTTGGAGACGACCCTGGACCACGAGACGATGCGACGTGTGGGCAGCGGTCTGGGCTGCGGCGCGATTTCGGTGATCACCGGCGACTGCCCCGTTGCGGTGGCGGCCTCGGTGCTGGCCTACTTCGACCGCGAAAACGCCGGGCAATGCGGATCGTGCTTCAACGGGACGGCGGCGATGGCCGCGGCCGCCGGTGCGCTGCGCGACGGCGCCGCGACGACCGAAGATGTCGAACGGTTGCGCCGCTGGTCGGTGCTGCTGCGTGGACGCGGCGCGTGCGCAACGCTGGATGCCGCTACCAATGTTGCGGCCGGCCTGCTCGATCAGTTCCCGGACGAAGTCGATGCGCATCTCGGCGGCAGGTGCCCGGACTGTGCCCGCGGCGCGTTCCGCGCCGACCGTCCCTACGAGGCGGAACCTGTGAGGCACGCATGAAAATCCGTCTGGACCGCACCATTTGCGACGGCTTCGGCATCTGCGCCAAACACGCGCCGGGGTACTTCTCGCTGGACGACTGGGGGTACGCATCCCTGATCGGGGACGGCACCGTGGCGGAGTCCGATCGCGACGCGGTGATGCGGGCGCTGCTCGACTGCCCGGTACACGCCATCGCGGAGATCGGTGAACGCACCTCGCCTTCCCATAACCCGCCGCTCGCCGACAGCGAGGATCCGGCCGAGCACCTGAAAACCGAAGAGAACGAGGCGGAGTGGGGATTCACGCGTTGAGCCGCTCTAGGTCTGGACCGTGCAACTCACCTTTGACGCCGAAGTAGAGGCCTTCCGCGCGGAGTTCGTCGGCTTTCTCACCGAACATCTCCCGACGCAGGCTCAAGCCGCGGAGCGGCCCTCGTCGACGTCACACGTTCCCGAATGGTCGCGCCGCTGGCAGCGGCTCCAGTTCGACCACGGGTGGCTACTGCCGGGCAACCCACCGGAATTCGGCGGCCGCAACGCAAACATTCTGCAGCAGTTCGTACATCGCGAGGAGCTGTCGCGGCGCCGGATCTATCACTGCTTCAACCCCCAAGGCGTCGGCATCATCGCGGCGTCGCTGTTGTCCTTCGGCACCGAGGAGCAGAAGCGGCGCTGGGCCGTCCCGATCCTGCGCGCCGAAAAGACCGCGTCGCTCGGTATGAGTGAGCCCGGCGCCGGCTCCGACCTGGCCGGGCTGCGGACGAAGGCCGAGTTGGTCGGTGATGAGTTCGTGGTCAATGGGCAGAAAGTTTGGACTTCCGGCGCCCACGACGCCGACGTCATCCTGACCTTTGTCCGCACGGACCCGAACGCGCCCAGACACAAGGGAATCAGCGCGCTTCTCATCCCGACCGACACGCCCGGGCTGGTGCGTCGGCCCTTCCCCTCGGTCTACGATTCGGGCGAACTGGACTTCAACGAGGTGTTCTTCAACGATGTCCGGGTGCCCGCGGACAACCTGCTCGGCCCGCTTAATGGCGGATGGCGGGTGGCCAACGGCTCGCTCGGCCACGAACGCACCCTGATGTGGATGGCCTTCGCGAACCGGCTCGAACAACTGCTCGAGGACTATCGGCCGGCGGACGAGGTCAACGCCGACCACTACGCCACCATCGTGATGGATTATTACGCGCTGCGGCTGCTCGGGTCGGCGGCGCTCGGTCGGGCCGCCCGCGGCGAAGTGGACGTGGCAGCTTTATCGGTGCTCAAGGTGTTCGGGTCGGAGGCCGAACAGAGCGCGCTGCGGCACGCACTGGATGCGGCCGGGGTCGGCGGGCTGCGCGACAAGATGCTGACGGCCCCGTACAACCCTTATACGCCCGATCTTTTCACGGCCAGCTGGTTCGCGCGCTACATCAGCAGCTACGCGGGCACCATCGCGGGCGGGACGTCGGAGATTCAGCGCAATATCATCGCTCAGCGCGTCCTCGGCCTGCCACCGCGCTGATCTCAAGTGCTCACAAGCTCGGGCAGAGCGATGACAGGAACTCCTGAGTTCGACGTCGCGATGCGGTCCGCTCGCCAACGTCCTTGCCCAGCGGCACGATTCGCACCGCCAGGTCGGTGACGCCCGCGTCCCGATACCGGCGCAGCCGCTCCAGGACGGCCGACTCGTCACCGGCCGCCATGGTGTCGCCGACGTCCTCGGCATCACCCTGCTGCAGCAGCCGCACATAGTTCGGCGAGAAATCCGCGTGCCCGAGTACCTCGCTGGCGTAGCCGCGCGCATCGTCTGTCTCGTCGGTCGAGCAGAGCGCGACGGGAACCCCGGCGACGATCCGGGGCGCGGTACGCCCGGCCCGGTTGGCCGCCGCACTGATGCGCGGAACGACGTGGTCTTGGATCGCGCGCTCGTCCGCCATCCACAGAACGGTGCCACCGGCCCGCTCGCCCGCGAGTTGCAGCATGGTCGGCCCGAGCGCCGACAACAGCACCGGCATCTCGAACGCGTCTGTGATGTCGACCGGCGAATGGACGCAATAGTTTTCGTTGTCGACATCGACAGTTCCCGGTCCGGCGAAGGACGCGTCGAGCACGTCGAGGTAGTCACCCATCAAGCGCGCCGGGCGGTCATAGGGCAATCCCAGTTGCGAGTTGACGATCCAATGATGCGAGGGCCCGATCCCGAGTGTGAACCGCCCCCCGCATGCAATCTGGGTGGTCAACGCTTGTTGCGCCATGATCATCGGATGGCGGGTCTGAATCGGAACGACGGCCGTTCCGATCTCGATGCGATCGGTGGCCTGCCCGATCAGGGTCACGGCGGTCATCGCGTCGAGGTAGCCGGGGACCTGGGGCATCCAAAACGCCGTGAAACCGTCGCGTTCGGCCGCGACGGCATCGGCGATCAGCCCGCCAAGCCGATCAGCGCGCGAACGCTCCTTGTCCGAGCCAACCATCAAGCCGATGCGCATGCAGCCCCTCTCCTACGGCACATACCGACCCCACTCGTACGGGACCATCGCGAAAAACGGTGCGGCGAATAGAGGTTCGATGCCCGACTCGGCCCAGCGGGCCTTCAGCACCGGCCGCAGCCGTTCCGCGGTGGCGATCGGATCCTCGTCGAGGAAGCAATAGGTGATCGTCTGATTCTCCTGTGCGCTGGCCAAGCTGGCGTCGACCCGACGCGACAATGCGGACCAGACACCGGCGACACCATCGACTTGCACCAGCGGGTCCAGCGCTGCCGATCCCCGCTCGACCAAGACGAACGCGCCGCGCACGGGTAGCCACGGCAGGACGTCCGACCCGACCTTGACCCCGGGTGCTGCCATCCTTTTTCGCACGTTGTACACGCCGCGCTCGACCGGTGGCAGCAGCGGCAGTTTGCGGCCGGCATTCCCGAGTGCCGTGGACAGTTCGTTGAAATCGTGAAGTCCGGCGGTGTCGGTGAAGAAGTACGTCATCACGTGGTCGACCGCGTCCAAAGGTCCCTCGCTGAGCGCGCGTGCGGCGCGACAGGCCGGTGTTGACACCAGGCGCAACGAGGCGCGGACCGCGGCCAGCCGGTGTTGCTCCGGGCGGTGGTCCAGGCTGTGCCAGCGCAGGTACTCGGCGTCGTTGCCGTCGGGGTGGCGCGTCGCCATGGAGACGAACAGGGTGGTGATCTCGCCGTTGCCGGTGGCGAGAATCTCGGTGACCTCGTCCGACGGCGTGCCGGGAAGATGCATGGCGTCAGTCCTCAGTCTCTCGGCGAATCGTGTTCAGACAGCGGGATTTCGGGATGGCGCGCCGCGACCATGCGCCGGAACCCGTCACGCCACGGCACCCTCGTCCTGCCCAGGACGTCGTGCATGTGGGTGACATCCGGCCACAGCGGGGTGTGCGCCTGGGGTGTGTATTCGAAGATCGGCTCGACGCCGACCAGCTCACCCATGTACGCGCAATACTCCTCGACGCTTACGGTTTCGCTGCCGGCCCAATTCACCACGACGGGCGGCACCGCGGCGACTTCCATGGCGCGGATGCCGAGTTCTACGTAGTCGTCTTCGTAGATCGGGTTGTAGTTGTTCGGCTTGTCGGGGTGCAGCCGAATGGGCTTGCCCGCCAACATCGCATCGAGACGATCAGCGGGCGCACCACCTTCCGGCCCGTACGTTGAACAGATCCGGATGATGGTCAACGGAACGCGGAAATGCCTGGCGATCCAGGTGCACACCGCTTCCGCCGCAACCTTGGAGATGCTGTAGTTCGCGCGCAGCGGCACCCCGGGTGGGTCGGCTTCGGTCAGCGGTTGCCGGCCTTGGTAGGCGTAGATCGAGCCGGTCGAACAGAAGACGAAACCCTTGGCGCCGCGACAATGGTACAGCAATTCGCCCGAGTTCTGCGCGTTGGTTTCCACGCAGCGGTTCCAGTCCTCAATGCCGGTATCCACCGCGGCGTGAAATACGTAGGTGAAATCCTCAGGGAGACTGGAGAAGTCACCGGCGCTGACGTCCAGCGCGATCGGTTTGATGCCGGCATCGACGAGTTTCTGCCGGGCTGCGGGATCTTTCAGGCGCGCGGCGCCCCAGACCTCGTTTCCTGCCGCCGCCAGGGCGCGTGCGATGGGAAACGCGATCTTGCCCGTTGCCCCGGTGATCAGGATCTTCTCCGCGTCGAGCAACCAGCCCTCCGAATGTTAAGTACTTGATATCGCTTGGAGCATAACTCCCGGCCGCACGGAATTACCACGAGGACCGGTTTCGGTGTTGTCGCTCGTAAATGTTGATCTGGTCGTGGCGGTAGCAACGGCATAAGCCGACACCAGCCAAGACCGGGATGGCCCCAATGGGAGGCCCACCATGAGGTGGTTTTTTCGTCGTCTGACCGCTGTCGTCGGGGTCGCCTTCGGAGCGCTGTCGGTTGCAATGATCGCAACCCCGGGAATCAGCTCGGCGGAGTGCGATCGCAGTGTGTCGTGGAATCTGGCGACGAGGGAGTGCCAACCGCGGCCGGCGCCGCCGGCGTGGTACACACCCCCGCCGCCATACGCGCCGTCATTCGCGTCGTCGGAGGTGCCGCCACCTCCGCCTCAGCCGTGGTGGACATCGGATGCCCCGATCTGGAGCGTCCGCTATCACCAGTGGGGCGTTTACGTAGGAGGCGCCTGGGTGCCGCTGTGACGGGCCGACGGGGCGTCCACTCCCGCCTGGTGTGCCAGACGAGCACTGACAACACCATCTGGATCGAGCCTGCTTGGCAGTGATAACGTAATTCTCCGATTCGTATAACGGGCCTACCAAGGTGCGCCCAGGGACCGTTCGACTCCCGGAGGTGACGTGTCAGCAGCACCGGGACGCCCGCTGCCCCTGATCACGCAGGAAAACGAATTCTTCTGGACGTCGGGCGCCGACGGTAAGCTGCGCCTGCAGGCATGCAAGGCCTGCGAAGCCCTCATCCATCCGCCCGCTCCCGTGTGCCGGTACTGCCGCTCGCGTGATGTGGGCGTGCGGGAGGTCTCCGGCAGAGCGACGCTCGCCGGATTCACCGTCAACGAGCGGTTCAGCCTGCCCGGGCTGGCAGCGCCCTACGTGATCGCGCAGGTGGCGATCGCCGAGGACCCCCGCGTGCGATTGACCACCAACATCGTGGAGTGCGACTTCGATGACCTGGAACTCGGCCAACAGGTCGAGGTCGTGTTCGAGCAGGTCGAGGACGTCTGGTTTCCGCTGTTTCGGCCGGTGCCGAACGCCCAGCCCGGTGAGTTGCCTGTCGACGACATCGCGCCGGAGCGGTTCGGCGAACACGTCCGGCCGATGCTCACCACGGAGAAGTTCGAAGACAAGGTCGCGCTGACCGGGATCGGCATGTCGCCGATCGGACGCCGGCTGATGCAGCTGCCCCTGGCGCTGACGGTGCAGGCCTGCGAAGCGGCCATCGCCGACGCCGGCCTGACGTACGCCGACATCGACGGCCTGTCCACCTACCCCGGCGCGATCAACGTCGGCGGATTCGGCGAGGGCGGCGTCACCGCGCTCGAGGCCGCGCTGGGCATTCGGCCGACGTGGCATAACGGCGCCATGGAGACGTTCGGCCCGGGCGGCTCGGTGATCGCCGCGATGCTTGCGGTCGCCTGCGGGCTGGCGCGTCACGTGCTGTGCTTCCGGACGCTGTGGGAAGCCACCAACGGCGAGCTGATGAAGCAGGGCAAGATCGCCCCTTCGATGGGCCGAATGTCGGGCTGGCAGATGCCATTCGGCGCCACGTCTGCGGCGCACACCTTGGCGATGAACGCGCAGCGGCACTTTCACCGCTACGGCACGACCAAAGAGACGCTGGGCTGGATCGCGTTGAATCAGCGCGCCAACGCCGAGCTCAACCCGACCGCCATCTACCGGTCGCCGATGACAATGGACGACTACCTCAACGCGCGCCCCATCACCACGCCGTTCGGGCTGTACGACTGCGACGTGCCGTGCGACGGCGCCATCGCCGTCATCGTCTCGGCCGTCGACGCCGCCCGCGACCTGGCCAAGCCGCCGGTGCTGGTGGAAGCGGTGGGGACGCAGATCGTCGAGCGACTCGACTGGGACCAAAGCACTCTCACCCACGAACCGCAGGTCCTGGGGCAGGCGGCGCACGTGTGGACGCGTACCTCGCTGCGGCCCGCCGACGTCGACGTCGCCGAGCTCTACGACGGCTTTTCCTTCAACTGCCTGTCCTGGATCGAGGCGCTGGGATTCTGCGGGATCGGCGAGGCCAAGGAATTTTTGCACGGCGGCAAGAACATTGCGCGCGATGGCCAACTGCCGCTCAACACGCACGGAGGTCAGCTGTCGCACGGCCGCACCCATGGCATGGGTCTGCTGCATGAGGCCGTCACTCAGTTGCGCGGCGAGGCCGGTGACCGCCAGGTCGCCGACGCCCGCGTTGGGGTCGTCAGCAGCGGCGGCCTCACCCCCAGCGGCGTGATCCTGCTGCGGGCCGACGCATGAGCGCCGCTCCCCGTCCCCGGCTCGTCATCGTGGACGGGGTACCGATGTCGGCGTTGATTGCCGAAGCCGACGAACCCAAAGCCGTGATCGTGGCAATCCACGGCGGCGGCACCACTGCGATGTATTTCGACTGCCCGGGCCACCCGTCGTATTCGCTGCTGCGGACCGGTGCGGCAGCGGGATTCACCGTGGTGGCGATCGACCGACCGGGTTACGGCAGTTCGGCGCCCTATCCGGAGGCGATGGCCGAAGGCGAGCAGCGGGTCAACCTCGCTTTCGGCGCGGTCGAGCGCATCATCGGCGAACGACCAAGTGGCGCAGGCGTGTTCGTGATGGGTCATTCGGGCGGCTGTGAACTGACCTTGCGGATGGCCGCCGACGAGCGGGGCGCCGAGCTGCTCGGCATCGAACTGGCCGGCACCGGCCGGCACTACCACCCCGCGGCCAAGGAAATACTCAAGACGGCGACCCGCGAGCGCCGCCCGTCGGGCATGCGCGACCTGCTGTGGAGCCCGGAGCACGTGTATCCGCCCGAGGTCCTCGACGGCGCGACGGTATCACCGTCGGCACCGGCGTATGAGGACCAGATGGTGTCGGACTGGGCCCGTCAAACCTTCCCGTCGCTGGCTCCCGCCGTGCGGGTGCCGGTGCACTTCAGCGTCGCCGAGCACGAAAAGGTCTGGCAGACCGATGATTCGGCGGTGCAGGAGATCGCAGCGATGTTCTCCGGCGTCCCGCGCTTCGCCCTGCATCGGCAACCCGACGCGGGCCACAACATGAGCCTCGGCCATACCGCCCCGGACTACCACGCGGAGGTTCTTGCGTTCGCCGACGAGTGTGTCGCCGCGGCACCCCCCTCGAGCGTGAAACTAACTTCACGCTCGAGCCCCGGCGTGAAACTAACTTCACGCTCGGCGCAGAAAGCAGAGGGAGAAGCTGCCGGATGAAAGTCGGGTTCATCGGTCTGGGCAGCCAGGGTGGCCCGATGGCGCGGCGGATCGTCGACGGCGGCTACGAGACGACGCTGTGGGCGCGCAGACCCGCAACCCTCGAGGCGTTCGCCGACACGGCGGCCAAAATCGCCGAGTCGCCGGCCGAGCTGGCCGCGGCCAGCGATCTGGTCTGCCTCTGCGTGGTTGGCGACGCCGACATCGACGAACTCGCCTGCGGCGAAAACGGGTTGCTGTCGGCGATGAAACCGGGCAGCGTCATCGCCGTGCACAGCACGGTGCATCCGAAAACCTGCCGAGATCTTGCGAATAAGGCGGCTTCCCAGGCGGTTTCGGTCATCGACGCCCCGGTGAGCGGGGGCGGTGGCGCGGCGGCCGAGCGCCGCCTGTTGGTGATGGTCGGCGGCGACACCGACGTCGTCGAGCGCTGTCGTCCGGTGTTCGAAACTTACGCCGATCCCGTCGTTCACCTCGGCGAGCTGGGTTCCGGACAGACCACCAAGCTGCTCAACAACTTGTTGTTCACCGCCAACCTGGCCACCGCGGCAACCGCCCTGTCACTGGCCGAGGCGCTCGGTGTCGAGCCGGACCGTCTTACCGAGGTGATCTCCCGCAGCAGCGGAAACAGCTTCGCGCTCAACGCCCTTGGCGGTATTGGCAGCCTGGACCTGCTGGCCGGGGTCGCGGGAGGGCTGCTGCAGAAGGATGTCCGGCTGGTGGTCGACCTCGCCGACCGGGCCGGGGCCAACGGCGGCGCTGTGCTCGACGCGGCCGACGCGGCGCTCGCCCTGATGAACCACCCAAGGTGAGAGTCGGACTCATCGGCTCGGGGCGGATGGGCCGCCCCATGGTGGATCGTCTAATTGCGGCCGCTGGCGCCCCGACAAGGCCTATCGGGATTACGTGGCGGGCAACATGATCGGCACGCCCGAGGCGCCAGTGGAACACCATCACATCCGCAAGGAGATGGTGGGCGAATACGAGATGCTCGCGAACATCAGCTTCGGTGGGTTGCCGTATGAACTTGTCTACGAGCAGCTAAAGCTGTTCGCCGACAAAGTCATGCCGGATCTCAAGGGCTAGACAGCGGGACCAGTGCCGACCGAGAAGCCGGGCTTTTTCGCCTCGCCCACAAGGCGTTTGGTGACCAGCCCGTAATCCAGGACCGTCCGGGAACGGCCGACGTGGTCGTCGATGACGTCGCGGATATCTCTTGGCACTATGTGACCTCCCTCAGACGGTGACGCCGGCGCCCGCTAGGCGCCGCTCGAGCGCCTCCACGTATTCCGATGTGCCGTGGAAGGGCCCGTGGACGCCGATCGCGACATCGAGGAAGGCGCTGTACTCGTCGTTGACATGGGTTTCCCAGCGCGCGACTTCGCCGTCGTCGTTCGTCTCGACGAAACTGTAGGAATAGAACCCCATCTTGGTTCCCTCGTTGGTGTGCCCTTCCCAGCGAGTCTTCATGACGAAGCCGTTGTCGGCTGGCCAGTACTTGAAACCGGCCGGCTTCCAATCCGGAAAGGTCAGCGAGTACGCCTTGGCCTCCATGGTCGAGGCCCTCGCCGACTCTTCGGGAACTCACTCGACTGGAAACCTTGGTCACCGGCGAAGTACGGGAGGCGTAGACGGCACCGGAGGCGAACTTCCACGCATCGACGAAGGCCTCACCGTCTTGGATACCTTGGCGAAGATAGGCGTTGCGGTACGCCTCCGCCATGCGACGGTGCAGCGCGATGCGCCCTTTGAGCGTCAGAGTCGTTTCACGCCGTCGGCCAGGTAGCGGTCCAGGACCGAGTGGTAGTAGGCAATGACGACCTCCTCCTTCACCAAGGACATGTGTCCCAACCTGCTGTTGCGCAGGCCGATCTGCTGGCGCGGCATCTGCTCGTAATCCTGTTGCAGCGCCTCGAAATATTTGTGGCTCCCCGGCTCGTCCACGTCGATAAGATTGGCGCGGAACGCATTCCGGTGCTCCTCCGGAAGGTACATGTAGCTGCTGACGTGCCAGATGCACCGGTTGGGATCGCCGCCCGGGTGCGGCATGGCCATGATCACGTGGCACTCACCGGCACGAACCGTCATGAAGAAGTTGGGAAACAGCACCCAGCCCTGGTTGTCGCTCATCTGCGCGTCGGTCAACCCGCCGACGTCCAGGCCCATCCCCGTCAGGGTGTCCCGGGTGGCCTGCTGCAGCAGCTTGCGGGGGTTGACACCCTCGGGGAAGTCCACCGAGCCATCCGCGGCGCGATATTCCTTGACGAGTTCCTCGAAGCGGGGCAACACCGCGGCCGTGGACGGAAATGTCTCGGGAAGATCCATGATGCCGTCGACCTGCGCTTGGGCGCCGGCACCTTGGACCTCGAACGGCGCAACGGCGACACTATGGGTCTCGAAGAAGCGGTATCGACTCTTGCTCGGGTCTATCTCGATGACGCGAAGCAGCTGCGGGTGAATCCCGGAGATGTGGTAGCCCTCGTTGAAGGCGTCCATGACGACCTTCCAGTTGCAATCGATGGCTTCGCGGACGTCCATGACCGTGGTGAACTGGTCAAGGTGATAGGGCGCCAGCAGGTCGGCCACTTCGGGACCCAGGAACTCGGCGAGCGGCACCGCGTCGGGATCGGGGTTCAAGAAGATAAACCCGCCAAAGGTGTCGACGGGCACCTGCAGCAGCCCGTTCTCGCCCTTCTCCTCGGGGGTGATGACGTTCTCCCGCTCGCGCAGGGCGCCGCGCATTTTGCCCTCGAGGTCGTAAGACCACAGGTGGTATTGGCACAGGAATCCCCGCTTGGCATTCCCGGTGCCCTGGCACAACACATTGCCGCGATGACGACAGGCATTGACGAAGCCCCGTAGCTGGTTGTCCTTGCCCCGCACGATGATGAAGGACTGGTCGAAGATTTGATACACCTTCCAATCGCCAACCTTGGGCAGGTCGTCGACTCGGCCCACGATCTGCCAGACCCGCATCCAGATCGCTTCCCGTTCGCGCTGCTGGAATCCGGCGGAGGTGTAGCGATCGGTGGGGATGCGCATCGGATAAAGGTCGTGGTCGTCGGGCAGCGCACCGACGGTGTCCACCCATTCGCCCGGTCGCGCAGTTTCGACGAAATCCGTTGACATCGGCCTGGTCCTCTCCTGAATGCGGCCGCCAAGAGCTGTGGCACGCATCACCTTATACGCACACGTATGTTAGATACAAGAATGTATATCTCCATTCACGGTTGCCGCGGTCCGGTACGCCTCGGTCGGCCCGAACATGGGCGTGGGTCACGAGCAGATGCACAGCCGCATCTCGAACAGGGGGTGGTATGCGCGGTAGCCCGGCAACGCCTTCATGGCGGGGGCCGATCTGGGAGAATGGCCCGATGGCGCAACGCTGGACCAGGGAACGACGCCTCGAGCACACACGCGGACTGCTGCTGGACGCGGCCGAGGAACTGTTCGCGCGCAAGGGTTTCAGCGGCAGCGCCCTCGAGGAGATCGCCGACGCGGCCGGATACACCCGGGGCGCCATCTACGCCCATTTCGGCGGCAAGGAGGAACTGTTCCTGGCGGTCATCGAACGCAATCGCCAGCGGTTCCTGGACGGATTCGCCGACGTAATCTCTTCCTCCCATCGGCTCGACGAGCTCGACCTCGACGAGTTGGCCAACCGCTGGAAGGCGTTGATGCACAAAGCCGGCGCCGACCAGGCGGCGCTTGGACACGAATTCACCCTCTTCCTGATGCGCAGCCCCGAAGCCCGCGAACGCCTGGCCACCCAACGACTCGAGATGGTTCATTGGCTCAGCGAGTACCTGACCGAAGGCGTGGCGCGCCTCGGCGGGGCGTTACGCATACCGGCAACCACCATGGCCCGGGTACTGCTCGCCACGAACGAGGGCGTCACCCTGGCCAGCCAGCTCGATGGCGAAGACCTCTACCGGGCGTGGCTCGAAATGATCATTTCCAGCATCGAACCGGCCGACGAGTCCACCGACCAGCATTCCGAGAAGCCCATAAAACACAGCCCGCCTGTTTCGGCGGGCAGCGCAAAGCGCCGTTGAGCCGAATCACCTCCCGGTTGAGGTCGATGGGCCCCGCGATTCCACCTCGACGATGGCCGCCGACGGGGGCTGCTGCGCTGGTGGCATCGGTGCGGACATAACAGGCAGTGTTTTGGTTCTTTTCGCGCCGTCATGAAACCGCTACCGTTAGCTTTACAGTCAACGACTCGGCTGTAACGGTTTCAGCCCGGACCTCGCCGCTGAGGAGGATGTAGTGACAAAACCGAAGGTCGTCTTCGATCCATACTCCGAGGACTACTTCAACAATCCGTTCGACACCTATCGGCGGATGCGCGAGGAAGCGCCACTGTATTACGACGAAAAAGAGGACTTCTACGCGCTGACCCGCCACGAGGACGTCTCGGCCGCGTTCAAGGATTTCGAGACGTATTCCTCGGCGCGCGGCTGCGACCTGGCGATGGTGCGCCGGGGCATCTCCCCCGAGCAGAAGTCGATCATCTTCATGGATCCGCCCGAGCACCGCCATATGCGCAGCCTGCTCAATAAGGCGTTCACACCTCGCGCGATTCAATCGCAGCGCGAGACGATCATCGAGGTGATCGACAAGTACCTGGGCGCCGTCGACCCCGACAACTTCGACGTCGTGCAGGACTTCTCCGGGCCTTTCCCGGTGGAGGTCATCACCCGGATGGCCGGGGTGCCGGAAGAGTACCGCCAGCAGGTCCGCCACTGGATCGACACCAGCCTGCATCACGAACCCGGCCAGATCGAGGTCAGCGAAGCCGGCATGCAGGCCAACATCGACACCGCGATGTACTACTTCAGCCTGGTCCAAGAGCGGCGCCAGGAACCGCAGGACGACATGATCAGCCGGCTGATCGCGGCCGAAATCCCGGGCGAAGACGGCCAGCTGCGCAAACTCGACGACATCGAGATCTGTGGGTTCGCAACCCTTCTGGGCGGTGCGGGTGCCGAGACCGTCACCAAACTTATGGGCAACGCGGCCGTGATCTTCGCCCGCAACCCCGATCAGTGGCAGAAGCTGCAGGAGGACCGGGACAAGATCCCCGGGGCGGTCGAAGAGCTACTGCGCTACGAGGGCCCGGTGCAATACAACGTCCGCTACACCCTCAAGGAGGCACACGTCAGCGGTGGCGTGATCCCGGCCGGCAAACCGGTGTTTCTCTGCGGCGCCGCGGCGAATCGCGACCCGGAGGCCTTCACCGACGCCGACACATTCGACATCGAGCGCGACCAGACCGAGGCGCAGCACCTGGGCCTCGGGTACGGGATCCACAGCTGCCTCGGCGCCGCGCTAGCGCGCCTGGAGAGCAGGATCGCACTGGAGCGGCTGCTCGACTTCATGCCGCGCTACGAGGTGGACTGGGCGGGATGCACACGGGTCAACATGCAAAACGTCGCGGGCTGGAAGAACGTGCCCGTCAGAGTGCTTCGGTAAGGGGACCACGATGACAAAGAAGATCGAAGTCGATTGGGGACTCTGCGAGAGCAACGGCGTCTGCATGGGCATCAACCCGGACATCTTCGAACTCGGCGACGACGACATGCTCACGGTCCACCAGGAAGAGGTCACCCCGGAGAACGAGGCGGATGTGCGCGAGGCCGTTCGTCAGTGCCCTCGGCAGGCGATATCCATCGTCGGGGAGTAGGTATCAGAACCCGGCGAGAATGACGGCGTTGCAGTCGGCCGCCGCCTGCCGCAATTTCGCTGCCTTCTGATAGCCCTCGGACTCGTACCACGCCCGGGCCGCGTCCACCGATTCGAATTCCAGCACGACAGTCTGGTCGCCGTGCCAGTCGCCCTCAATGACTTTGGGCGCGGTATCCACCGCAAGAATGGTGGCGCCGCTCATCGCCGATCCCGCCGCTTGAGCGTAGGCCTTCATGCCCTCAGGATCTTTGATCGCCTCAGTCAGGATCACATACCCTTTTGCCACTCGAATCTCCCTAATCGCCCGTGTATTGGTTAATTCTCGCTGATCGCCTGCTCAGGACAGCATTGGATTGCCTCCTGGGCGGCGGACTCCAATTCCGTTGGGACATCAGAATCTATCGCCTCGGCGTAACCGTCGTCGGTCAGGCTGAACACGTCGGGGCACAGCGTCAGACACATGCCGTGACCGCGACACCGCTGGTCGTCTACCCAAACTTTCATGACGGCGTGAACTCCAGGTGCAATTCGGTCAGGCCGCGCAGGATGTAAGTCGGAACGTATTGGTAGCGACGGTCATTCGCTGGGCCGTGAATCTCTTCGTCGATCCTGATGTCCGATGTGCGGTCGAGCAACCGTTCGATCGCCACCCGAGTTTCGGCGCGCGCCAACGGCGCGCCCGGGCAGCTGTGAATGCCGCGGCCGAACGAGATGTGCTGGCGTGCGTTCTTACGGGCCGGATCGAAGGTGGCGGGATCGTCGAACCGGCGCGGATCACGGTTGGCGGCCGCCTGCACGATCATCACCGTGGTGCCGGCGGGCAGGTCGACGCCGCCGACATTGACGGGCACCCGGTTCATCCGGAAGTCGCCCTTGACGGGGCTCTCGTGGCGCAGCGACTCTTCGATGAAGTTGGGAATGAGGCTGCGGTCCTTGCGCAGCTGCGCCTGAATGTCGGGGCGTTCCCCGAGCGTCTGCAAGGAGGCCCCGAGCAGCCGCACGGTGGTCTCCTGGCCGGCGGAGAAGACGTTGCTGGCGACGCGGGCTACGTCTTCGACCTGCGGGACGGAACCGTCGGGATAGGTGGCGGTGGCGAGGCCGGTCAGCACGTCGTCGCGGGGCGCGCTGCGGCGGTCCCGGACGTAGTCGGAGAACAGGCCGTAGAGGAATTCCAGCGGGCTGTGGGCCAACGACCCCTTGGTGCCACCGATGCCGCCACCTGCGTGCTCAGCGATGCCCTTAACGAACTTGTCGCGATCTTCCAGGGGCACGCCGAGCAGGTCGGCGATGACCAGCAGCGTGAACGGGCTCGCGAAGCCCTTGATGAATTCGCCGTGCCCTGGCGCCAGGAAATCGTCGAGCGCCTGGTCGGCCAGCGCCCACATGGCGTCCTCGTTCTCCTTGAGGCGCTTGGGGGTGATCAGCCGCATCATCAGGGAGCGGTGATTGGTGTGGGTCGGCGGGTCGAGCGTGGGTAGCTGGTCGCTGAACGGCAACTCGTCGCGGTGTTGCTCGATCAGCTCGGTGATGTCGTCGCCTTCGATCGGAACCGGAAAGCCGGGGAATGGGCCGGTCACCGAGATGCATGAGGACCACGTCTCGGCGTCGTTGAGCACCGCACATGCCTCTTCCCAACCGGTGATCATGGTGACGTCGTGATGGCTCTCGCGGGTGACGGGGCACCGCTGGCGCAGCGCCTCGTAATAGGGGTACGGGTCCTCGATGAGCTCGGTGCCGCGGAAGAAGTCCAACTCGGAGAATTCGTTCGCCATCTCCTGCTCCTTGATCTCGGCTAGTGAGAATGTGCCTCTCGCGGATGAGTATTACATTTTCACACGGGGTGGTGGTCGTCAACGACGGGGCCCGGCCCGGACGTCGATTGCGCGACGAATCGCCCGGCCGCCGTCCCGGTTACCTGCGGTTGGCCGCGCCGGTCAGCTGGCGGGGATCAGGTCAGCAGCGACCGAAGGCCAGGCCAGCAACCCGCTGCGGAACGTCTCGACGTGACCGATCGGGGCATACGGAAGCGCCGCGGCCGCCAGGGCCTGGGCCTTGAACGTCTGCGCGGCCATGCTGAGCTGGTGTTGCACCAGGCCGACGCTGTCATCGAGTTCGGATGGCCAGTTCTCGCCCCACAGCGTGACCTCCGTGACGCCGTGATCGAGGGCCTGCAGCACGCCTTGCCGCACCCGGGAGTCGCAGCCGAACAGGTCCGCCGCGGCCGCCAGGGCCTGCGGGCGGGTGCGCGATTGCACCGAATCCAGCGCGTCTTCGAGGTCGAGTACCTGGGCGCCGACGATCTGCAGCGGCCGGTCATCCGGGTGGTCGGCGACGAGCACGGTGACGTCCCATCCCGCCATCGACCGGTCGAAGATCCAGCCGCCGGCGAATCTCACCACGTCCACGACGGTGGCGGCGACGACGTCGAGCCGGTACCTCATATCGTCTCCGGCTTCTTCGGGGGCGCGAAGTCCCGCGCCAGTGTTTCGGCGTACTGCTTGAACGCCTCGGCTAGCGGTATCGAAGGATCGAGCAACCATGTGGTTTCCATTCCGTGGACGAAGGCGAGGATTTCTACTGCCTTGACGGCGGGGTCTATGTCGTCGCGGTAGCGGCCATCGGCCTGACCGCGACGGATGAGATCGGCGACGATGTCGGTCGCGGCCCGGTGCCGGGCGAGCATGCGGTCGTGCAACGGAGCCTCGGGCAGGATGTTCTCCACCAGCAACACCGTGAACGTGCCCACCAGTTCGGGGGCCCGGTGAAAACGGTCCGCGACCGCGGCGATCTGGTCGAACAGGTCGCCGGTCCGGTCGGCGTGGGTGTCGTCGTCGAGGTCGCGGGCGTCCAGCACGGCGTGCAGCAGCTGCTCCTTCGATTCAAAGTGATGCAGCAGCCCCGCCGGGGTGACCCCAGCCTCGCCTGCGATCTGGGCCAAGGTGGTACTGCGCCACCCGTTGCGGGTGAGCAGTCGTTGCGCGACGTCGAGGATCCGCTGTTTGCGGTCCTCCCCCTTGGCGAGAAGCGTGTCGTATCGCCGTGCGACGGGCAAAGAACCCCCTCAGTGGTACGGGCTGCCAAAACAACCTAGTGAACAAACAGTAGGTTAGTTTGTCCGCTATGACAAGGGTCACCTGCTCTTTGCTTTTCGACGCGTTAGACCGCCGCCGTCAGCCCACCAGTTCCACCAGGGTTGCGTTGGCGGTGCCGCCGCCCTCGCACATGGTCTGCAAACCGTAACGAATCCCGTTGTCGCGCATGTGGTGTGCCATGCGGGTCATCAGCACCGCCCCGGAGGCGCCCAGCGGGTGGCCCAGCGCGATGGCGCCGCCCAGCGGGTTCATCGCGGCCGGGTCCGCCCCCGTTTCCGCCAGCCACGCCAGCGGCACCGGCGCGAAGGCCTCATTGACCTCGAAGACACCCACGTCGGACAGCGCGATGCCGGCCTTGCTCAGCACCTTCTCGGTCGCCGGGATGGGGCCCGTGAGCATCAGCACCGGATCCGCCCCGGTGACCGCGCCGGCCAGGTATCGCACGATCGGGGTCAAGCCCAGCTCGACAGCCATCTCGGCGGTGGTCACCAGCAGCGCGGCCGCACCGTCGGAGATCTGTGAGGAGTTACCCGCATGGATCACGCCGTCTTCGGCGAAGGCCGGCTTGAGCGTGCCGAGCTTCTCCACGCTGCTGCCGCGCCGCACGCCTTCGTCGGCGGTGAGGACGTTGTTGTCGGCTCCGTCGACGAACACCGGCACGATCTGGTCGGTGAATGCGCCGCCGTCCTGAGCCGCGGCGGCCCGCTCGTGGGATTCGACCGAGAATTCGTCGAGCCGGGTGCGGGAAAATCCCCACTTCTTGGCGATCATTTCCGCCGACAGGCCCTGGTTGAAGGAGAAATCGTCATAGCGGGCAAGGACTTTCGGGCCGTACGGCATACCGGTGGCCCGGGCCGAACCGAGCGGAACGCGGCTCATGACCTCGACTCCGCCGGCCACGACGACATCCTGCTGGCCGGACATCACCGCCTGCACCGCGAAGTCCAGCGCCTGCTGGCTGGACCCGCAGGCGCGGTTGACGGTGGTCCCGGGAATGCTCTCGGGCCAACCGGCGGCCAGGACCGCGTAGCGGCCGATGTTGCTGGACTGGTCGCCCACCTGGGACACACATCCCCAGACCACGTCGTCGATGATCTCGGGCCCGATGCCGGTGCGTTCGACGAGCTCGGTGAGGACGACCGCGGAGAGGTCGGCGGCGTGCATGCCGGCCAGGCCGCCGTTGCGCTTCCCCACCGGCGTACGCACGGCCTCGACGATGACTGTTTCACGCATATCTCTTACTCCGTTTGCTTCTCGCCCGTATCCGGTTCTTTTGACAGGGCCCACCGACCAGTAAACGATGGCTCTCGTCGCTGCGCGAAAGCGGCATAGGCAGCGGCCGCGTCTGTGGTTGCGAAGTTGACTCCCTGGGCGCGGGCCTCGTTGGCCAGGGCGTCACGCAGGGTGCGGTCGGCGCCCTCGTTCAGCAACGCCTTGGTGTGGGCCAGTGCGATCGGCGGACCGGCCGCCAGTCGGCTGGCGAGATCGTCGACGAAGGCGTCGATTTCAGCAGCCGACACCACCCAGGTCACCAAGTTGAGGGCGCTGGCTTCCTCGGCGTCTATCGTGTCCGCCAGCAGTGCGAGCCGCTTGGCCTGTTGCAAACCAACGATTTTGGGCAACAGCCACGAGCCGCCAAGATCGATCGACAGGCCACGCTTCGAAAAAATCTGGCAGAACCTCGATTCCGGCGTGGCCACCACCAAGTCACAGCCCAGCGCCAGGTTCCAGCCCGCCCCGACGGCCACCCCGGTCACCTTGGCAATCGTGGGAACCGACAGCTCGTGCAAGGCCAGCGCCACGTCGGTGAGGCGCTGCAACTTGTACTGCGGATGAATGTCCTCGGGAGCCGAGATGTCCGCGCCGGAGCAGAAGCTTCCCCCGGCACCGGTGATCACTAGTGCGCGCACGCTGGGATCGTGGCCGGCGGCGTCCAGGGTGTCCCGCAGGGCAACCCACAGTTCGGGGTTGATCGCGTTCTTTCGGCGCGGCCGGTTGAGCGTGAGGGTGCGTACTCCGTCGCGGTCGTCCGACAGCAGCACGGGGCCGTCGTGCGCGGTCAATAGCTCCTCGGCAATTTCAGGACGTTGGCTCCCAGGAAGTTCAGAATCATCTCCTGGCTGACCGGCGCGATCTTCATCAGCCGGGCCTCCCGGAAGTAGCGCGTGATGTGGTACTCCTCGGCATAACCCATGCCGCCGTGGGTTTGCAGCGCCCGGTCCGCGGCCGCAAAGCCGGCATCGGCACAGAGATACTTTGCGGTATTGGCTTCGCGCCCACAGGGTTTGCCGTTGTCGTACAGCCACGTGGACTTGCGCAGCATGAGTTCGGCGGCGTCGAGCCGGGCCAGCGAATCGGCGAGCGGGAACTGCAGTCCCTGGTTCATGCCGATAGGCCGGCCGAAGACCTCACGCTCGTTGCCGTACTTCACCGCCTTTTCCAGCGCCACCCGGCCGATGCCCAAGGCCTCGGCCGCAATCAGCATCCGCTCCGGGTTGAGGCCGTCGAGGATGTACTGAAAGCCCTTGCCCTCCTCACCAATCCGGTCCTCGACCGGCACCTCGAGGTTGTCGATGAACAATTCGTTGGAGCTGACGGCGTTGCGGCCCATCTTGCGGATCGGGCGGATGTCGACGCGGCTGCGGTCGAGATCGGTGAGGAACAGCGTCATCCCGTCAGTCTTCTTGGTGACGTCGTCGTAGCTCTGCGTCCGGGTGAGCAACAGGATCTTGTCGGATTCCATCGCCTTGGAGATCCAGACCTTGCGTCCATTGACGATGTACCGATCGCCGTCGCGCTTGGCGAACGTGGTGATGCGCGAAGTGTCAAGCCCGGCACCGGGTTCGGTGACGCCGAAGCAGACGTGCACCTCGCCGGTCGCGACGGCGGGCAACGTGCGGGCCTTGAGGTCATCTGAGCCGTGCACCACCACCGGC
This sequence comes from Mycobacterium mantenii, assembly GCF_010731775.1. Classification (NCBI taxonomy): domain Bacteria; kingdom Bacillati; phylum Actinomycetota; class Actinomycetes; order Mycobacteriales; family Mycobacteriaceae; genus Mycobacterium; species Mycobacterium mantenii. Next base: position 5,419,741 of record NZ_AP022590.1, on the reverse strand, counting down.
TGCATGCCGAAGATGGACAGGTGGATCGAGCTGGCGGCGTTCATGGCGCCACCGGACTTGGCGACCTCCTCGAGCAGGATCGTCGCTTCGGTGATGCCCAGCCCATGGCCGCCGTATTGGGTGGGGATGGTCATCCCCAACCAGCCGCCGTCGGCGATGGCGCGGTAGAACTCGGTCGGAAATTCGTGCGCCTGGTCTTTTTCCATCCAGTACTGGTCGTCGAATTTCCCCGCCAGCTCCGCGACTGACCGACGGATCAGTTCCTGGTCATCGGTCAGCTCAAAGTTCATTCCAGCGCCGGGCACTGCTCTAGTCTCCTTCGATTCGAAATGCACCGGCGTTGCGGTGACGTGTCAGTCCTTGTTGCCGGTAAGGGCTTTCGCGTTGGCCGCGAAATCCGCGAAGGACGAGCCGCCACGGGTGTCCTTGTCGTGGCCCGCCGCCTTTATGGACACGTCGTGACCCTCGGCGGCCTTGCGCAGCGCACCAACGGTCGCCTGTTCGCGCGAAATGTGGGTGAACGGGTCGAACGAGTACCACCGCATGGCGTTCTCGTAGGTCATCTTGTTGATCTCGTCGTCGGGAACGTTGTTGAGGGACAACACATCCCACAACTCTTCGGGTGCACCGGGCCACATCGAGTCGCTGTGCGGGTAGTCGGCCTCCCAGCAGATGTTGTCGATGCCGATCATGTTGCGCAGCGCCACACCGACCTTGTCGCTGATGAAGCAGGTCAGGAAGTGGTCGCGGAAGACCTCGCTGGGCAGCTTGCCCTTGAAGTCCTGGTGCGTCCAGGCGGAGTGCATCTCGAAGGTACGGTCCGCGCGCTCCAGGAAGTAGGGGATCCAGCCGGTTCCACCCTCGGACAGCGCGATCTTGAGGTCCGGATACTCCTTGATCGGCTTGGACCAGAGCAGGTCGGCGGCGGCCTGCACGATGTTCATCGGCTGCAGCGTGATCATCACGTCCATCGGCGCGTCCGGTGCGGTGATGGCCAGCCGCCCCGAGGAACCGATGTGCACGTTCATCACGGTGTCGGTGTCGCACAACGCCTTCCACAGCGGGGCCCAATAATCGTCGTGGAAGCTGGGGTAGCCCATTGCGGCCGGGTTCTCGGTGAAGGTCAGCGCGTGCACACCCTTCTTGGCGACCCGTCTCACCTCGGCGGCGCACGCCTCGGCGTCCCAGATGACCGGTATCGCCATCGGGATGAACCGCGCCGGGTAGGCGCCGCACCATTCGTCGATGTGCCAGTCGTTGTAGGCCTGCACCAGCGCGATCGAGAAGTCGTTGTCGTCGGTGGCGAACAGGCGGCCCGCGAAGCCTGGGAAGGAGGGGAAGCAGATCGAGGCCAGGATGCCGCCGGCGTTCATGTCCTTGACGCGCTCGTCCACGTTGTAACAACCCGGCCGGATCTCGTCGAGCCCCGTCGGCTCGATGCCGTACTCCTCTTTGGGCCGTCCGGCCACCGCGTTAAGCGCCACGTTGGGGATGACGGTGTCGCGGAACTTCCACATGTCCGAACCGTCGGCGTTGTGCACCAGCCGGGGAGCGTCGTCCTGATACTTCTGCGAAAGGTGGTTCTTGAACATGTCAGGCGGCTCGACGGTGTGGTCGTCGACGCTGATCAGGATCATGTCTTCTTTGTTCATGGCCGTCCCTTCCATCGGATCCATCGGATCGATTGCAGCCTCGGCGAATCGCTGTCCCGTGCCAAGATCACTAAAATGAAAACTATCTTCTCGCCAGGCGAGAATCAACATCCAGCACTTGCTGACGCGGTCCGCAGCCGCCTGACCAGCGGCCGAATGAGACTGCGGATTTCTTGCTGCCGCGCGCCAGTGCGATGAGGTAGTACGCGGCGTGCCAGACCGGCGCGTGGCCCCGGCCGGGTTTTCCGCTGTCAGCGCCCGGGTGAGCCGGTCACTGTCCACCCTCGCGCCCGCCCGGCACGTCGACATTGACCGGACGCGCGTTTCGTGCCAGTCTGTTAGTTGCAAATGAGAATCCGATTCTCTTTCACCGAGAGGACACCGCTAATGCGCTTGCGGCCGTTGCCCGCCGATCGGTGGGACGAGGCTACCCAGCAGGCGCTCTCGGCCATGCACGAAGCGGACACCAACAACGCGCTTTCGACCTTGGCTCACCACCCGGCGCTGGCCAAGGCGTTCCTTCGATTCAACGTCCACCTGTTGACGTCGTCCACGCTGCCGGCCCGCATCCGCGAACTGGCCATCCTGCGGGTGGCCCATCGTCGCCAGAGCACGTACGAGTGGTCCCACCACGTCAGCATGGCCAAGGACGAAGGGATCACCGACGACCAGATCGACGCGGTCAAGAGAGGTGAAGCCGCCGACCCATTCGATCGCGCGGTGATCACCGCGGTCGACGAACTCGAAGAGAAGTCACAGATGTCCGACCAGACCTGGGCGGCACTCGGCGAGCGCCTCAACGACCAGCAGCGCATGGATTTCATCTTCACGGTCGGTTGCTACGCGCTGCTGGCCATGGCTTTCAACACTTTTGGCGTCGAGCTCGAAAACGCCGATCAGCACTGACAGGAAGGTAAGAACGTTGCCCCACTTCCCCAAGCCAGCCGCCGGCAGCTGGACAGAAAACTACCCGGAACTGGGTACCGCGCCGGTCGACTACACCGACTCGATCGACCCGGCATTCTTCGAGGCCGAACGCGACGCGGTCTTCAGGAAGACGTGGCTGAACGTCGGTCGCGTCGAGCGCCTCCCCCGCACCGGCAGCTACTTCACCAGAGAGCTGCCGTCGGCCGGCAAAGGCACGTCGGTGATCATCACCAAGACCAAGGACGGGACCGTTAAGGCGTATCACAACGTCTGCCGCCACCGCGGAAACAAGCTGGTGTGGAACGATTTTCCGAACGAGGAGACCTCCGGCACCTGCCGGCAGTTCACCTGCAAGTACCACGCCTGGCGCTACAGCCTGGACGGTGACCTGACCTTCGTTCAGCAGGAAGAGGAGTTCTTCAACCTCGACAAGAGCAACTATGGGCTGGCGCCCGTCCGCTGCGAGGTGTGGGAAGGCTTCATCTTCATCAACTTCGACGACAACGCGGCGCCACTGGTCGACTATCTCGGGCCGCTCGCCAAGAGCATCGAGGGCTACCCCTTCGGCGAGATGACCGAGACCTACTCCTACCGAGCCGAGGTCGGCAGCAACTGGAAGCTGTTCATCGACGCGTTCGTCGAGTTCTACCACGCGCCGATCCTGCACCAGGGCCAGTACACGAAGGAAGAAGCCGCCAAGATCCAGAAGTTCGGCTACGAGGCGCTGCACTACGAGGTGGCCGGCCCGCACAGCCTGCAGTCGACCTGGGGCGGTCAGGCACCGCCCCCGGACATGTCCATGGTCAAGCCGTTGGACCAGGTGTTGCGCAGCGGGTTGTTCGGTCCGTGGGACAAGCCGGAAATCATCGAAAAGCTTGAGTTGCCACCGGGTGTCAACGTGAAGCGGGTGCCGCAGTGGGGCATCGACTCGTGGCTCTTCTACCCCAACTTCATGCTGCTGATCTGGGAGCCGGGCTGGTTCCTGACCTACCACTACTGGCCTACCGCGGTGGACAAGCACATTTTCGAGTCCACGCTGTATTTCGTGCCGCCGCGCAACGCCCGCGAGCGCCTGGCCCAGGAGTTGGCCGCGGTGACGTTCAAGGAGTACGCGCTGCAGGACGCCAACACTCTGGAAGCGACCCAGACCATGATCGGCACCCGGGCGGTCAAAGAGTTCCTGCTGTGTGACCAGGAAGTCTTGATCCGTCATCTGCACAAGACGACCGGTGACTACGTGAAGGAGTACCAAAACAATGGCGCTACCGTCTGAATTCGCGGCCCTGGAGCCGTATTTGGATTGGGATCTGGCCACCGAGCCCGAGCGTTACGCCAAGCGGCTGGCATCCTCGATGGCCGAGATGCAGGCGTTCTACGACGTCGCGTTCCCCAAGTTGAACGATGTCATCGAGTACTGCGACAAGTTCCCGCTGGACGACCTTCCCGATGATGCCAAGAGTTTGATGCACATCATGCAGTCGCTGGTCATGGTGTCGTTCCCGATCGAGGCCTGGAAGCAGCCACGCGTCCCCGACAGCGGCGCGGCGTGGGTTGAAGTGATCCGGGAACCGGTGATCTGACAAGTGTTGACGCTCAAGGCCGCTGGACTACTTGACGTCGATGCCGGCGAAATCGTGTCGCCCGGCATTCTGCGGGTCGACGGCGACCGGATCATCGGCGTCGGCGGGAAACGCGAAGGCGACATGATCGACCTCGGCGACCAGATCCTGCTGCCGGGTCTGATGGACATGGAGGTCAACCTCCTGATGGGCGGCCGCGGCGAGAAACCCGGGCTGTCCATGGTTCAGGACGACCCACCGACGCGCGTATTGCGTGCGGTCGGCAATGCCCGGCGCACATTGCGCGCCGGGTTCACCACGGTGCGCAACCTCGGCCTGTTCGTCAAGACTGGCGGGTACCTGCTCGACGTCGCGCTGAGCAAGGCCATCGACGCGGGCTGGATCGACGGGCCGCGGGTGGTGCCGGCCGGGCACGCGATCACCCCGACCGGTGGGCATCTGGACCCGACGATGTTCGCCGCGTTCGCACCGCATGCGCTGGAGTTGACGGTTGAGGAGGGCATCGCCAACGGGATCGACGAGATCCGCAAGGCCGTGCGCTACCAGATCAAGCACGGCGCCGAGCTGATCAAGGTCTGCTGCTCGGGCGGCGTCATGTCGCTGACCGGTCCGCCTGGTGCCCAACACTATTCGGACGAAGAGTTACGCGCGATCGTTGACGAGGCCCACCGCCGCGGGCTGCGCGTCGCCGCGCACACACACGGCGCCGAAGCGGTCAAGCACGCCGTCGAGGCGGGCATCGACTGCATCGAGCATGGATTCCTGATTGACGACGAGGCCATCGCCATGATGGTCGAGCACGAAACCTTTCTGGTCAGCACCCGGCGCCTGGCCGACGGCGACGCGATGGACGTCTCGCACGCCCCGCCGGCGTTGCAGGCCAAGGCCGCCGAGATGTTCCCGAAGGCGCGCACCTCGATACTGGCCGCCTACGAAGCCGGCGTGAAGATCGCGATCGGCACCGACGCCCCGGCGATACCGCACGGCAAGAACGCCGATGAGCTCGTCACGCTCGTCGACTGGGGCTTGCCACCATTGGCGGTCCTGCGCGCCGCCACGGTGACCGCGGCCGAGTTGATCAACGCCACCGATCGAGGACGACTGGCCCACGGCCAGCTCGCAGATATCATCGCGGTGCCGGGAAACCCGTTGGAGGACATCACGGTTACCCAACACGTCAGCTTCGTCATGAAAGGCGGCAAGGTCTATGTCGACACCAGATCAGACCAACAGCGGACCAAGCAGAACTGACGACCTGGTCGAGATTCAGCAGATGCTCGGCCGCTACGCGGTCACCATCACCCAGGAAGACATCGAGGGTCTCGTCGCCGTCTTCACCCCCGACGGCACCTACAGCGCCTTCGGCGAGACCTACAGCCTGAGCCGGTTCCCGGAATTGGTTGCCGCGGCCCCAAAGGGCTTGTTTCTCACCGGAACCGCGGTGATCGACCTGGACGGCGACGCCGCCAGCGGCACCCAACCGCTCTGCTTCATCGACCACGCCACACATGACATGCGGATCGGCTACTATCGCGACACCTACGTGCGAACCGCCGACGGGTGGCGACTCAAGACCCGCGCCATGACCTTCATCCGCCGCAGCGGTGTGCACGACTCCGGACGCGCACACGCCATCGGGCGACCCGCCGGTGACTCTGCGGCCCAGGCAGCGACCGAAGGAGCCGACCCATCGAAGTGAATGTCGAGCAGTTCCGGGCCGACCTGCGCGCATGGCTCGACGACAATGACCTGACCCCTGAGCACGACCACTCCCTGCAGGGGCACATGCGGCAGTTCGCCCGGGTCAGCCGCGCGCTCTATGACGCCGATTGGATGCGGTTCGGCTGGCCGGTCGAGGTGGGTGGACTGGGCGGCCCCGCGCTGCTGCGCGCGATCGTCGGCGAAGAGGTGGTAGGCCGTCGCCTCGCCGAACCCGGCCCCTACTCGATGCTCGAGGTGCTCGCGCCCACCATGATCGATTACGCGCCGGCCGAGCTGGCCAAGGAAATGGTGCCGCGCCTACTCAGTGGCGAAGAGCAATGGTGTCAAGGCTTTTCCGAGCCGGGTTCGGGCAGCGACCTGGCGTCGCTGACCACTCGCGCGACGCAGCAAGGCGATAACTGGATTGTCAACGGGCAAAAGGTCTGGACCAGCTTCGCGCAATTCTCCACCCGCTGCGTCCTGCTCACCCGCACCGCACCCGGGCACGACGGCATCACCGCTTTCTTCGTCGACCTCGATACCCCGGGCATCACCATCCGTCCGCTGCGGACGATGCACGGTGTCGACGAATTCTGCGAGGTGTACTACGACGACGTGGTGATCCCGGCCAGCAGGATGCTGGGCAAGCCCGGGGATGGCTGGCAACTGGCCATGGACCTGCTGCCCTATGAGCGTTCCGCCTGCTTCTGGCAGCGAATCGCCTACCTCTACTCGCGTTTCGACGATCTGATCACCACGGCGTCCGAAAGCGGGGAGCCCGACGAATCCGCGCTCGGCGGAGCCTATTTGGCGCTTCACACGTTGCGTTGCCGGTCGCGCGCCACTCAGCACCGGATGCGCGACGGGGCCCGGTTGGGACCTGACACCTCCGTCGACAAGGTGCTGCTCGCCTCCGCGGAGCAACGGCTCTACGACACTGTCCGCGACATGTTGCCGGGAACGCTCGAGCTCGAAGACGCCCCGTGGCGCTCGGAATATCTGTACTCGCGCGCGGCGACGATCTACGGCGGCACCGCCGAGATCCAGCGCAACATCATCGCCCGCCGGCTGCTCGACCTCGGGAAGGAGTGAACCGTGGCCCACACCGCAGACACCGAGTCCGACCCCGAATCGCTGCGCCTGCTGGCAGATTCGCTGCGCACGACGATGAGCGCCGCCTCGGGCGCCAAGCTGGACGCGGCGCTGACCGACCTCGGCTGGCGCGACATGCTCGACGAAATGCCCGATATCGCAATCCCTTTGGTGTTCAAGCTGCTCGGCGAGACCGGCGCGCACGCACCCGTGCTCAACGACGTGGTGCTGTGCGCGGCGGGCGATGCGCCTGGGGGCACGATGCCGCTGCCGTTCGCCGGGGGGTCCTGGGTGCTGTGGGAGCGCCGCGACCACTCCGGCTCGGCGATCGACGAGCTGCTGCCGATACATCCCGCGCCGCAAGGGGACCCGTTGCCGTCAGCGGCGCTGTATGCCGGGTGGCAGGCCCTGGGATGGTGGCTGGTTGGCACCAGCCGCGCCATGCTGTCGCTGGCCCGCCAGCACGCCGTGGACCGCGTTCAATTCGGTCGGCACATCAGCTCATTCCAGGCGATCAGGCACCGGCTGGCCGAGACACTCGTCGCGATTGAGGGCGCCGAGGCCACACTGCAGACCGCCACGGAATGTGACGATCCGCAGGGAATGGCTTGCATGCTGGCCAAGGCCGCGGCCGGTCAGGCGGCGCTCACCACCGCACGGCACTGCCAGCAGGTGCTCGGCGGTATCGGCTTCACCGCCGAGCACCCGCTGCACCACCACATCAAGCGGTCACTGATTCTGGACGGACTGCTGGGTAGCTCTCGAGAATTGACACGCCAAGCCGGAAAGGCGGTCGTGGCGGCCGGATCCGCGCCCCGGCTCGCGCAGCTCTAACGAGACGCTTCCGAAGCCGCGCGGGCACCACCGGGTGCGGGGCCGCGGTACACCCGATTTGTTGTTCCTTGGGTGACGCTCGGAGCAGACTGGGCGCGGAGCACAACCGGCACCTGTCGTCGACCCGAGGAGGTGGGGAGTCATGAGTCACCCCGACGCACCGCGAAACGAGGTCGGCGTCGCCTCGGTGCTCCTGGGTCTGGTCGGACTCATCACCTGCTGGTTGCTGCTCGGAGTGCCCTTTGGCATCGCGGCGTTGGTGACGGGCGACATCGCCCGGCGAAGGGTCGCCCGCGGGGAGGCGAATAATTTCCGAACTGCCGTGACCGGCATGGTGTTAGGGGCGATCGCGATAGTGGCGGGTCTGGCCGCCATTGGCTACTACGCTCAACTGGACGCCCGGAATCACTGACGCGCCCATCAATTGCGCGGTAACCCGAGTACGCGTTCGGCGATGATGTTGCGCTGGATTTCCGACGTGCCGCCGGCGATGGTAGCTGCGAAGGTGCGGGTGTACCGGTCGAACCAACTGCCGTAGTGGCTGTCCAGGTTTAGCGGGGCGAACGGGGCGGTGACCGCACGCAATGCCAGTCCGTCGCCGTGCTTGGCGTTGAGGGCGTCCTCACTGGCGCGTTGCATCGCCTCCGAGCCGAGCAACTTGAGCACCGACTGGGCGGGTACGTCCTCTTCGCCGCGCGCCGCTTTGGCCAGCGTCGCCGACCCCAGCAGCCGCATCGCGTAGAAGTCCATCACCAGGGTCGCGTAGTGATCCCGCTGCACGGGACCCGAGGGATTGGACTCGACGGTCAACGCGTGCAGCATGTCGGCGTAATCCAGCCACAGCATCGCGCGTTCGTGGCCGAGCGAACCGGTTGCGACGCGCCAGCCCGCGTTGAGCTCCCCCACTAAGTTTTCGGCCGGCACCCGCGCGTCGGTGAAGAAGACCTCGTTGAAGTCGACGTCTTCGATGTCGCCCACCGAGGCGAACGGGCGACGGACCACGCCGGGGGTGTCGGTCGGGATCAGTAAAGCGCTGATGCCCTTATGTTTTGGCGCGTCCGGGTCGGTGCGCACAAATGTCAGCAACACGTCGGCGTGATGGGCGCCCGATGTCCATACCTTCTGCCCGTTGACGACGAATTCCTCACCGTCACGCACGGCGCGGGTCTTCAGCGACGCGAGATCCGAGCCCGCGCCGGGTTCACTCATTCCCAGCGACGCGGTGATCTCCGCGCGCAGAATCGGCACCGCCCATCGCTGCTTCTGTTCAGGCGTGCCGAACGACAGCAATGACGCCGCGATGATGCCGACACCCTGCGGATTGAAACTCTGATAGATCCGCCGTCGCGACAGCTCTTCCTGGTACACGTATTGCTGCAGCAGCGTCGCGTTGCGCCCACCGAACTCCGGCGGGTTGCCGGGCTGAAGCCACCCGCTGTCGAACAGCAAGCGTTGCCACCGGCGGGCCCACTCCGGGATGTCCGAACTCGACTGCGGCCTCGCGAACGCCTCAGCCTCGGAAGGCAGATGCGCGTCGAGGAAAGCAACGAATTCGGCCCGGAACGCCTCCACGTCGGCATCAAACGTCAGCTGCACAGCACTTCCCGGAATGGTCCCGAGCACACCCGCGCCGGCGGTAGATCAAGGTTTCCGCCGACGGCGTGGTTCACTCTTGCGATTACGCTTCCATACACACGTCTAAGAGAATAGTATTCTCGCAGTAAGAAAGTTACAATCTCGGACACGTGATCCGTGAGGGGGTTGAGCGCAGCGATGTCACGGCGTTCTCCGGTAGAGTCCAACCATGTTCTCCCCTCGCGGCAATCGCCTGAGCCGGCCGTGACCAATCCAAGCGAAGAACCGGCCTGGAAACAGCGAGCGGTCGAGCGGTCCATCAAGACGGCGAAATTGCGCGCGGCGCAGCGTGTTCAGCGCTTCCTCGATGCCGCCCAGGCCATCATCATCGAAAAGGGCAGCACGGACTTTACCGTGCAGGAGGTCGTAGACCGCTCCCGCCAGTCGTTGCGCAGCTTCTACCTGCAATTCGACGGCAAGCACGAGTTGCTGCTGGCGCTCTTCGAGGATGCGTTGAGCCGATCGGCCGACCAGATCCGCGCGGCCACCGAGAGCCACACCGATCCGCTGGAGCGCCTGCAGGTCGCCGTCCAGCTTCTGTACGAGGCGTCCCGCCCGGACCCGACGGCCAAGCGCCCGCTCTTCACCGACTTTGCCCCGAGGCTGCTGGTGACACACCCGGCCGAGGTCAAAGTGGCGCATGCACCGCTGCTGGCGTTGCTGACGGAACTGATGGAGGCGGCGCACGACGCCGGCAAGTTGCGCAACACCATCAATCCCAAGCGGGTGGCCGCCATGACCATGCAGACCGTCATGTTCATCGCGCAGTCCAGTGGCGGGCCCGACGACGCGACGATGCACCCCATCACCGCCGAAGAGGTGTGGGATTTCTGCTCACGTGGATTCGTCGCGTAGCACCCCACCCTTCCCCCGTCTCACGGTGAGCAAATAGCGCACGTCGTTTGCCGGTGAGAATGAGATTCTCTAATATCTAGAATCACAAATAGCCGAAACGGATTCGTCATTGACACCCGTGACGGCCGAATGACAGAGTTCAAGGGCGGCAAGACCCGTGGTCCGGGAACGCGTTTGTCCCGGGAGGCGTGCCGATCAATAGTCAGGAGTTGAGGGAGCCATGACCGGACGTGTTGAGGGCAAAGTCGCTTTCGTCACCGGAGCGGCACGCGGTCAGGGCCGCAGCCACGCGGTGCGATTGGCCCAGGAGGGGGCCGACATCATCGCGGTCGACATCTGCAAGCCCATCCGCGAGGGCGTCGTGGACACCGCGATCCCGGCGTCGACACCCGAAGACCTCGCCGAGACCGCCGACCTGGTCAAGGGGCACAACCGCAGAATCTTCACGGCCGAAGTCGACGTGCGCGACTACGACGCACTCAAGGCGGCGGTGGACAGTGGCGTCGAACAGCTCGGCCGGCTCGACATCGTCGTGGCCAACGCCGGAATCGGCAACGGCGGCGAGACTTTGGACAAGACCAGCGAAGAAGACTGGACAGAGATGATCGACATCAACCTGGCCGGCGTGTGGAAAACAGTGAAAGCCGGTGTGCCGCACCTTCTGGCGGGCGGCCGCGGCGGATCCATCATCCTGACCAGCTCGGTGGGCGGGCTCAAGGCCTACCCCCACACCGGCCACTACGTCGCGGCCAAGCACGGTGTCGTCGGATTGATGCGCGCCTTCGGAGTTGAGCTGGGGCAGCACATGATTCGCGTCAACTCCGTGCACCCGACCCACGTCAAGACTCCCATGCTGCACAACGACGGCACCTTCAAGATGTTCCGCCCGGATCTGGAAAACCCGGGCCCCGACGACATGGCGCCGATCTGCCAGCTGTTCCACACGCTGCCGATCCCCTGGGTCGAACCGATCGACATTAGCAACGCGGTGCTGTTCTTCGCCTCGGACGAAGCGCGCTACATCACCGGCGTGACCCTGCCCGTCGATGCGGGCAGCTGCCTGAAGTAGTCCCTAGAAGGGGCTGCTGTTGGACTGCCACTCCGCCGATTCGGGTCGCGGCCCGTAACGCCGGATGTAGTCCTCGTGCATCCGCGCCTGCTTCTGGCGGGTGATCACGTCGACCAGGTTTGGATCCAGTCCATGGACCGCCAACCGGTGCCGACGCCAGACCTTGTTGAGGGCAAGGGTTATCAGCAACGCCCAGATGTAGAGCGGCGCGGTCATCTCGGTGTGTACGTAAAGCGATGCGGGCAGCAGCCAAAACGGGGCGAGGACCAGCAGGGGCGGTATGGACCACCTGATCATGTGCCGGCGGATGGCCCCCTCCCCTGCCAGATCGCGCGCGACCCAGCTGCGCATCGAGTCGGGCAGTCGCCGGCCGTAGGAATAGCCGATGTATTGCCAGAGATTGGGTTTCGCTGCGGTCATGGTGGCTCCTCGGGGTGGGGTCAGGATTGAAGGGCGCCGACCGCCACGGCGGCGGCGTTGATGCGGGTGAGGACCCGATGCAGGTTCTCGAGTTCGGCCAGCTCGACACCCAGCCGTGCCACGACGGCCGACGGAATCTCTAGTGCCCGCTCCCGCAAGGCAATTCCGCGCTGCGTGAGCGTCACGTCGGTGGCGCGCTCGTCGGCCGAATTCTTGGCGCGAGTGATCAGCCCCTGCCCCTCCAGGCGCTTGAGCATTGGCGAGAGCGTAGCGGAATCCATCTGCAAGGCCGCGGCGATCTGCTTGACCGACAGCGGGAACTGGTCAGCCGCGGGGGTTTTGCGGTGGTCCCACAGCGCCAGCATCACCAGGTATTGCGGATGGGTCAGGCCCAGCGGTTCCAAGAGGGGCCGATACACCGCCAAGACCGCCCGGTTCGTCGTCGCCAGCGCGAAGCACACCTGGTGTTCGAGTGCCAGCGGATCGATGTCGCGTGTGGGGGCGGCCATATATGTATGGTGCCCTAATAGTTAGCGTCCTATCTACATGATGTCTCTCACACCGGTACCGGCGCGGGTAATACGCTCGGAACCTATGGACGATTTGCAGGGACGCGGCGCAGTCATCACCGGCGGTGCAAGCGGCATCGGTTTGGCCACCGCCACCGAATTCGCCCGCCGCGGCGCCCGCGTGGTGCTCTCCGACGTCGATCAGCCCGCGCTTCAGCAGGCGGTGAATCGGTTGCGCGGCGACGGTTTCGACGCGCACGGCGTGATCTGCGATGTTCGGCAGCTCGACGACATGGTCCGCCTCGCCGACGAGTCCTTCCGGCTGCTGGGTCAGGTCGACGTCGTGTTCAGCAACGCCGGCATCGTCGTCGCGGGACCGATGGCCCAGATGAACCACGACGACTGGCGCTGGGTGATTGACATCGACCTGTGGGGATCGATCCATGCCGTCGAGGCTTTCGTGCCGAGGCTGATCGACCAGGGCAAGGGCGGACACATCGCGTTCACCGCGTCCTTCGCCGGCCTGGTGCCCAACAACGGCCTCGGGACCTACGGTGTTGCCAAATACGGCGTCGTCGGGCTCGCGGAAACATTGGCTCGCGAGCTCAAGCCCAACGCCATCGGAGTTTCGGTGCTGTGCCCGATGGTGGTGGAGACCAAGCTGGTCTCCAACTCCGAACGGATCCGCGGCGCGGATTACGGACTGTCAGCGACGCCGGAAGGGGCCTTCGGTCCGCTGCCGACGCAGGACGAGGCGGTCAGCGCAGACGACGTCGCCCGCCTGACGGCCGACGCGATTCTGGCCAACCGCCTGTACGTGCTGCCGCACGGGGCCGCCCGGGATTCGATCCGGCGCAGGTTCGAGCGCATCGACCGAACCTTCGATGAACAGGCCGCCGCGGGCTGGACCCACTAGCTCGCCGGGCCCAACCGGTAGTCGCCGGTTTGGGGATCGTGGTACCAGCCGCTGGAGGCCTGGGTGCCGCCGTCGATGTGCAGCGTCTGCCCGGTCAGATAGGCGGACATGTCCGAGGCCAGAAAGACTGCGGCACTGGCGATCTCGTCGACATGACCGGGGCGTCCCAGCGGCACGATATTGCCCATCGCGCTCGTCGCCGCCTCGCCACCAAGGCGCGCCAGCCCCTCGGTGAGCGTGATGTCGGGCGCTATCGCGTTGACCCGGATCCCGTGCGGCGCCAGTTCCAGCGCCGCGGTCTTGGTGTAGTTGATGACACCGGCCTTGGCGGCGGCGTAGGCCGCGTAGCCCGGTGCGGCTCGGACGCCCTCGATCGAGGTGAGCGACATGATGCTGCCGGGCAGACTCGCGGACACCATCTGGCGGGCAATCCGCTGGCTGCACAGCAGTACGTGGCGCAGGTTGGCACGATAGAGCGCATCCCAGCCGTTCTCGCTGGTTTCCAGCAACGGCGAGGAGAACACGCCGCCGGCGTTGTTCACCAGGATCGTCGGGGTGCCCAGCTCGGCGCCGGTGCGCTCCAGGGCGGCGTCCACCTGTTCGCTGTCTCGGACATCGGTGACGATGCCCAGGGCGCCGATGGATTCCGCTGCCTGCGCGCAGGTTTGCGGGTCGCGTTCCCAGATCGCCACCCGGGCACCGAATGCCGCCATTCCGGCCGCGATACCGCGGCCGATGCCCGCTCCCCCACCGGTCACCACCGCGACACGGCCGGTGAGCAGAATGTTCGAAGGATCGATTGCCACCGTGGGTCAGCTCCTCGCGCGCATGGCTGGTGCGTTTCCGATCACGCCGTCGGCTTCCAGGCCGGCGATCTCCGCCTCGGACAAGCCGAGCCCGGACAGCAGCTCGCGGTTGTGCTGCCCCAGCAGCGGAGCATGCGCGGTGTGGAACTTGTGGGGTCCGGCTGAGAACCTCATCGGCACGGTGCTGAGCCTAGCCCGGCCGTTGACCGGGTGGTCGACCTCTTCGAAGAAATCCCGAAACGCCAACTGATCCAGTTCTGTTTGCCGGTGCGGTTGCATGACTTTGGCCACCGGGACGCCGGCATCCCAGAGCGTCGCAACGATTTCGTCGCGGCTGCGGTGCTCACACCACGCCGCGAGTTGCTTGTCGATGGAATCCTGGTGTGCGCGCCGGCCGGCGTCGGTCGAGAGCTCGGGATCGGTTGCCCAGGCCGGCGATCCGAGTGCCCGGCACAGGCTCTCCCACTGATGGTCGGCGGCCACCGCGATGGCGACCCAGCTGTCAAGTCGGCCGAATTCGTCGATATCGGCGCTCAGATAGAGGTTCTGTGGCGCGGCGGTGGGCCCCCGGTTGCCGGCGCGCTCCAGCAGGGCCCCGTACGCCGAGAACTCGATGACCTGCTCGGCGGCGATGCTGAGTGCGGCATCGACCATCGCCGCCTCGACGAACACTCCCTCGCCGGTGCGGCGCCGGTGCTCCAGCGCCAGCAGTATCGCGTTCAACGCGTGCACACCCGCGTTGGGATCGCCGACCGAATACGGGTCGTACGGCGTGCGGTCCGGGTAGCCGGTAAGCCAGCTCACGCCGGACGCGGATTCGATGACGTAGGCGAATGCCGGGTTGTCACGCCAGGGGCCTTCGAGGCCGAAGCCGGGCATCCGGACCATCACCACGTCCGGTCGAATCGATTGCACGGCGGCGAAATCCAGACCGATCTGGTCCAGTACTCGCGGCGTGAAGTTCTCGACGACGACGTCGCAGGTGGCGATGAGCTCCCGCAGTAACTCGCGGCCGCGCGAGCTCTGCAGGTCCAGGGTCAGGCCCTTCTTGTTGGTGTTGAGGGCCTCGAAGATTGGCGACTTTTCCCACCACTGGTCCTCGGTGATCGGCACGCCTGCGATCATCCGGGTGCCATCCGGGCGACGGGTGGATTCGACGTGGATGACCTCGGCGCCGAGCAGGGCCAGAGCGTGGGTGCAACAGGGTCCCGCCCAGAACGTCGTCATATCCAACACCCGAACGTCACTGAGCGGCAGCGCTTTCGCCACGCCGGTCGGCGCCGGCCGCGCCGCGAGATTCGCCGCGCGGTACCGCTCGGTGTGCTCCCCCAGCCGCGGCGCGGGCCGCGGCCCGCGCAACTGCGCCGGCCGCATCCGATACGGGTGGCTCGGCTGCTGAAATCCGTCACGCGGATTGCGGACGAAAGATTCGCGCTGCACAAACTGATCGAACGACGTGACATTGGCGCCGGTGGCGACGGGAGCGTTGGGGATACGGAATGCCGAGGCCAGTTCGCGGATTTCGTCGACCGGTGTGTTCGCCAGCCAGTCGAAGATCTCCTCGGCGTGGATGTTGGCCTGCTCGGTGATCGACAGCGGCGAATTCTCGTCGATCCATTCCGGGTGACCCACCATTGCGCACAGGTCGAACCACTGCTGCGCCGTCCCACAACCGAGATCCACCAGGCCGTCTTTCGCCTGAGCCACCCCCGGAATCGTCGGGCGCCGCATGTCGCGCCACGGTCGCCCGAGCAGCTCGAAATAGGAGACGGGGTAATACGTCAGGCACAGAATCTGCGTCTCGAGCATCGAGAGGTCCAGCAGTTCGCTTGCCCCGCCGTCGATTCGGCGCCATCGGGACGCCAACGTGGCCGCGCTCGCGTAGGCGCCGGCCAGGTATTCGCCGACCTGACCGCCGACGAAGATCGGCGGGCGCTCCTGTTCGCCGCGGCCGAGCCCGACGATTCCTCCCGACCACGCCTGCAGGGTGAACTCGGTCGCCGCGCGGTCTCGCCAGGGGCCTTCCAGCCCGAACGGGGTAATCGAGGTGACCGTGAGACTGCGATGGCGGGCATGGATGGCGCGCGGCGAAAAGTCCGGATGCTCGGCCACTTTAGAACCCGCAGACCACACCACCGCGTCAGCGGACGCCAGCAATCGGTTCACCAGCTCGCAGTCGCCGTCACGGGAGGGATCGGCGACGACGCTGTGTTTTGCCCCGGCCAAGAAGCTGAACAAGGCGCCATCCCCGCCGGGCGGGATGGCGCCGCCCGAGGCCGACCACGCACGCAGCGGATCACCCTCTGGCGATTCGACTTTCACGACGTCGGCGCCGCCGTCGGCGAGCAACCTCGTGCAGTAGGCGCCCGCTATCCCGGTGGACAGGTCGATCACCGTGTAGCCGGTCAGGGGCGGTTCGACGCGGTGTGGCGTCACGATTTCTTTTTCTTCGCCGAGGTGTCTTTACCGCCGCGCGCCTTCTTACTCAGCCGCCATTCGGCGGGAAACTTATCGTCGTTGTCCTTGACGGCATTGCCCAGGCCCCGCTTCATCGCGTCGTCGAGCATCAGCTCGTCGCCGTCATCCGGGCGGACGTGGGCTCCCAGCGACTCGAAGACGCCGCTGAGCATGCTGCCCAGATATTCGCCCTGGAACTGCTTCATGATCTCGAAGAAAACCTTCTGCATGAACACCGTGTCGGTGGGACGGTTGCTGGCGCATGCCGACGCGTATCTCTCCACCTCCGCCTCGAGTTCATCCCGCGGTACCACGCTGTTGAGGAAGTTACAGTCATACATCTCGGCGGCGGTGAAAGCCCTTCCGGTGAAGACCATTTCCTGGAATTTCCGAATGCCCATGGTTTGCGCCCACCACCACATGCGGGGGCCCCAGCCGTAATACCGAAACGACGGATGCCCGAACAGCGCGTCGTCGCTGGAAATCACCAAATCGGCGTCCGCCGCCTGGTAGAAATGCCAGCCGTAGCAATAGCCCTTGGCCTCGAGGATGCTGATCTTCTTGAAGTCCTGCAGGCCGCGGATGCCCGAGTTCGGGTTGGCATACCACTGGCCGAGGCTCGCGCCATTGCGGAACGAACCTTGCGGCGGATACCTGACGTCGTCGGGGTCGATGCGGTATTCGGCCAGCCGTGGGCCTTGGTCGGCCGCATCGCGCACCCGCATCACCTCGGCCAGGTCGGCGCCCGAGCCGAGGTCGTCGCCCGCCCCGCGAACCACCAACACCTTCACGTCGTCGTCAATGTTCGCCTGGTGCAACAAGTCCGCGTAACGCAGGCGCGCGGCGATCGTCGGCGCGTTGAGGTAGTCCGGCCGGTCGAACGTGATGGTCGCGATCCGGGTCGCGGCGTCCTTGTGGTACCGAATGATCTCTTCGGCCGCGGGCTCCGAGGGGTCGGGCATGGCTAGGGCTGCCAGAACGGGCTCGCGGTAAGCACTTCGGGACCCTGCGCGGTGATCAGGACCGCTTCTCGCCCGAAGACCGCGCCGACTCCTTCTTGCCACACGTATCCCGTCACGGCCAGCACCATGCCGGGCTCCAACCGCTCGTCGGCCGCGGTCTCGGGCAGGTGCGGGGAGACGACAGGGGGGTCGAACCCCATGCCCAGGCCGCGGGCCACCGGCATCGGCGGCTCGGGCTCGCCCGCCGCCCGGTAGGCGGTTAGCAGTTCTACCGCGCCCGCCCCGGGGCGGCACGCGCCGATCAGGTTGTCCCACAGGCGCGCCCAACGGCCCTGCAGCGCCGCGGCGCCGTTGGGCGCTTGCCGGATGTCGGCGGGCCAGGTCCGCCCCACTTCGCCGATATAGCCTCCCGCTAGCACCCCGGCGGAGAATGCCACCAGATCACCGTCCGCGATACGGCCTTCGCGGTTGGCGCGCTGCCAGGGGTGCTTGCGCGAGGTCACCCACGCGACATCTTGATTCGACGGGGTGCTCACACCCCCGGCCGCGGAGGCCTCCAACAAGACGCCGGCCAGTGCCTGTTCGGTCACCCCCGGCCGCAACTCCGACACCGCGGCCGCCAGCGCGGACTCGGCCACCGCGATGGACGCTCGCAGCGCGGCGATCTCCTCGTCCGTCTTGATGCGGCGGGCGGCGCGCATGGCCAGCTCGCCGTCCACCAGTTGCGCGTTCGGAAACGCGGTCGGCAGGAGCTGCGCGAAAACCGGTGAGAGCGCATCGGTTCCGACCCGCCGGGCGGTCGCCGCGCCGTCGATGCGCTGTAGCGCCGCCATCGTGTTCATCGGGTTCCACGAGATGCCGTAGAGGTTCTCGTGGGGGATGTCTTCGGGAACGCCCTCGTCCCAGGTGCTGAGGAGGTGCACCGCACCGGTCTCACGAACCAGCACGCAGGTCGGGCCGAACGGCCGGGTGCCGGCCACCCACAGTTGCGGCGCCCCGGTCACGTAACGGACATTGGCTTGCCGGCCGAGGACCAGGATGTCGAGATCGTGCGCCGCCATCTGCTCCAGCGCCCGCTGGCGGCGCCCCAAGCGCAGCGTGCGCTCGTCAGGGCAAACTTCAACCGACATGGGAGCCATAGGGGTCATAGGGGTAGTTGGTCAAACGAATCCAGCCTTCCTCGGTAATCACCAGGACCTCTTCGCTGCGATAACCGCCGGTCCCGTCCTCCCACACGACGGGTTCCAGAACCAGCACCATCCCAGACTGGAGGACGAAATTCTCGTCGAAGTCCTGGCCGAGATCTGTTCCGATCATCGGCATTTCGGCGGCGTTGACGCCAATGCCATGGCCCAGGTAGAAGTGCGGAAGCCACGGTTTGATGCCGCCATTGGCCTTGATCGCGGCCCGTCCCAGATCCGCCGCGGTGGCACCGGCCTTGGCAACACCGAGCACCGCGCTCATGATCTCGAACCACTTGTCGAACTGCGCCTGCTGACGCGGCGACGGATCCCGCCCAACGATCCAGGTGCGCCCGAAGTCCGAGCAGTAGCCCTGATAGGTGATGCTGACGTCGGTCCACAGCACGTTACCTTCGGCAAGCTCGCGTTCGGTGGTCAGCAGTGGCAGCGCCAGGTCGCCGTGCGTGGTCCATACGCCCTCGGCTTTGCTCGGCGGCATCACCTGCCAGATCGGTTCGAGCATGCTGGCGGTGGCGCCCAGCTCGAAGGCGCGGCGCAAAAAGCTTGCCGACAAATCCATCTGGCGGATTCCGGGGGCCAGGCTCTTCTGGACGTCGACCATCGCCTCGTCGGTGATCTGGATGGCCGTGCGCATGCAGGACAATTCATCCGGCGTTTTGACCGACTTCGCGGCGCTGACGATGGCCGCGGCGTCAACGGGTGGGCCACCGGGGAACAGCAGCTTCGCGGCGCGCGACATGGCGCCGGTCAACTCGTCGACCGCGACTACCGCGTTGGCCGGAATGAGGCCGGCCAGCTGACGTGCGAAATGCCGTACTCCCTCGTCGAATTCGAGATACACCGGCCCGTGCAGATGATCGGCAGGCAAGTCCGATTCCTGCGACGCTCCCTCCCGGAACGGCAGGTACAGGTGCGGCGACGTGTCGTCGGCGAGCACCACCGCCACCGGACGCTCGACGTAGGACAGGCCGGCGTCGCCCAGTGGCCAACTGGCGCCGGTCGCATACGTCACCGCGTTGTTGCCCAGCAGGATCATCGCGTCGACACCACGTTCGGTCATGGCCGAACGCAGCCGGGCCCCCGTCTCGCGGCGCAGGCGGGCCAAGTCGGCTTGTTCTGGAATCACCAGTCCATTGCCGCTGCCGGTGTCCAGTTGCGCAAGGGTCGTCACTACAGCCCCAGGAACTTCGTGACGTTGCCGCTGACGACTTTCACCGCGTTTTCCGGCCCAACGGCGTCGACCACGGCCTTGAGCGACTTCTCGGAATATCCGTAGGTGCTTTCGTTATGCGGATAGTCGCTGGACCACATCACCTTGTCCACCCCGATCTGGTCGATCAGCTGCAGACCCAGCGGGTCGACCATGAACGAGGCGCTCATGTGGGTGTCCCAGTAGTAACGCACATCGTGCTGCAGCGGGCGGTTGAACATGTGCTGGTACGATGCAACCAAGTGCTCGGCATCTTGCAAAGCCCAAGGCACCCAGGCGATCCCACCTTCGAACCAGCCGATCCGCAGCCCGGGATGATCATCGAGGATCCCGGTGAAGAGGTATTTGGCGAACTGCTCGCGGAAGCCGTCGATATTGATCATCATGCCGACCACCACGCTGTTGTACTGACACGGGGTTTTCGGCGGGGTCTCGCCGATGTGGTGGGTCACCGGAAGGCCGGCGTCTTCGATCTCGTCCCAGACCGGCTTCATCGCGGTGCTGCCGTAGTCGATCACGTTGCCGTCGTCATCCTTGCCCGGGTTCAGGGGCAGCAGGAAGGTCTTGAGTCCCAGCGACTTCAATTCAGCCAGCGTTCGTTTGGCGCCTTCGGGCTCCCACCAGTTGATCAGGCCCGCGCCGTAGAAGCGGCCGTTGGAACGCTCCTGTAGATCGGCGATGTATTCGTTGTAGATGCGGAAAGCGAGTTCGCGAAGTTTCTTGTCCGGGTAGTGGAAGAGCGCCAAGATCGCGTTGGGAAACGCCAATTCCTTTTCGACGCCGTCATCGTGCAGCTCTTGAATCCGGGCCTCGATGTTGGTGCTGGCGGCGCCGGGCAGGTCGTCGTACTGCATCAGCACGGCACTGAAGTCGCCCGGCAAGAATGACTGTCCCTTGCGGCCGACTTGGTAGGCGCCGTCCTCGTACCAGATCCGCGGCGCCTTGTCCTTCAGATCGTCGGGAAAGCGTTGGTAGAAAATGTCATCCGCCAACGAGATGTGGTTGTCCGCCGAGAAGACCACGGTTCCCTGCGGCAGGCCGACATCGCTGCCCGCGGCGTGGCCACGCCGATCCTTCGGAGCGCCGTAACCTCCGGGCGGGTAGAGCGTGCTTGTGCGAGTCGTCATCATTGACCCTCCATTCGGATCCGCATTTTTGATAAGTAGCGGGCTGGGCTACCAGGTCACCGGCAGTTCGTAGACGCCGTAGGCGAGTCGGTCATCCTTGAACGGAACCTCCTCGATCGGAATGGCAAGTTGCAGCGTGGGAATGCGCCGGGCCAGGGTGTGGAAGACGATCTGCAGCTCGGCCCGGGCCAGCTGCTGCCCCACGCACTGATGTCGGCCGTAGCCGAATGCGACGTTGCGGTCGGCGCCGGAGCGGTGCAGGTACAGCCGGTCCGGTTCGGCGAATGCGTCCGGATCCCAGTTGGCCGGAGCCAGATCGATGATGATGCCCTCGCCGGCACGGATCGTCTCGCCGGCGATGTGGATATCTTCGAGCGCGACGCGGCGCTGACCGTTCTGGATGATACTGAGGTAGCGCAGCAGTTCCTCGACCGCACTGGCGACGACCTTCGGATCTTCGGCATCGCGGATGACGGCCAGCTGGTCGGGATTTTCCAGCAGGGCGAGCACGCCGAGGCCGATCATGTTGGAGGTGGTCTCGTGTCCGGCGATCAGCAGGCCGGTGCCGAGCTGGGCGGCCTCCTTGACGCTGAGCTCGCCGGCCTTGACCCGCTCGGCGAGGTCGGAAACCGCGTCCTCGGCCGGGTTCTCCATCTTGGCCTCGACCAGCTGGGCGAGGTATTTGTTCAGGCTCATCGCGCCTTTGACGGTGTCTTCACCGGTGGCGTAACGCGCCAGGCCGACGTTGGCGTGGTGCTGGAACAGGTCGGCGTCTTCGTAGGGGACCCCCAGCAGCTGGCTGATCACCAGCGACGGCACCGGGAGCGCCAGCGCGGTGACGATGTCGGCAGGCTGGGGTCCGGCGAGTATCGCGTCGATGTGCTCGTCGGTGATCCGCTGAATGGTCGGGCGCAAACCCTCAACCCGCTTGAATGTGAAGGGCTTCGACAGCATGCGCCGGAACCGGGTGTGCTCTTCACCGTCGGCGGTGAAGACCGACCGGGGGCGCTTGTGCACCGTCGAGAGCATGCCTTCGTTCCAGTGCGGGAAGCCGGGCTGGCGGTCATCGACGCTGACTCGCGAATCCGAAAACAGCTCGCGCACTTGCTCGTAGCCCGTGATGAGCCACGGGGTGCTGCCGTCCCAGATACGGACCCGGGACAGCGGCCTGGCTTGGGCCAGTGCCATGACATCCGGCGGTGGGGCGAACGGGCAACGCGGCTCCCTGGCCATCGGATAGTCCGGGATATCGGAGGTCTGCTCCGCCGCGGTGCTGGTCAATGTGTCTGACATGTCATTCCTCGATGTGGATGGCAAGCGCGGGACAGGCCGCCGCCGCGCGCCGCGCACCTTCGGCTTGCTCGGACGTCGGATTCGGATTGAGTAAGACGACGACGCCGTCGTCATCGCGCTGGTCGAACACTTCGGGCGCATTCATCACGCAGTTCCCCGAAGAAGCGCAAACATCTTGGTCTACAGTCACTTTCATCTGCGAGCCCTTCACTCGTACGCCGTCACGGGCGCCAGCCACAGGCCCACGATCGCGTCGATGAGCCCCGATGCCGCGGCTCGCCATGAACGATGAAACGTCGATGCGCCCGCGGCAAGCGCGCGTTCACGGTCGGCGCAGGTGTGCATCAACAGGTTTCGGGCCATGATGTTGCGTTCGAAGTGCACCTCGGCCGGTAGCTCGGGCAGGCAGCGGTTGATGCCTTCGACGACCTGGACCAGCGACCGGGAGCTGAGCGCGCCCTTGACGATGATGTTGTAGTAGGCGGGGTCGGTCATCGCCTGAGCCGCGAAACGCGCGTACCAGGTCGGGTTTCCGAGCTCCTCCAGGTGATCGGTGAGCGGGCGCACCAAACAGGCCACCCAGTTGCGCATCTCGGTCGAACCACCCGTGTCGAGGAGCTCTGTCACCATCCGTTCGCGCAGCTGCTCGACGGGGCCGCGGTGCTTCTGCTCGATCGCCCGCACCAGGTCGGCCTTGGTGCCGAAATGGTAACCGACCGCAGCGTTGTTGCCCTGACCGGCGGCATCGCTGACCTGGCGATTCGACACCGCGAACATGCCGTGCTCGGCGTACAGCCGCTCGGCGGCCGCCAGGATCGCCTCCTGGGTGGAACTGGCCCGATCGGTGCGAACGGTCCGGCCGGCGATGGTCATTGGATCAGTCAACCCCGTGCCCGGGGTTTAAGTCAAGCGATTGATTTAATGGGTGGCCGCCGCCACGCGCGGGCCGACGGTGACCGCATCGTCACGCTGGAGCCCGCCCGGGACCGCACGGTCACGTGCGGGCCATTCGATGACGTCATCCCTCGCGCTTTCGGGACGTGCTCACGTTGCCCGCCACGGTGCCACCGTCCACCGGCAGCACGGTCCCGGTCACATAACGCGACCGGTCCGTGGCGAAATACAGCGCCGCCTCGGCGACGTCATCGGGGGTGCCCTCGCGCTTGAGCGGGCGATCATCCCGCATGCGCTGGCGGATCCGTGCCTCGAATTCCTTCAGCTGCTCGGGGTCCCTGCCGGCCGCGGACTTCCCCAAAATGGGGGTAGGGATACTGCCCGGCGCGATGGCATTCACCCGAATCTCGTGGTAGGCCAGCTCAATTGCCGCGGACTTGGTGAACTGAATGACGGCCGCTTTGGACGCGCGATAGATCATCACGCCGCCGCCGGCCTGGATGCCGCCGATCGAGGTGATATTGATGATCGATCCGCCACCGTGTTCGGCCATGTGCCGCGCGGCATCTCGGGTGCCCGCCATCACGCCGAGCACGTTGACCCCCATCACGCGGTGAAAGTCGGCGAGGTCGTCGTCGAGCAACTTGCGTAATGGGCTGGACATCCCGGCGTTGTTCACCATGACGTGCAGGCCGCCGAACCTTTCGACGGCACCGGTTACCAATGCTCCCACCTGTTCGGGGTCGGCCACATCCGTCTGCCGGAACACTGCGTTGGCACCGAGCGATTTCGCCAGCGCCTCGCCTCGGTCGGTCTCGACGTCGGCGATGACGACTCGCGCGCCCTCGGCCACAAACCGTTCCACCAGACCGCGACCGATGCCCGAGGCCCCGCCAGTGACGATCGCGATCTTGCCGTCCAACTCGTTAACCACACCAAGAGTTAATCGGCGTATGCCGCGTTAAGTCAAGCAGTTGATTTAATACCCGGCATGCCAGGCGCTCACCACCATGCCGGCGCCGGGCCCTCGGTAATGTCGAACAGCAAATCTTCTTCCAGCGGCGGTACGGGTGAAAATTCAACAGGCACTACCTCTGCGTGGCCGGCGTACGGAATGCGCGGCGCTCAATCTGCTGGTGTCAAGCGCCCGCTCGGGCCAAAGCCAGGTCTTGGTGCAGACAACTCCGGGGTTGCGACCTGGCCCCCTGAGTCGGATATGACTACGGACTTTCCAGGGTTCCGACCGAGGCCCGCGGGGGCCATGCTGAAGGGGCCAGTTGATCGGGAGACTCGGAAAGGCGTGATCATGAAGGTTCTGGTAATCGGCGGTAGTGGGCTCATCGGATCGCAGGTGGTCGCCCAGCTCACCGAGCTGGGGCATGAGGCCGTGCCGGCCTCGCCGAGCTCGGGGGTCAACACCATCACCGGCGAAGGTCTGTCCGAGGCTGTCGCCGGGGTTCAGACGGTGGTGGACGTGTCCAACTCCCCGTCCTGGGCCGACGACGACGTCTTGAACTTCTTCACGACCTCGACTCGCAACCTGCTCGAGGCCGAGCGTGCCGCCGGAGTCCATCACCACGTCGCGCTGTCGATCGTGGGAGCCGATCGGGCCGCTGCCAGTGGCTACATGCGGGCCAAGGTCGCTCAGGAAAAGCTGATCACGGAGTCCGGCGCACCGTACACGATCGTGCGGGCCACGCAGTTCTTCGAATTCGTTGGGGGCATTGCCGATTCGATGGCCGACGGGGATACGGTTCGCGCCCCGCATGGCGCGTTCCAACCGATTGCGGCCGTCGATGTCGCTACCGCCGTCACCCGCGCGGCTATCGGTGATCCGGCCGGGCTCGTCAATATCGCCGGCCCGGAAAAGCGCGGCATGGACGACTTCATCCGTACTCGGTTCGCCGCAACCGGCGACACCCGCCAGGTGGTGACCGACCCGGATGCCGAGTACTACGGCGCGGTGCTCGACGATCGGATGATCGTTCCGGTCGAGGGCGAGGAAGTCACCCTCTACCCCACTAAGTTCGGCGACTGGCTGGCCGCCCAGGTGCCCAGCGACGCCAAGTAGGCGTCCGGGAAGTCGACTCGGATGGAGCTGATGGATCAGACCGCCGTCATCACCGGTGGGACGGCGGGCATCGGACTGGAATCTGCGCGACTGCTCGCAAGCGAAGGAGCCACGGTCATCATCTCGGGCCGCGACCGGGCCAGGGGTGATCAGGCGGTCGAAGCCATCGGTGCGAACGCACGGTTCGTTCAGGCCGACATGGCCGACGCCGAGTCGGTGAATTCGCTTGTGCAGCAGTGCGGCGAGGTCGACATCATCGTCAACAACGCCGGCAGCTTCCCGTCCGCGTTGACGGTCGACCAGGACATGTCGGTGTTCGAGACGATGTTCAACACCAATGTCCGCGGCGCCTACTTCCTGATCGCAGGCCTGATTCCGGGGATGCTGCACCGCGGTCGCGGCAGCATTGTCAATGTCACCACCATGGCCGCGTTCAAAGGCATCCCCGGCGCCTCGGGCTACAGCGCCTCCAAGTCCGCGCTGGAGTCGCTCACCCGCACCTGGGCCGCCGAGTTCGGGGCGGCCGGGGTGCGGGTGAACAGCGTGGCACCGGGTCCCACCCGCACGCTCGGGGTAGCCGCGGCTTGGGGGACGTGAACGAAGAGCTCGGGCGGGCGCTGCCGCTCGGCCGCACCGCGTTCGCGTCCGAGATCGCCGAGGCCGTGCTCTTCCTCAGTTCACCCCGGGCCAGCTTCATCACCGGTTCCACGCTGCATGTCGATGGCGGCGGCGCGGCCGTCTAGCCGTCAATTTCCCAGATGTGTTCGCACGTACTCACTTTGACGAACGCATCCACTCTATTCGGTGCGGTGCGCCACGCGATGATCGGAGGGTCTAGCGCTCGCGGTTGCGCTCCGCCTAGCATCCAAGCACGAGAATGTTGGGACGACCCCAAGACGAGGAGCACCGATTGCCCGTGCAGCCCACAAGCGGAATCCCCGTCGGCAGAACCCAGCTCACCAGACGCGGTTTCATGGTCGCCGGTATCGCCGGTGGATTGGCGCTGACGGCGTGCAGTCAATCGAAGCTCAAAGCGTCGGGCAGTGCCCGGATGGCCGCCGCGATCGCCGAAGCCGAGGCGGCCCGGCCGCATAGCGGTCGCACCGTGACCGCCAAGCTGACGCCCCAGGCGGTGGACGTCGACCTGGGTGGACCGGTAGTCCGCACACTCGCCTTCGGCAACAGCATCCCGGGTCCGGTGATCCGCGCCAGCATCGGCGACGAGGTCGTGGTGACGGTGTCGAACCGCCTCGATCACCCGACGTCGGTGCATTGGCACGGCATCGCCCTGCGCAACGACATGGACGGCGCCGAGCCGGCCACACCCGACATCGCAGCCGGCCGCGACTTCACCTATCGGTTCTCCGTGCCGAACTCGGGTACCTACTGGGCACATCCGCACACCGGGCTAGACGAGGACACCGGGCTCTACCTGCCGGTCATCGTCGACGACCCGACCGAGGGCAACTACGACGCCGAATGGATAGTCGTCCTTGATGATTGGACCGATGGCGTCGGGAAGAGCCCAAAGCAGCTCTACGGCGAACTGAGCAACCCGAACAAGCCACCGCCGGGCACGCCCGAAACGACCACGTCGACAACGCCGACTACGACCGAGACATCCCCTACTACGACAACCGAAACGACGACGACCGAAACGACGTCGGCCAGCCCGACAACCTCGACAAGCCCCGCAGCGGCACCTGCAGCGGCAGGTGTCGGCACCAGCGATCTGCTCGGCGGCGACGCCGGAGACATCGCGTACCCGTACTATCTGGTCAACGGCCGAATCCCCGCTTCCCCCGTGACCTTCAACGCCAAGCCCGGACAGCGCATACGGATTCGCTTCATCAACACCGCCTCCGACACCACGTTCCGGGTCGCACTGGCCGGGCATGCGATGACGGTGACTCACACCGATGGGTACCCAGTGGTGCCCGCCCAGGTCGACGCCCTGCTCATCGGCATGGCCGAACGTTACGACGTCATGGTGACCGCCGCGGACGGCGTCTTCCCGCTGGTCGCGGTCGCCGAAGGCAAGAACGGCCTGGCCCGCGCGTTGCTCTCCACGGCCGCGGGCAGCGCGCCCGACCCGCAATTCCAGCCGGGTGAACTCACCAAGCGGTTGGGCACCGTCGAAATGTTCACCGCCACAACGCCGGTGAACCTGGGTCGCCCCGACCCCAACCTCAACCTTCCGGTTGTCCTGGGCGGCAACATGATGCAGTACAACTGGACGATCAATGGACAGCCCTACGGCAAGACCAATCCGCTGCACATCCAGCAGGGCCGGCGCCCCACCATCACGTTTGACAACACAACGATGATGTATCACCCCATTCATCTGCACGGGCACACGTTCCAGGTGCTCAGGGCCGACGGCAGCCCGGGCGCCCGCAAGGACACCGTCATGGTGCTGCCCAAGCAGAAGCTCGTTGCCCTCCTGGTTGCCGACAATCCCGGAACCTGGGTGATGCACTGCCACAACACCTATCATCAGGTCGCGGGAATGATGACCCGCCTGGACTACGTCTTCTGACGGTCAGAGCCCGCCCAGGAAATTCATCAGCAATTCGTTGACCACCCAGGGTTGCTCGATCTGGGGGCAATGTCCGGCCTTGTCGACCACGACCGAGCGGGCCCCGTCGATCTGCTTGGCGATCTCGGCGGCCCAGCCGGCCGGAAGGAGCTTGTCACCTCCCCCTTCGACGACAAGCGTTGGTACGCCGATGCGTTCGTAGGCTCGCGCACTCGACGGCGTCCCGGACGAAGTTGCGCCGGGCCGGCGGAATCTGGCCGCGGCGACGGCCTCCCATGCCCCCGGCGCCGTGCCCGACTCATAGCGACGCCGCACGTAGTCGTCGTCATCGGGATAGCCGGAGTCGAAGAACAGCGCTTCGACGATGCGGCGCATCGCCGGCAACGTCGCGTCAAAGCTTTGCAGCGCCTCGAAATACTCGTTCTGCTGGATCTCTCCGCCGCCGCAAATGATCACCAGACTGCGGACTGGGAGCAACGGCGTGTCCGACGTGGCGTCAGTGAGCAGATTGATGGCTCCCATCGAATTACCCACGAAATGCGCCGAGTCGACGCCGAGCAATTCGCACAACCGCGCCACATGGCGGATCCGCATGCCGCGGCCGTCGACGAAGTCGATGACCTTCGCCGAACTTCCATACCCGAGCATGTCCGGGGCCAGCACCCGATAGCGTGCTGCCAGCGCGGGAATAGTGCGTTCCCAACCGAGTTCGGCGCTGGCGCCGAACTCGCCGCCGTGCAGCAGCACCACCGGATCGCCATCGCCGGCCTCCAGGTAGCCGGTGGTCAGGCCGTCCACCAGCATGGTTCTGCGCTGAAAGTCCATCACTTGATCGCGATGGGATTGACCGGGGAGCCGACCGCGCCGACCACCCGCAGGGGCGGTGCGACCAGCTGGAACTCGTAGACGCCGTCGGCGGCGCAATCCTCCGCGAGCGCCGCGAGATCCCAGTACTCGCCGAAGATCATCCCCATGTCGCGTAGGCAGAGCAGATGCAGCGGGAAAGTTATCCCGTCGACCCCGGATACGAGGTCTTCGACCTGAAGGTTGTCTGCGGCGACGGCGGCGATCTGGTGATCATGCAGCCACTGGGCGCATCGCCAGTCCAGTCCGGAATAACCTTCGGTCTTGTTTCCGGTCATGAGAAACCTTGTCCACCAGCCGGTCCGGATCACCACAATGTCGCCCGGCTCGATTGTCACGCCCTGCGCGCGGACCACGTCGTCGAGTTCCTCCGGGGAAATCGGGTTTCCCGCTTCGAGGAAGACCTCGGCACCGCGATGGCGAACCAAGTCCAGCAGCACACCCCGGGAGGTGATGCCCTTGACGTCAACCTTGTCGATGCCACAGTGGTAGGCGCCCAGACTGGTCACCGAATCCGCCGCGAAGCCGTTGTAGAGGTAATCGTCGTAGTAGACGTGCGACAGCGCATCCCATTGGCTTGCCGCCTGCAACGGCATGATGATGATGTCGTCGTTGAAGCGGAACGGGTTGTCGGCCGTCATGTAGCTACTCAACTGCTGGGCCAACGGATTACGTGGCCAGCTGGGCCCGTACTTGGCCAGCGTGTGCACGTCTCCGCCATCGACGGTCATGATGTGCACCGGGTTATGCCGAAACTCGAAGGCGCCTTGCGGACCGGAGGCGCCGAAGTCGACGCCGAGCGGAAACACCTTGCCATGCCTGACCAGGCCGGCCGCCTGGGCGACCTTGTCCGCGGTAATGAAGTTCAACGTGCCGAGCTCGTCGTCGTTCCCCCACCGCCCCCAATTGGAGACGTCTCGCGCGACCCGCCGAAAATCAGTCAAGTCGGCCATCGGCCCGCCCTTCCTCGAGTTCACGGGCGATTGCGGCGCCCACGTTTCCGCCGTCCACCCACAACACCTGGCCCGAAATATAGCTGGCGGCATTGCTATTCAGGAAGAGCAGTACCGAGGCTTGCTCGGCGGGACCGGAAACACGACCCAGCGGTTTGGGAATGTCGTCGAGAAAGCCTTGCCCGTAGGCCGTGCGCAGCTGGTCCAGGATCGGCGTCTCGGTGACCCCGGGACCGGTGCAGTTGATGCGGATTCCCCGCGCGCCCAGCGGTGTTGCGCCGCGCATGGTGTACAGGATGATCGCTTCCTTGGACAACTGGTAGCCGGTGCCCAGCGCATCGGGATTCCCGGCGCACCAGTCGATGCCCTCCCGCATCGACGCGGTATGAAGCAGCGGCGCCACCTCCCGCAGATGCTCCCGGTATCCGGCCGCCGCAAGCGATGACACGCTCACAATGGACGACCCCACAGGCATCTTCGGGATCAGCGCCTCGGTGATGTGACGCATCCCCAAGAAGTTGATGGTCACGACCCGTCGCGGATCGCCGATCCCTGATGACACACCCGCAACATTGAACAGCGCATCAACTGGGTCCGTGACCGCGGCCACCGCCGACTCGATCGACGTTTGATCGGCCAGGTCGATTTCGTGAAACTCATCGATAGCGATGTCGGGTTGCCGCTTGTCCAGCCCGACGACCTCGGCCCCAAGCTCGGCGAGCTGCCGGACCACGTGTTCGCCGATGCCGGAAGCACACCCGGTGACCACCGCACGGCGGCCGTCGTAGCGCCACAGCTCGTCGATGTCTCGCAAGGCTCGCCCCGAAATCCTCCGACTCAGATGCCTTCCGGCACTACTTCTGCTGTTCCTTTGCGCGCTGTGCGGCCTGGACGCGGCCTTCGTTGATCTCCGCCATGGCTTCGGGGATCTCGCTGGCGGTGAACTTACCGCCACGACCAGTCGGGAGTCCACCAAACGAGTAATCCTCGTCGAATTGCGGTGCGGTCGATTTCGGCCGGCGTGCCTCCACCTTCTCGATGACGGGTTCGAGCCGCTTCGCCTTTTCCACCACCGCCTTGGCGTCGCGCTCAATGAATTCGGGGAGCACCTCTTTGCCCATCAGCTCGATGGATTCCATGGTGCCCTCGTGGCTGCGCGGGTTGAGCAGCAAGATGATCTCGTCGACGCCGCTTTCTTCGTAGCCGCGCAGGAACTCGCGCACCGTGGCCGGAGATCCGATGGCACCGCGGCCCGGCCCGTACGCCAGCGTCGGATCCTTTTCCACCTCTTCGAGATAGCGCTTCCACACCCCGGTCCGTCCCGGCGTGTGCACTCCCGTCATGTAGTAGTGCATGATTCCGAACGAGAAGAAACCGCCGCCCTGTCCGAGCCGCTGCAGCGCCTGCTCATCGGTCTTGGCCACCATCATCGAGAGGTCACCGCCGATGGCCAGGATGTTCGGGTTGATTCGGGGAGTGACCGGGACACCGTTCTCCTCGAACTCTTTGTAGTAGCCGTTCACCCGCTCGGTCAGCGGGCCGGGCCCGGTGTAGGCGAAACTCAAAGCCCCGATCGCCTTTTGGGCGGCCATCTGCACGCTGGCGGGTCGCGTGCAGGCGACCCAGACCGGCGGATGCGGCTTTTGCAGCGGCTTGGGAACGACGTTGCGCGCCGGCATCTGGACGTGTTCGCCGTTGAAGCCGGTAAACGGCTCTTCGATCATGCAGCGGATCGAAACCTCGAGGGCCTCTTCCCACTGTGCCCGCTTGTCGGCGGGGTCGATGTTGAATCCGCCGAGTTCGCCGACCGACGATGATTCCCCGGTCCCGAATTCGACGCGACCGTTGGACAGCAGGTCGAGGGTGGCGATGCGTTCGGCCACGCGGGCGGGGTGATTGACCACCGGCGGCAGGTGCATGATCCCGAATCCCAGCCGGATGTTCTTGGTCCGCTGGCTGGCCGCGGCCAAGAAGATCTCCGGTGCCGTCGAGTGGCAGTACTCCTCGAGAAAATGGTGCTCGGTCAGCCACACGGTGGAGAATCCCGCTTTGTCGGCGGCCTCGACCTCGTTGAGACAGTCCTGCAGCATGACGTGTTCGTCGTCGGGCGCCCAGGGCCGCGGCAGAGCGAATTCGTAGAACAGTGAGATTTTCATCCTTACCTCCTATGAGTATTAATGGCTCGGTTGGCCGCTTGGGCCGCAACGTGTTTCGCCGCGACATAGCCGAAGGTCATGGCTGGGCCGATGGTTGCCCCGGCACCGGCGTAGCTGCGGCCCATCACCGGCGCGGAGGTGTTACCCACCGCGTAGAGTCCATGCACCACGGTGCCATCGGCCCGCAGCACGCGGGCGTGCTCGTCGGTCAGCAGCCCGCCGGAGGTCCCCAGGTCTCCGAGGACGATCCGGAAGGCGTAGTACGGCGGATCGCCGAGCGGATACAGGTTCGGGTTGGGCAGGGTGTGGTCGCCGTAGTAGTTGTCATACACGCTGTCGCCGCGGTTGAAGTCGTCGTCGTGTCCCTTGCGGGCGAGTTCGTTGAAGCGGCGGGCGGTTTCGGCAAGCTGGTCCGCGGGCACGCCGATCTTCGCCGCCATCTCGTCCCATGTCATGGCCGCTTTGACCACACCCGATTCCAGCCAGGCCGACGGGATCTTCCGGCCGGTGGGCACCGGCGCCCCCGGGATCTTGGGTATCGGCAGGTGGCCCCCGACGACGTAGCGATTGAACGATCTGTGGTCGGTGATCAACCAACACGGGATGTGGGTGATGCCGGACCTCTGGCCGTCGATCATGGCGTGACCGAAGTCCATGTAGGGGGCCGCCTCGTTGATGAAGCGCTTGCCCGCGCCGTTGACGATGAACTGCGCCGGCATCATCCGTTCGTTGAGCATGAATTGCATGCGGCCATCCGGCCACTGGATCGCCGGGAACCACCAGGCTTCGTCGAGGAGGTCCGTTGCCGCGCCGACCTTTTGGCCGGCGCGGATGCCGTCGCCCATGGCCGCGGGATTGCCGAAGCTCCAGTCTTGGTCCACCTCGGGCAAAAGTTCCTTGCGCCAGGCGAGGTCGTGGTCGAAGCCACCGGACGCCAGGATGACGCCCAGGCGGGCGCCGACCCGCTGCGACTTGCCCTCTCGTTCCACCACCGCACCGGTGACCGCTCCGTCGGCGTCAGTGAGCAGCTGCACCATTGGCGAGTCCAGCCAGAGCGGGATGCCGCGTTCCCTCAGCGCCAACCGGAGCCGGGCCGCCAGCGACTGCCCGATCGCGGCCATCCGCTCGCCGAACACCCGGGCCCGGACCATCCGTGAAATCAACTTCAGCAGCACACCTTTGCCGGCCCATGACTGCCTGATCCGGTAAAACATGCGCAGTTCCTTGGGGCCCAACCAGATTCCCTTCGGGGCCAGCGCCAGGGGCTGCAACAGCTTCTGCTCGTCGGGGCCCAACTTCCGCAGGTCGATGGGCGGCACGTTGATGGTGCTGCCCAGTTCGGAGCCGCCGGGCAACTCGGGGTAGTAATCGGCATAGCCGGGCTTCCACACGAATTCGAACCACCCGGACAGGTGCTCCAAGAATTGCAGCATTTGTGGTGCGGTCTCGACGTATTGCCGCAGCCGCGCCTCGCTGACCAGGCCCTCGGTGATCTGTTTGAGGTAGTCCACGACGGCCTCGGGCGAGGGCACGTAACCCTCCCGCCGCTGGGCGGGAGCTCCGGGCACCCAGATTCCGCCGCCGGACAGGGCGGTGGAACCCCCGAAGTGGGAGGACTTTTCGATCACCAGCGCGTCAAGCCCGGAGGCCTGCGCCGTCAGCGCGGCCGTCATACCGCCACCGCCGGACCCGACGATGACCACGTCGACGACGTGGTCGAAACCGTCCAATGCCGCCGTCACTTCGGAATCGCCGTTCTGATGGCGAAACCGGCGATCAGTTCGGGCGCGGGTTTGTAGTACCGTCCGATGGTCTCGTAGGGCCCCGCCGCTTCCAGCGCCGCGAACGCCGCTACCCAGGTACGGATTTCCTGCGCGGAACTGCCGCCCTCGTGGGCGACAAACGAATTCGACCACCCATCCAATTCGCTCAGCCATCCTCCGTCGATGATTTCCAGGAATCGGTGGTCCCACGTCGGGTTGAGTGCCTCCAGTTCGCTCTCCCCGGTAGCGAAATTCCTGGCCGCGTCGATGACGGCGGCTTCCCGGGCCTGGCGCTGTTCGGTGGTCATCGGCCTGCCATGCACGATCCGCTCCAGCACCGGCGCAGGTGCGGTTGCCAGGGTCGGCACTGGCGGACTGTGCGAGAGTCCACCGGAGCCCAAGATCAGAACTCGCTTGTCCAGGGTGGTCAGGTAGCTGCCGACGGCGGTGCCGAGCGCACGGCAGCGATGCATCGGCCCCAGCGGCACCCCGATGGCGTTGACGAAGATCGGTATCACGGGACGCGAGGTGGCGTTCCCGAAGAGCTTCTCGAGCGGCTGCACGGTGCCGTGATCGACGTCCATGCTCGCCGATACCGCGACGTCGATGCCCGCGTCGAGAACCGCCTTCGCGCAGTCGGACGCAAGGGTTTCCGGCACGTTCAACGCGCCGGCGTAGGTGCCGTAATCGCCTACCCCGCAGGCGCTGGTGCCGATGCAGAAGGGCGGCATCACCTTGTAAAAGAAGCCGTTGTAGTGATCCGGCGAGAAACTGACCACCAGTTCGGGGTCATACTCCTCGACGAAGCGTCGCGCTTGCGCAATCGCGCCTTCGATGTCGTCAAGCAGGTCCTGCGACGGCCCCGGAAGATTCAGGAGAGGGCTGTGCGACATACAGCACAGAGCCAGTGTCACTTTGGAAATCACCTCCTCGCGGCGTGAGTGCGAGCGCATCAAGGAGTGCGGCGCTCAGATCGGGTGCGCGCTGAGCGATGCAGGCACCCGCGATGCAGCGGTCGGGGCGTAGGAACAGCACCGATTCGGAGTGGGCGTCGAACCAAGATTTGAGCTCACCGTGCCGATCGCCGACGACCACGACATCGGGGTCGTCGTGTCCGGTCCAGTGCAGCTGGGTCGCCGGCCGGAGCGCAAAGAACCGGGCGCCCAGCGCCTTCCAGTTCGCGAACGCTACATCGCCGAGAATCTTGCGCGGGTTGTTGTTCCAGCACAACACGGCGAACCAGGTGCCGAGCACGTCGTCGAGCAGTACGTTCTGCTGGTCTCGGGTGTCGACGCGCGGCTGGATGAACAGCGTTCCCACCGGCGAATCGGTACCGCCCGGCGCGGCGTGCACGACGGCGCCGTGCTCGTAGCGGGGCATCGGCTTGAACCGCATTTCCAGCACATATCGCTTGAGCGACGGCACGACCGACGCCGACCGCACCAGAAGGTCCCGCGCGGTTGCCACCCGGCGGTTGGTCGGCGAGATCACCCGCCCCACCATGGTGGACAGGTCGATCATCGCGCGGGCGTGCTTGCGACGTTCCACGTCATAGGTGTCCAGCAGCGTGTCCGCGGCCCGGCCGTTCACCACCGCGGCGAGCTTCCAGCCCAGGTTCGCCGCGTCCCGGATCCCGCTGTTGTAGCCCTGCCCCTGCCATACCGGCATCAAGTGAGCGGCATCGCCGGCCAGCAGCAGCCGGCCCTGGCGGAACGCGCCGGCGATCCGTGAGTGGTGGGTGTACACCCGGCGCCGGATCACGTCGACCCGGTCGGGGTGGGGCACCATCCGGGCCAGCATCTGCGTCAGGAACGCCGGGTCTTCGGCCTGTTCGTCGGTCTCGTCGACGTGAATCATGAACTCGAAGCGGCGAATTCCGTGGGCGATAGAGATCGAGGCATACGGACGTTCGGGGTCGGCGCCGACCTCGCTGTTGGGGTGCCCGAGGGGGTCGTTGGCGATGTCGACGACCAGCCACCGTGTCGAGGACGTCGTTCCGTCGAAGGACACTCCCATCACCCGGCGGGTCATGCTGCGGCCGCCGTCGCACCCGACCACGTAGCGCGCCCGCACCCTGGCGCTATCCCCTTCGCCACCAAGCTCGACCGTGACGCCGTCGGTTGTTTCCGCGCAGCCGGTCATCGGCCTGCTCCACCGCACCTCGACGCAATCGAATCGGTCGAGACCGGCCAGCAACTCGGCGTCGACGAGCGGTTGGACGAACCCGTTGCGCTTGGGCCAACCGAAACGCGCGTCGGGTGGGGCCATTTCAGCAAGCACCCGGCGCTTGGCGTCGAAGAAACGCAGAATCTGGTTGGGGACCGTATGCGGCAGGACACGGTCGACCAGGCCGATCGACTGGAAGGTGCGCAACGACTCGTCATCGAGGCCGACGCCGCGCGGATAATCGATCAGGCTATCGCGTTCGTCGACCAACAACGTTCGAACACTTTGCAGACCAAGGATATTGGCCAGGGTTAGACCGACCGGGCCCGCGCCGACGATGACAACGTCGACGTCGACGCCTGGTGTCTGGTGCCCGTCGGTTGCCATCAGCGCCCTAGCAGGAAGTCGAGATGCAACTGGTTGAACGTCTTGGCGTCCTCGTACTGCGGCCAATGACCGCACCCGGGCATCACTTCGAAGCGAGCGCCCGGAATCATCGAGGCCATGCGACGACCCTCCGTCACGTCGGCGGTGGGGTCGTCACTGGTCCACAGCACCAGCGTCGGGGCGATGATCGACCCGTATTCGTCCGGGCCGAGGATGTTGCGCGCCCGAATCTCCGGATCTTGCAACGCCATGATATCGCTCATGGCGGAGACGAATCCCGATTGGCGATAGACCCTTTGGCGGCTGGCAACCAGGTCGTCGTACGCCTTAGACTTGTCGGCCATCAGCCATTTGATGCGCGCTTGCACCGTTTCCCAAGTCGGGTCCTCGGCGGCGGCCATGGACAGCGTGATGATCCGTTGCATCACCACGGGATCGGCCTGCGAGCCACCGGCGGTGTTAAGCACCAGTCGCTTAACCACATCCGGGTGGTCGACCGCGGTACGGGCGGCCACCCAGCCGCCGAGCGATTCGCCACTGATGCACGCGCGATCAACCCCGATGGTGCGCAGCACCGCCATCAAGTGCTCGACGTAGTGGCGGACTTCCAGCGGATGTCCCGGCTTGTCGGTGTACCCGTGGCCGAGCATGTCGATCGACCAAGTCCAGAAATGCTCGGCGTGCGCCGCCAGATTGCGGACGTAGGCCTCGGCGTGGCCACCGGATCCGTGCAGTAGCACCAGCACCGGCTTGCCGGGATCACCGGCACGCAGGTAGCGGGTACGCACGCCTCCGGCGTCGAGGTAGCCCTGCTCAAACGCGACGCCCTGGAGATCGCTCCAGATGCTCTCGAACTCCGCCACGGTGCTGTCCGGCCTCCAGATCGGGAAATCTCGTTCTCGTTTTCGGCTTACTCGGTGTGCTAATATCGCACACTGATGTGCGTTATATATCGAGCTTCGCTCTCACGGGAAGGTCTGTCAAGGCCGTGACCGGGTCCGGTACCGGTTCGCAGACCCTGGCCAGGGGTCTGACGGCGCTGCAGATGGTGGCGGACTCCCCCAGAGGACTGACGGTGCAACAGCTCGCCGATCAGGTGGGGGTGCACCGCACCATCGCCTACCGATTACTGACGACGTTGGCCGAGTTCCGACTGGTGGCCAAGGGAGAAGACGGCCGCTACCGGCCGGCAGCGGGCCTGGCCGTGCTCGGCGCTTCCTTCGACCGCAATGTGCGCCAGGTGAGTCTGCCGACGCTGCGCGCGCTGGCCGACGAGCTCGGCACCACCGTGTCCCTACTCATCGCCGAAGGCGACCAACAGGTGGCCATCGCGGTGATCGTGCCCAGCCATGTCGCCTACCAGCTTTCGTTTCACGAGGGCAGCCGATACCCGTTGGATCGCGGCGCCGCCGGGATCGCCCTGCTAGCGTGCATGCCTCCGCGCCCGGGCGAACGCGAGCTGGTTTCCCGTGCGCGCGAACGTGGTTGGGTGACGACCTACGGTGAAATCGAGCCGAATACCTACGGGCTGGCCGTGGGGGTGCGCCGCCCGGTGCCGTCCCCGCCAACGTGCATCAACCTCATCTCACACCGGGAAGACGTCGTGATGCGCGGCAAGGATGCGGTAGTCAAGGCCGCCAAGGAGTTGTCGGAGCTACTGAGCTGAAGGGATAGCAGTCCATGTCATGGGACCACGAAGTCGACGTCGTCGTGCTCGGCAGTGGCGGCGCCGGCCTCACCGCCGCGCTGACCGCGGCCGTAGCGGGCGCGTCGGTGGAGGTCTACGAGAAGGCCCCGACCGTCGGCGGGACCACCGCCGTCTCCGGCGGCATCGTGTGGATCCCCGCCCACAACCGTTCTCCCGACGGTGAATTGACGCCCGCCGACGCGTTGCGGTACCTGCGCGCCCAGTCACTCGGGTCGATGGACGACGAGTTGGTCGAAACGTTCGTGCGGACCGGCCCGGCGATGCTCGATTTCATCGAGGCCCACAGCGGCCTCCAGTTCGAGATCGCCACCGGCTTTCCCGACTATCGTCCCGAGTTGCCGGGGGGGCAGCCGACCGGCGGCAGGTCGCTGAGTGCGGCCCCCTTCGACCTGGCTCAATTGGGCGAATGGGCAACCCGGATCACGTCTTTCCCGGCCGACTGGTCGAACGTCGGTTTCGACGCCGAGACCAGGGCGCGCCTGCACGCGGCGATCGACGAACGTACCGGCCACCTGTGCGTTGCGGGCACCGCGTTGACCGCGGGGCTCCTCAAGGGACTGCTGGACGCCGGGGTGACCCCGCACACCAACGCCCGGGCCGAAGGACTCATCGCCGAGGATGGAGAAATCACCGGTGTGCGGGTGGCCCTGCCGGATCGGACCATCAGGGTTCGCGCCCGGCACGGGGTCATCTTGGGCACCGGGGGTTTCGAGTGGGATCCGGCTCTGGCACAAGCCTTTCTGCGCGGACCTATGCACGGCGCGGTGTCGCCGCCCAACAACACCGGCGACGGTCTGCGCATGGCGATGGAGCACGGCGCCGCCCTGGCCAACATGGGCGAAGCGTGGTGGGTGCCGATCGTGCAAATCCCGGGCGACACCATCGAAGGCAAGCCGCGCAGCCGCAGCGTGCGGCTGGAAAGAACGCGGCCGCGCAGCATCATCGTCAACCAGGCCGGCCGGCGATTCGTCAACGAGGCGTGCGATTACAACTCGATGGCCGGCGCCTTCCACTACCTGGATCCTCGCGGCGGCTATGTCAACGACCGCGGGTGGATGGTCTTCGATTCGATTCACCTGCAGCGCTACGGATTTCTCGGTATCGAACCCGGGCAACCCGTCCCGGACTGGTTCTGCGAATCGGCCGACCTTGC
This sequence comes from Mycobacterium mantenii, assembly GCF_010731775.1. NCBI lineage: Bacteria > Bacillati > Actinomycetota > Actinomycetes > Mycobacteriales > Mycobacteriaceae > Mycobacterium > Mycobacterium mantenii. The sequence goes on along the minus strand of NZ_AP022590.1, from coordinate 5,380,840 downwards.
CGAGTTGGCCGCCAAGGCCGGCATCGACGGCGACGGATTGACCCGCACCGTCGAGAACTGGAATCGTCAGGTGGCCGCCGGCGCGGACCCCGACTTCGGGCGCGGCTCCAGCGCCTACGACGGCTACTGGGGTGACGAGAGCGCAACCACGCCGGCCGGCAGGACACTGGGCCCTATCGACACCGCCCCGTTCTACGCGGTACCGGTGAGCATCGGTGCGATGGGCACCAAGGGCGGACCGCGCACCGATCACGATGCCCGCGTTCTGCACGTCGGCGGCGAGCCGATACCGGGCCTGTTCGCGGCGGGCAATGCGATGGGCGGTGTGACCGGGCGGGCCTACGGGGGTGCTGGCGGAACCTTGGGCCCGGCAATGGTTTTCGGCTATCGCGCGGGTCATGCTGCCGCCACCGGGAAGTCGGTCGACCTGAAGTAGCCGGGTTGACTTGGGTCGGGCTTCCGACGCGGCGCAGCCGCCGCCTGACCGACCAATGGTCGAGTTTCGTATAGCGCTAGCGCCGCTGCTAGCACGAATCAAACTCGCCTTATCCCAGACTGTCGGTACCTGTGTGGTTGATGTGACGTTGATGGTCTGTTCCGGTCTTCGGCGCCCAGAGGGCTAATTCTTGAGCGGCACTTCGACGCAGACGTGGGTGCCCACCCGGGCATCGAGAAACATCAGGGCGCCCCCGGCGGCCTCCACCCGGGCGCGGTGCGACGCCAGCCCGATGTGCCCCTCCCCGAGGCGGCGCGCCACCGTCTCCTGGCTGAACCCCACGCCGTCGTCGACCACATGCAGAACGCAGGTGTGGTCGGTGATCCCGAGCATGACCGACGCGTTGCGGGCCGCGGCATGTTGCGCGACGTTGGAAAGCAATTCACGCACCACGCCGAATACGACCGGGTCGACGTCGTTGCGCGTCGAGTATTCGATGTCGGTGGTGATGTCGATGCCGGAACGCTGTGCGGTGAACTCCGCGAGTTGCTGCACCGCGGCGCCGAGCCCGACCTGCTCGAGGACCGCCGGATGCAACTCGAAGGTGGCCTGCCGCAATCGTTCCGAGGCCGACTGCAAACCTGCCAGTGCCCGGTCCACACGTTCGTCGCCGTTCAGCGTCGCGTCCAATTCGACCAACTCTTGGCGCACCGCCAGGATGTCTTGCAGGGGTCCGTCGTGAATGAATTCCGAGATCCGCCGTTGCGACACGTCCGAGGCATTCATCGTCTGCGCGAGCAGTTCCTCCCGCAGCGCGCTCAGGCCGGCCACCGAGCGGATATGACGCTCCTCGATGCGCACCACCAAGAAAGCCGCGCAACAGAGGAATGCGTAGAGCAGGAACCGAAATCCGGCCTCCGACAACCGGACCGCGCTCGACATCACCGGATCTTGTAGCACCGCAATGGCGAACCCGAGCATCGAGAAGATCAGCACCACCGCCGCCCGGCGGGAGGAGACGTCGAGTCCCAACAGGACCGGCAACATCGCCATGATCAGCAGCGGATAGATCCCGTTGGTGGACAACAGCTGGAAGACCGTCAGCGCGACAACGTCGATGACGGTGAACGCGAACGGCTCCAGCCGGCCGATCACGACCAAGCGGCCCAATCCGATCCATCGACGGAACGGAGCGAAAGCCAATCCCAGCGCGCAGAGCGCGACGAGTGCGTACAGCCCGATCAGCACGCTTTCCTGTGGCCACTCCGACCGGCTGGTGCCGACGGCCATGGCCGCCACCATGAGGCCGACTACGCCCAGCCGGAGCACCGAGCCGATGCGATACGAGCGCAATTGGTGAATCGCGCGCACGCGTTCCAGTTCTGCGTCACCGGCTACCGCCACCCGATCACCGTACTCATCCGGGTCTGCCGCACCGAAGCAAACTGCAAAATGACTCATCGTGGCGGCCAGAGAATGCGAACGCCGCTGTGGGGCAAACCGCTACACTCATCGCCATGGTCTGCGCGGCTACCCCCGAAACGGTGCGGGTGGTCGTCGGCGACGATCACCCGCTTTTTCGGGAAGGCGTCGTGCGCGCGCTGTCGTCGAGCGGCTCGGTCCGCGTCGTCGGTGAGGCGGAAGACGGCTCTGCCGCTTTGGAATTGATCAAGTCGCACGTGCCCGACGTCGCGCTGCTCGACTACCGGATGCCCGGCATGGATGGCGCCCAGGTGGCGGCGGCGGTGCGTACGCAGGGTTTGGCCACCCGGGTGTTGCTGATCTCGGCACACGACGAGCCGGCGATCGTGTACCAGGCGCTGCAGCAGGGAGCGGCCGGCTTCGTGCTGAAGGACTCGACGCGCAGCGAGATCGTCAAGGCCGTGCTCGACTGCGCGCAGGGTCACGATGTGGTGGCGCCCACGCTCGCCGGTGGCCTTGCCGCCGAGATCCGGCAGCGTGCGGAGCCGACGGCGCCGGTGTTGAGCGCGCGCGAGCGTGAGGTGCTCAGTCGGATCGCGCGAGGCAAAAGCGTCCCCGCGATTGCCGGTGAGCTCTTTGTGGCCCCCTCGACGGTCAAAACTCATGTGCAACGCCTCTACGAGAAGCTCGGTGTCAGCGATCGCGCGGCCGCCGTCGCCGAGGCTATGCGCCAAGGTCTGCTCAGCTAGCGGCCGACCAGGGCTTCGACTTTGGCACGGACGCGATCTGCTGCGCCCGCACCGATGCTTTTGCGGAGGCCACGGCCTCGGCCACCAGATGGCGTGCCCCGCGTTCCACCTCGCAGAGGCGCGTGGCGTTGCAACCGGCGGCGATCAGCTGCCGACTTACGAAAACCAACGGGTCGACGGCAACGGGATGATTCGTGTGGTACGTGATCGCCTCAACCAGCGCGGGCCCACCGCCGACGCTCGCCTGGTGCACCGCTTCGGCGACCGCGTCGGCCACCGCCACAACGTCCCTGCCGTCGACCGGCAGCATGGGCATCGCGTCGTACTCGTAGGCGCGCCGGCGCGCGCTGGCTCCACCGCGGATGTTTTCCACGACGAACACGACCGGTAGCCGCCATTGCGCGGCGATCCTGGCGGCAGTGGTGAACTCGACGGAGTTTGTGTCGCGGCCACTGATGACACACAAACTGACCTTGCCTGCACCGGCCAGTCGCTGGACATTGGCGTCACCCAGCGCGAAGAGCGTCGATTGCCCCAGCACACTTTCGTTGGCCAGTGTTCGTTTCCAGTCGGCGGCCCCCCCGAATCGTCGGCGCTTCGGTCCAACCATTTCGGCGATGGCGGGGCCGAGCGGTAGGGCCAGGGTGACCTGTTGAGCGTGCCGGAACTGCGGGGTGGCCGCGTTGACGAGGTCACCCGGCCGAAGCGCCGCAACCGTGCCGACGGCCACCGCCTCCTGCCCGAATTCCGCCCGTCCGGCGTCGTCGATCGGGCCGTCGATACGTAGGTCCTCCAATGCCATGTCGAGCAGCCGCAAAACCCACATTCGGCGGTACAGCTCCAGCCGGTCGTCACCGACAACTGCTGCCGCGGCCTCGGGGGTGCAAGTCATGCCGATCTCCTAACTCTCAAGCGATCTGCTTGGCGCCGGCCAGAGCACCGCGATGGACGAATCCAATCGTGGGCCCAGCGGGTCGCCGCGTTGGACACAGACTCAACGTAGGGCGATCGCGCGGGTCGTACCTCCGCCGATCGGCCCGTAAAGGGGGTGAATGCCCGTTCCCCCGATCGGGGGACACGCGGGCCGTCAGTCGGTTTGGGGTGCCGGCGGTGCGATCAGCTGATCGGCGGCTGTGTACGGGTCTTGGTCGCCGTCGACGACCGCCTCGGCGAGCCGGTCGAGATCGGGCTGGGCCCGCAGCCGGGTCTGCGCCAGCGACAGGATCTGCGCTCGGGCGCGGGCTAGGCGGCGGGCGCGGCTGTCGGTGCGGCGGTGGTCCTCGATGGCGGCCATCAGGTCTTCGACGCCCTCGCCGCGGGCGGCGATCAGCGAAACGATGGGGGCACTGGTTTCGGCCCGAAGGTCCCGCACCGTCTGCTCGGCGCCGTCGCGGTCCGCCTTGTTGACCGCCACGATGTCGGCGACTTCCAGCACGCCCGCCTTGGCGGCCTGAACCGCGTCGCCCGCCCCGGGATTCAGGATGACGACGGTCGGGTCGGCGACGGCGGCGATCTCGATCTCGGACTGCCCCACCCCCACCGTCTCGAGCAGCACCACGTCGTAACCGATCGCCCCGAGCAGCCGGATGGCCGCCGGAACCGCGGCGGCCAGACCGCCGAGATGGCCGCGGGTGGCCACCGAACGAATGAGAACGTCAGAGTCGTTGATATGTGCGGCCATTCGAATTCGGTCGCCCAGCAGCGCTCCCCCGCTGAACGGGGACGACGGATCCACCGCCAACACCGCCACCCGGCTGCCGCGCTCGCGGTAGGCCCCGACCAAGGCGGCGACCGTCGTCGACTTCCCCGCGCCGGGTGGTCCGGTGATGCCGATGACCGGCCCCATGCCCTGCGGCGCGGGACCGATGCTCGCCAAGACCTCGTCGCGCTGCTCGCCCTCGACCAGGCTGAGAAGCCGACCGGCCGCGCGGGGAGATCCGTTGCGCGCGCGGTCAATCAGATCGGCGATGATCATGTACGCATCATGGAGCCGCGACCTCGATCACCGTCGCCGAACCCATCCCGCCGCCCGCACACATCGCCGCGACGCCGATGCCGCCGCCGCGGCGGCGCAATTCGTGCACCAGGGTGACGAGAATCCGGGCTCCGGTCGCCGCGACGGGATGCCCCAGCGAGCAGCCGCTGCCACTGACGTTGACCTTGTCGGGGTCAAGCTCGAGCAGTTTGATGGTGGCCACGCACATGGCGGCGAACGCCTCGTTGATCTCGAAAAGGTCCACGTTCGAGGTCGAAAGGCCCGCGCGTGCGAGGGCTTTCGGGATCGCGTCGACGGGCGCCAAGCCGGTGATCGCTGGGTCGACGCCGACGGACGCCCAGGACCGGATGGTGGCCAGCGCGGGCAGCCCGAGCCGGTCGCTGGCGATGACCAACGCCGCAGCACCGTCGTTGGCGCCGCAGGCATTGCCGGCGGTGATCGAGAAGCCCTCGATCTCGGGGTGCAGCGGCTTGAGCGCGGCTAGCTTTTCCATGGTGGTGTCGCGGCGCGGGTGCTCGTCGACCGAGAACAGGCCGTGCCGCGTCTCGATCGGGATGATCTCCTCTTTGAAGCGGCCTTCGTCGATGGCGGCGATGGCATTGCGGTGCGACCGCAGCGCCCACGCGTCCATCTCCTCGCGACTCACGCCGGCTTTGACCGCGGCGTTCCAGCCCACGGTGATCGACATGTCCATGTTCGGCGCGTCGGGCCGGTCCGGGTGGGTCGGCGGGAACCAGTCGACCCAGTCGCCGTCCACCTGGATGCGGGAGCGCGGCGACGTCGACGCCGCATTCACGCCGCCGGCGATGATGAGCTCGTCCATCCCGGCCCGCACGCTGGCCGCCGCGCTCTGCACCGCCGCCTGCCCGGCCGCGCAGTGTCGGTTGTTGGCCAGACCGGGTACGTGGGATAGCCCGGCCGTGATGGCCGCGTGGCGGGCGATCACGCCGCCGCCGTAGAGGCCCTCGCCCAGGATCACGTCGTCGACCTGCGCCGGGTCCAGATCCTTCGCCGCTTCGCTGACCACGTGGTGCGCCAGGTCGAACGCACTGGTGTCACGCAGTGTCCCCTTGCGGGCGGTGCCGATAGGGGTGCGCAGGGCGGACACGATGACGGCTTCGGACACGAGTCTTCTCCAGTTCATCAAGCAGGTGCGGGGCTCGGAGAGCCGTTCGCACATTCACGAGAACACTATTCTCTCAGTAGGAGAGTACGAGTTGCAAGGAGGGACCTTCAGGTTCAGTCCGTCGGTGGGTGGCCGAGACTGCCTACACTGCTGCTGGTGACGGACGCGACGACTGCGCGGGAAGGGATGATCGCAGTCCCGGGCGGGGAAGTTTGGTTCAGGCGCACCGGCGGCGGCGCGGGTCGTCCTTTGCTGGTCATTCACGGCGGGCCAGGTTTACCGCACACCTACCTGCGGTCACTGGGGCGGTTGGCGACGGAGCGCGAGGTCATCTTCTGGGATCAGCTCGGCTGCGGAAACTCCAAATGCCCACCCAACCGCGAACTTTGGACGATGGAGCGCTCGGTGGCCGAGGTGGACGCCGTGGTGCGAGCCCTGGATCTGGACCGCTTCCACCTCTTCGGCAACTCCTGGGGCGGGATGCTGGCCCAACAGTATGTGCTCGACGCGGCGCCCGCCGGCGCCGCGGGCCTGACCATTTCCAATAGCATCGCGTCCATCCCGGAGTTCGCGAAGATGGTGGCGCGCTTGAAGTCCGAACTGGACCCCGCTACCCAGGCCGCCATCGACCGGCATGAGGCCGCCGGCAGCACGCACGCGCCCGAGTATCAGGCCGCCATCCGAACCTGGAACGAGACCTACCTGTGCCGGCTACGCCCGTGGCCGCGAGAGCTCGAGGATGCGTTCCGCAACATGGGCGCCGAAGTCTTCGAGACCATGTTCGGCCCCAGCGACTTCCACATCGTGGGGACGATCCGGAACTGGGATGTGGTCGACCGGCTCAGCGAAATCGCCGTGCCGACACTGGTACTCGCGGGCCGGTACGACGAGTGCGTGCCCGAACACATGTGGGAAATGCACCAGCGGATACCGGGTTCAAAGTTCGAGCTGTTCGAGGCCAGCGCGCACATGCCGTTCATCGAGGAGCCGGACAAGTTCGATGCGGTGATGCGCGACTTCCTGCGCCGGCATGATGCCTGAGGCCGTCGCGCGGTTACAACCTCAGTTCTTCTTGGCCGCGTTGAATTTCGCGACGTTGGCGCGGAAGTCCTCGGTCACGAACGACTGGCTCTCGGCCGACAGCGCATAGTCCAGACTGGCGAGCACGGCCCGCTCCAGATGAATGTTGAGCACCCGCTTGGTGCTCTCCACCGCCTGCTGCGGCAGCTCCAAGATCTTTTTGGCGCTGGCGATCGCCTCCGCAACCGGGTCGTCCGCAATGTGATTGGCCAAGCCGAGTTCGACGGCCCGCTGTGCGCTGATCCGGGTGCCGGTGAGGGCGAATTCCTTGGCCAGCAGCAGGCTGATGTGCAGCGGCCAGGTCAGCGGTCCACCGTCGGCGGCCACCAGACCGACCTGCACGTGCGGGTCGGCCAGATAGGCGCTTTCGGCGATGTAGACGATGTCGCTGAGCGCCACCAGGCTGCAGCCCAGCCCGACGGCGGGGCCGTTGACCGCCGCCACCACCGGGATTCGGCAGCGGGCCATGCCCAGCACGATCTCGCGCCCATCGCGGATGGTTTTGGCGCGCAGCTCAGCATCGTTCGCAAGCTCCTCCAGATACGTGAAATCGCCGCCGGCCGAAAACGCCCGGCCGGCACCGGTGATCACTGCGGCGCGGGCCGTGGGGTCATCGGTGAGTCGCTGCCAGAGCCGCGCGAGTCCGACGTGCAGGTTGTCATTGACCGAGTTGAGCGAATCCGGGCGGTTGAGCGTGATGATGCGCAGGGCACCGTCGGACTGAACGTCGATTTCGGTGGGCATGTCGTACACGTCAGACTCCTTCGATGGTCGTGACCCGCTTCACCCGGGCTTCGCCCGCGTTCGCGATCACTCCTACAATCCCAAGATCCGTGAAGCGATGATGTTCTTTTGAATTTGTGATGTCCCGCCCATGACGCTCTGCGCCCGGCTGTACAGGTAGGCACTCAGCAGATCGGGATCGCGCGTTCCCGCGACGGCGAGGGCCGCATGCCCGACGGATTGTTCGACCCAGGTCATCAGCAGCTTGTCGAGCGAACCGTCCGAGCCGTGCGATACCCCGTCGAGCTGTTCGGAGAGCCGGCGCCGGACGTGATGGGTCAGCATATCCGACTGCACCGCGGCCCACGCCAGCTCCTCGGGCACTTCACCGTCGTTGCGCGACAACAGCTCTCGGACGAGCTTGCCGTAGCGGGCCGCATAGCCGAGCGTGGACGGCTCGCGTTCGTGCCCGACAACCGTCATGGCCACGGCCCAGCCGTCACCGGGAGCGCCGACCATCCGGTCCGCCGGCACCGTCGCATCGTCGAAGAACACCTGGCCGAATTCGTTGGTGACGCCATTGATCATCTGCAGCGGGCGCTGTTGCACGCCAGGCTGTTTCATGTCCAGAACGAACGCGGACAGGCCGCGGTGGCGCTTGGCGCCGGGGTCGGTGCGCGCTAGCAGGAGACACCGGTCGGCGACGTCGGAGTAGCTGGTCCAGATCTTGTGTCCGTTCACCACATAGTTGTCGCCCTCCAGGCGAGCGGTGGTGGACAGCGACGCCAGATCCGAGCCGGCGCCCGGTTCGCTGAAGCCCTGGCACCAGCGTTCGGTGCCGTTGATGATGCCGGGCAGGAAGCGCTTGCGGAGCTCGTCGCTGGCGTGGGCGCCGATGCCGTACACCAGATAACCGACGCTGGGGCGCGGCGGCGCGCCGGCCCGCACCAGCTCCTCGTCGACGATGACGTCATAGACCGGTGCCAGGTCCTGGCCGCCCCAGTCGCGTGGCCAGGACAGGCCGAAGAAGCCGTTCTCGTACAGGGCACGATGCCAGTCGGCCATGCGCACCCAATACTCGTCGCCGGAGCCCGAGAACTCCTTGGCGTTGGCCGCAAGCCACGTGCGCAGCCGCTCGCGGAAGGCGGCTTCGTCGGGTGAGTCACGAAAGTCCAAGATCGATCTCCTTCAACGCGACCGGCCACAGCTCGGTCGATGTGAGCGCACGGCGCAGGTAGACGTGCGCCACGCATTCCCAGGTGTTGCCGATACCGCCGTGCACCTGGATGGCCGTCTCGCAGACGGTGCGGGTGGCGCGCGCGCAGTAGACCTTTGCGATTTGCGCGGCCCGAATGGCCTCGGCGGGGGGCAGCTCGTCGACGGCCCACGCGGCATGCCGCGCCACGCTCACCGAACCCTCAATCAGCGCAAGGCTTTCGGCCAGCAGGTGCGCGATGGCCTGGTACGAGCCGATCTGCTTGCCGTACTGTTCGCGGATCTTGGCGTAGTCGCACGCGACGGCGTGCGCGCCCCGGGCAACGCCGACCAGGTCCGCCGTCGTGGCGACCAGCGCGAGGGCCCGCCACTGCTCGGCAACCTCAAAGGGCACCTCCCCCAGCGTCTCCGGCGATCCCGCGATCGTCGCGTCGGCCCGGGTCAGATCGACGCTCTGCGGTGCGACCTGCACATCGACCGCGCGGACCGTGCCACCCGAGAGCGACAGGGCACGCCGGGCACCGCGGGCGTCGACCACCCGATCGTCGACGGCCACGGTCGCCGCTGCCACGTCGGCGCCGACGTGGCGGCCCAGGTCGTCGGCGAGCACCGGACCGAGGAACGGTGTGTCCACCAGCCGGCGGCCGAATTCCTCGGCCACGATGGCCACTTCGACACCCGAGGCCCCGTCGGAACGCAAGGACCGCCAGCCGGTGTTCTCGATCTGCTTGTCCAGGCGCGTGATTCGAGCCTGGTCGTCGAGATCCTGCACCGCTGCCGGCCCGAGATCGTCGGCCAGCTTGGCGGCGGCATCGCGTAATTGCTGTTGTTCAGCTGTCAGACGTACATCCATAGTGCTCCTTCAGCACTCGACGCAGCACCTTGCCGGAAGGCAGGCGGGGAATTTCGGGGACGAACACCACCCGGCTCAGATGTTTATATGACGCCAGTCTTTCGTCCACCATGGCGGTCAGTTGGGTCGCATCGACGGGAGCGGATGCGGCGACCGCGGCGACGACGGCCTCGCCGTTGAGTCCGTCCGGAATCCCGAACACCGCGCAGTCTTTGACGGCCGGATGACCGTGCAACACCGTCTCGATTTCGGCGGGCGCAACCTGGAAGCCGCGCACTTTGATCATCTCTTTGAGGCGGTCGGTGATTTGCAGCCAACCGCCGGCGTCGAGCCGGCCGACGTCTCCGGTGCGGTACCACCCGTCGAGAATCGCCTCGCCGGTCGCTTCGGCCGGGAGGTAGCCGGCCATCAGCGACGCCGAGCGGGCCTGAATCTCACCGACCTCGCCCGGTCCGACGGGCTCGCCGGTTTCCAGTGAGACGACGCCTAGGTCGACACCGGGCACTGCCCGCCCGACGGTGTCGAGCCGCGGGTCATCGATCGGATTGCACGCTACGACAGGCAATTCCGTGGTCCCATAGGCCGGAAGCCAGCCGACTCCGGTGCGCCGGGTCACCGTCTCTGCGACGTGGGTGTTGACCGGCGTCGCCCCCCACATGATGTAGCGCAGCGACGACAGGTCGTAGGACTCGAGGTCCGGGTGCGAGGCGATGGCCAGCGCGATGGGGGCGACCGCCATTTCGACTGTGATGCGGTCACTTTCGATGTGCTGCAGCACCCGGTCGACGTCGAATCGGGGATGTAGCCGCACGCAGGCGCCGGTCTCCCACGCGGTCAGCAGGTTCAGCAGTCCCAGAATGTGTGACGGCGGCGTCGCAACCTGGATCCGGTCGCGGTGCGTCAGTTGCAGCGCTTGGCGCCAGTGCCGCACCGCCTCGTCCAGCGAGGCGTGGGTGTGGCGGACGGCCTTCGGCAGGCCGGTGGTGCCGGAACTGAACACCAGGACCGCGTCGGCCGCAGGGGGCGGCGAGCCCCCCCTCGGCTCTGCGGGCGGGCCCGGCTCGTCCAGATGCAGCATCGGCGTCAGACCGGCCAGTACCGGATGGTCCCCGACCGCGTGCGCGGGGCCGGTCAGCGCAAGCGCATGGTCGACCTCGTCACGCTTCCACGCCGGACTGATGAGCACCGCCGTGGCGGCCAGTCGCCAGATAGCGAGAACCACGGCGAGGAAGTCCGGGCGATTGGAGGCCATGACGGCCACGCGCCGGCCTGCGGTAACACCGTCTTTGGCCAGGGTCGCGGCCCATCGGTCGGCTAACGCGTCGAGTTCGGGCACGCTGAATCGCCGTTCCTCGAACACGAGCGCTGCCGGCTCGGTCACGTCCCGTCCTTCCCTGACAGACCGGGCTGACCCGACATCCATACAGTCTTGAGAAGATGCTGTCGCTTCGTGAGAATAGTATTCTCTATACTGAAGAATGCAAGACGGGAGAGGGGGCGGTCTCAGTGACGGTCACCCGGATCATCGAGGAGACCCCACGGGTGACAGATCCGGCATCAAACGGCTCCGGCGGCGGCACGGTGACGATCCATCTCGACCGCAAGAAGGTCTCGGTGCCCATAGTCCCAGGCGAGACTTTGCTGGAGACCGCGCGGAGGGCCGGGCTGGAACCGCCGTTCAGTTGCGAGGCCGGCAACTGCGGCACCTGTATGGCCAAGCTCGAAGAGGGCCATGCCACCATGCGGGTCAACGACGCTCTCGAACCCGACGAGGTCGCCGAAGGCTACATTCTGACGTGCCAGGGCGTTCCGGATACGGACTCGGTCACGGTGCGCTACGAGTAGCAGCCAGGAGAGGTTTCCAAGATGGCCAAGGGCATCATCCTCGTGGAGAGCCGCCCCAGCTCGCCCGAGCGCGAGCAGGAGTACAACACCTGGTACGACGAGGTGCACCTGGGTGAACTCGTGGCCCTGGACGGTTTCGTCTCGGCGCGCCGGTTGCGGCCCGTCGACGGTGACGGACCCTACGTCGCCATCTATGAGATCGAGGGCGATGACCTACAGGCGATTCTGGACAACATGATCGCCAACGCGGGACAGCTGCACATGTCCGGCGCTCTGCAGTTGGACCCGGCGCCGATTCCACGATTGCTCGAGACCACCACGGAGTGCAGGGGCTGACCGAGTTCGGGTCGAGTCGCTTCGCGGGAGAGGACTGCTTGATGAAGGTCGATGACCTGATTTTGGTGAGCATTGACGACCACGTAGTCGAGCCGCCGGACATGTTCCTCCGGCATGTGCCCGCCAAGTACAAGGCCGAGGCCCCGATCGTCGTGACGGACGACAAGGGCGTCGACCAGTGGATGTACCAGGGCAGGCCGCAGGGAGTGAGCGGGCTCAACGCCGTGGTGTCCTGGCCGGCCGAGGAATGGGGCCGCGACCCAGCAGGTTTCGCCGAGATGCGGCCCGGTGTCTATGACGTCCACGAACGCGTCCGGGACATGAACCGCAACGGCATCCTGGCGTCGATGTGCTTCCCGACGTTCACGGGCTTTTCGGCCCGGCACCTCAACATGACGCGCGAGGACGTCACGCTGGTGATGGTGTCGGCCTACAACGACTGGCACATCGACGAGTGGGCCGGCTCCTACCCGGATCGGTTCATCCCGATCGCGATCCTGCCGACCTGGACTCCCGAGGGCATGTGCGCCGAGATCCGCCGCGTCGCCGCGAAGGGCTGCCGGGCGGTCACCATGCCGGAATTGCCGCACCTGGAAGGACTTCCGAGCTACCACGACGAGGACTACTGGGGCCCGGTGTTCCGCACGTTGTCCGAGGAGAACGTGGTGATGTGCCTGCACATCGGCACCGGCTTCGGGGCGATCAGCATGGCGCCCAACGCGCCGATCGACAACCTGATCATCCTGGCCACCCAGGTTTCGGCGATGTGCGCCCAAGATCTGCTGTGGGGCCCGGCGATGCGCAACCATCCGGATCTGAAATTCGCCTTCTCCGAAGGCGGTATCGGCTGGATTCCGTTCTACCTGGACCGCAGCGACCGCCATTACACCAACCAGAAGTGGCTACGCCGCGACTTCGGCGACAAGCTGCCCAGTGACGTCTTTCGTGAACACTCGCTGGCCTGCTACGTCACCGACAAGACGTCGCTGAAGCTGCGCCACGAGATCGGTATCGACATCATCGCCTGGGAATGCGACTACCCGCACTCCGACTGCTTCTGGCCGGACGCGCCCGAGCAGGTGCTCGCCGAGTTGACCGCCGCCGGCGCCGACGATTCCGACATCAACAAGATCACCTGGGGCAACGCCTGCCGGTTCTTCGGTTGGGACCCGTTCGCCCGGACTCCTCGCGAGCAGGCGAATGTTAAGGCGTTGCGCGCCAAGGGAAGTGACGTGGACGTGTCCATCCGGTCGCGCGCCGAGTGGGCGCGTCGGTATCAGGAAAAGCAGTTGGCGGCGCGGTAGGCCGCTACGTCAGCCCCGTCGGCGGGTTGACGAACCAGACGCTTTCCTCCCGCAGGCTGCGGCTGCGCCAGCCGTCGGCCGTGCGCGTCAGCTCGTGGTGGTAGTAGCCGCCGCAGTAACTCAGGTCCGTCATTCCCGGCAACTGCATCGGGTTGTAGAACATGGCCCGCACCGTCGCGACATCTTGGTCAAGGGCCAGGATTTCGACGTTGGTGATGTAGTGCATGGACATCGGGATCGCGCCGAAGCCTTGTTCCAGCCACGCGGCCACTTCGTCGCGCGGGCCAGTCGCGGCACCCGCGGAGGAGTAGTCGATGTGCGCGTCCTCGGTGAAGACCGATCGGTACAGATCCCAGTCTTTGGCGTCGACGGCACGGGCGTATCTATTGGCGGCGGAAGCTCGGGTACAAGGGAGTTGGATGCGATCACATTGCACCCGGCTCGTTGCCGAGTGTGCGGCTAATTCACGCTCGGCCGCGAGTGTGAAGCTAACTTCACGCTCGGCGGCAATCGCGTCTAGCCCTCCGGTAGCTCCGGCGGGGGCCGGTACTCGGGCTGATACCCGGAGACGTGGATCGGGCTTCCCACCAAACGGAACTCGCCCGCTGTCACAATCACTTCCGGGGTCGCCTCGAGCGCCTCGGGCAGGGTCCGGACGGCGGCTGCCGGAACCCCCAAGGGACGCAGTCGCCGTTCCCATCCGACGGCGCTGTCGGTAGCCAGCATCGCCATGACGATGGTCAGCACTTCGTCGCGGCGGGCGACCCGCTCGGCCATCGTTTCGAAACCCCCGATGCCCGCTTCGGCGGCGAACGACTTCCAGAAGCCGTCGTGGGTGATGAACAGCGCCAGATACCCGTCAGCGGTTGGAAAAAGCTGGGCCGGAACGTAATAAGAGTGCGCCCCGTGTGGGCGGCGCTGAGGCTCGACGCCGTCGTTGAGATAAGCGGAGGCGTGGTAGTTCAGCTGGGACAGCATGACGTCGCGCAGCGACACATCCACCTGGCCCCCGGTGCCGGAGATGATCTTGGCCAAAAGCCCCAGCGCCGCGGTCATTCCGGTGGAGTTGTCGGCCGACGAGTAGCCGGGCAGCGTCGGCGGGCCATCGGGGTCGCCGGTCAGCGCGGCGGTGCCGACGCCGGCCTGCACCACGTAGTCGAACGCCGGATCGTCGCCTCCGTACAGACCGAAGCCGGTGATCGCGACGCAGACGATCCGCTCGTTGTGCCGCCGCAATGTGTCGTAGGTCAGACCCAGCCGGCGGATGGCCGACGGTTTCAGGTTCACCAGCAGCGCGTGGGAATCGGCGACCAGCTCGCCTAATCGCTGTTGTCCCGCATCGGAATTCAGGTCCAGCGTGATGCTGGACTTGTTGCGGTTCAGGCTGGCGAAGTAGGTGGCGCCGACGCTGCGGGAGATCTCGCCGCCGGCGGGTTCGATCTTGGTGACCTCGGCACCGAGATCGGCCAGCAGCATGGTCGCATACGGGCCCGCCAGCATGGTGCCGACCTCGAGGACGCGAATCCCGGCCAGCGGTCCGGCGTTGTTCGGAGTCAACGCAATTCCGCCGCGAGTGAGGCGATCATCTCGCGGGTGCGGCGCTTAGAAGCCACCAGCTCATCGCGGTTGTCACCGATCGGCAGCAGCCGCACCGACAGATCCGTCACACCGGCGTCGGCGAATCGCCGCATCCGGGCCAGGATCGCCTCCTCGTCGCCGGCGGCACACAGATCACCGACGTCACGGGCATCGCCGCGGTCGAGCAGGCGTTGATAGTTGGGTGACACTTCGGCTTCGCCCAGAATGCGGTTGGCTCGCTCCTTGGCCTCGTCGACCTGCCCGGGTGCGCAGAGGCATACCGGGATGCCCGCAACGATCCGCGGTGCCGGGCGTCCCGCGTCGGCGGCGGCCTTGGTGATCTTCGGCGCGATGTGATCGCCGATCGCGCGCTCATCGGCCATCCACAGCACGGTCCCGTCGGCGAGTTCGCCGGCGATCTGCAACATCACCGGCCCCAGCGCGGCGACCAGGACCGGCATCGGGGTATCGGCCCCGATCGCCAGCGGATTGTGCACCGTGAACGAATCATTCTCGACGTCAACCGGTCCCGGGCCGGCGATGGCGGCGTTGAGCACCTGAAGGTAGTCGCGGGTGTAGGCGGCCGGCTTCTCGTACGGCAGGCCGAGCATGTCCCGGATGATCCAATGGTGCGACGGGCCAACACCCAGCGCCAGCCGTCCACCGGCCATCGCATGCGTCGAGAGCGCCTGGCGGGTAAGGGCGATCGGGTGCTGGGCCTGCAGCGGCACCACCGCGGTACCGAGCTCGATGCGCGAGCTGTGCGCGGCCATCAGCGACACCATGGTCAGGCAGTCGAAGTCGTTGGGCACCTGCGGCATCCATGCCGTGTGCAGACCCGCGGATTCGGCCCATTCGATATCGGAGGCCAGTTTGTCCACCTTGCGGGCCATGTCGCCCCGCTCGGCGCCGATCATCACTCCGACGCGCATGGTTCCTCCGTGACGGGTTCCGGGGTTCCGGTCAGTGCGCGGATGTCGCGCACCAGGTCGTCCAGCGGTGTCCCGGTAGGGAATACCGCGGCGGCACCGGCGGAAAGCAGCTTGGGGACGTCGGCATGCGGGATGGTGCCCCCGACGACGACGGCGATGTCGGCGGCGTCCGCGGCGCGTAACGCTTCCACGGTGCGCGCGGTGAGCGCCAGATGGGCACCGGAGAGAATGCTCAGGCCGACCACCGCGACATCTTCCTGCACCGCGATCGAGGCGATGTCCTCGATGCGCTGCCGGATGCCGGTGTAGATGACCTCGAACCCGGCGTCACGCAGGGTGCGGGCGACGATTTTGGCGCCGCGGTCATGCCCATCCAAGCCGGGTTTGGCAACAAGAACGCGCACGGCCATCTAAAACACCACCGGTTGCTGGAATTCGCCCCACACTGCCTTGAGCGCGGAGACCATTTCCCCGACCGTGCAGTAGGCGTTGGCGCAGTCGATCAACTTGTGCATCAGGTTGTCATCTCCCTCGGCGGCGCGCGACAGCGCCGCAAGGCTGGATTTCACTGCGGCCGAGTCTCTTTCGGCCTTGACTTTGGACAGCCTCTTCAGCTGCAGATCACGTCCTTCGGCATCGAGCTCGTAGGTGACGACATCGTGTGCCGGCTCCTCGGTGACGAACCGGTTGACCCCGACGACCGGGCGGGTGCCGGCCTCGACGTCCCGATGCAAGTTGAAGGCTTCGTCGGCGATCAGGCCCTGCAGGTAACCGTCCTCGATGGCCTGGACCATCCCACCGTGCCGCTCGAGGTCGGACATGATCTCGATGATGCGCTCCTCGGTGGCATCGGTCAGCGCCTCCACGAAGTATGAGCCGCCCAGCGGGTCGGCGACGCTGGCGACGCCGGTTTCGTGCGCCAGGATCTGCTGGGTGCGCAGCGCCAGTGTGGTGGTCTCCTCGGTGGGCAGGGCGAACGGTTCGTCCCAGGCCGCGGTGAACATCGATTGCACACCGCCCAGCACCGCGGCCATCGCCTCGTAGGCGACCCGGACGATGTTGTTGTGGGCCTGGGGCGCGTACAGCGACGCGCCACCACAGACGCAGCCGAACCGGAACATCGCCGCCTTGGCCGTCGTCGCCCCGTACCGCTCCTGCACGATGGTCGCCCAACGGCGGCGCCCCGCACGGTATTTGGCGATCTCCTCGAAGAAGTCTCCGTGGGTGTAGAAGAAGAACGAGATCTGCGGTGCGAACTGGTCGATCGTCATGCGGCCGCGCTCGACCACGGTGTCGCAATAGGTCACCCCGTCGGCCAGCGTGAACGCCATCTCCTGCACCGCGTTGGCCCCGGCGTCGCGGAAGTGCGCCCCGGCCACCGAAATCGCGTTGAACCGGGGAACCTCGGCCGCGCAGAACTCGATGGTGTCGGCGATCAGTCGCAGCGACGGCTCCGGCGGCCAGATCCAGGTCCCCCGCGAGGCATACTCCTTGAGGATGTCGTTCTGGATCGTCCCGGTGAGCTTGGCCCGCGGTATCCCCTTTTTCTCGGCGGCGGCGACGTAGAACGCCAGCAGGATCGCCGCCGTTCCGTTGATCGTCATGCTCGTGCTCAGCTTGTCCAACGGGATGCCGTCGAACAGGATCTCGAAGTCGGCCAGGGTGTCCACCGCGACGCCGACCCGGCCGACCTCCTCGCCGAACTCGGGGTCGTCGGAGTCGTAGCCGCACTGGGTGGGCAGATCGAGCGCCACCGACAGCCCGGTGCCGCCCTGATCCAGCAGGTAGCGGTAGCGGCGATTCGATTCCTCGGCGGTGCCGAATCCGGAGTACTGCCGGAAGGTCCAGAGCTTCCCGCGATAACCGGACGCGAAGTTACCCCGGGTGAAGGGGAACTCCCCCGGCTGCGGAGGCTCCGCGCTGACGTCCGCCGGCCCGTATACGGGCTGCAGCGGGATACCTGACGGAGTGTGGGCCGTATTATCCATCGGTGAATAACGTACTTGCAAAAAAAGAGAATGCCAATACCACAGCTTGACCAGGTAAAGGGAGGCTCAATGCCTAACGGTTCGCTCGTCGATCGCACCGTCGTCATCTCCGGTGGCAGCCGCGGAATCGGGCTCGCAATCGGAATCGGTGCGGCCAGGCAAGGCGCCAACGTGGTGCTCCTGGCCAAGACCGACACCCCCCATCCGCGCCTGCCCGGAACGGTGCACACCGCCGCCGCGGAGGTCGAGGCCGCCGGCGGCAAGGCGCTGGCGGTCGTCGGTGACGTGCGCCGCGAGGAGGACGTACAACGCGTGGTCGACGCGGCGGTGGGGCGGTTCGGCGGCGTCGACGTCTGCGTCAACAACGCCAGCGCCATCGCGGTGGAACCGACCGCCGTGCTGTCGGCCAAGAAGTACGACCTGATGCAGGAGATCAACCTGCGCGGCACCTTCCTGCTGACCAAGGCCTGCGTGCCTCATCTGGAGAAGTCCGCCAACCCGCACGTCCTCACCATCTCGCCACCGGTGAACATGAACCCCCGCTGGCTGGGCGCCCACCCCGCCTACACGCTGTCCAAGTACGGCATGACGCTGCTGTCGCTGGGCTGGGCGGCGGAATTCACCGACGCCGGGATCGGCGTGAATTGCCTTTGGCCGCAGACGTATATCGCCACCGCCGCGGTGGCGAACATGGCCGATGGGGACAAGTTGGCCGAGTCGTCGCGCAGTCCGGAGATCATGGCCGACGCCGCCGTAGAAATCATCACGCGGCCCAGTAGGGAAACCACCGGAAACTGCTACATCGACGCCGACGTGCTGCGATCCGCCGGCGTCGCGGACCTGTCCCGGTACGGCGGCGGTGACCACCCCATCCCCGACCTCTTCCTGGACTGAAGGCCTATGCGCGGCAGATGATTTCACCGTGCGGGATGGCGATCCAGCCATCCGGGGCGCCGGCCCATTCTCGCCACCCGGCGGAGATCTCCTCAAGCTGGGCGGTGCTCGCCAGCCCGAGGCTCACTAGGTCACGCGCCACGGTTGAGTGCAGGATGCGGTCGGCCCACATTCCGCCCCACCAGTCGCGCGTTGCGGGCGTGGCATAACACCACAGGCTGCCCGTGGGCGTGATGTCGTCGAATCCCGCCTGCCGCGCCCAGGACAGCAGCCGCCGGCCCGCATCCGGTTCGCCGCGGCTGGCGCGCGCGACACGTTGGTAGAGGTCTCGCCACAGGTCGAGCACCGGAAGCTCCGGATACCAGATGAATCCCGCGTAGTCGGCGTCGCGGGCCGCCACGATGCCGCCCGGCACACACACGCGCCGCATCTCGCGCAGGGCGGCCACCGGATCGGCGGCGTGCTGCAACACCTGATGCGCGTGGACGACATCGAAGGCGCCGTCGGGAAAGTCAAGGTGGTGGATGTCGGCGGTCACGAACGAGACGTTGGACAGATCGCGCTTCTCGACCTCGCTTCGGGCAACGCTGAGCACGTCGGTGGCCTGGTCGACGGCGGTCACCGATCCAGGTGCGACCAGTGCGGCCAGATCGGCGGTGATGGTGCCGGGTCCGCAACCGACGTCGAGCACGGACAGCCCCGGCTTCAGATGCCCTAGCAGGTACGCCGCGGAATCCTGGGCGGTGCGGCGCTGATGACTGCGCAGCACCGACTCGTGATGTCCGTGCGTGTAACTGGCCCGGTCGTTCATGCCGCAAGCTTACCGACGGCAAGTCATAATATGAAACTAGTGTCTCACCATATGAGATGCTAGTCGACGGGGACGTTGAGAATCGGACGGTCGACGCCGGCCCCTGGGCCGTCGAAGTGCCACCACTCGCCGGAGTAGGGCGACAATCCGCCGTACTTCATTGCGTCCCGCAACTGCGTCCGGTTCGCCTGAGCGTCGGCGCTGACACCCTGCGTCGCGAATGCCGTTGCGCGCGGCGAGAAATCGTCGAAATCGGTACCCATATCGGCCAGGCACAACCCACCCGCATGACGCTCGGGCGGGCACTGTGGTTGCACGCTGGTGAACGTGACGTCGACCGATCGTCCCGACTCATGGCTGCGGGCGTACGCGCCCGGCCGTGCCACCCAGGCCGGGTTGGGAACCACGTTGAACATCCTGACCTGAACGTCGTGCGGCCGATAGCAGTCCCAGAACACCAGCAGGTGACCCTGCGGGCGCAACGCACCGGCCGCGGCGGCGAGGCCGGGGGCCATCGATTGGTGCACAAGGCATCTCGCGTCGGAAGGATACAGCTGGGTGTGAGTGAAGTTGTTCGTCGTCGCGTAGCGTAGGTCGAGCACCGCGTCTGGAACGACGGTGCGGATGTCGACGAATCCCGCCGCTCGCGCGGCGTCGCTGACCGGCGGCACGTCGGGGCCGGCGTTCGCGATGCGTGTCCCGGTTAACGAGACGAGCGCCAACGCGATTGCCAACCGCAGCACCAGCGCGAGACGCATGCGGTCATTATCCGGGTTCATCGATCCGGATGGGTTAAGTACCGGATGATGTCGCAGGCGGGCGACGGGACCAACGGCCCGGCTGCGGCCCACAGCCGGGGAAACCACAGCGCCCGAATACACCGGTGGGACCGGTACGAAGGATCCGCACCAGCCCCACCGTGATGTATGTGAAGTTCTTAGACGGCAGTGACGCCTACCGCCTGGGGTCCTTTGGCTCCTTGCTCAACCTCGAACTGAACACGCTGGTTCTCCTCGAGCGAGCGATAGCCGTTTCCCTGGATTTCGGAGTAGTGGACGAAGAGGTCTTTCGTGCCTTCGTCAGGGGTGATGAAGCCGAAGCCCTTTTCACCGTTGAACCACTTCACAGTTCCCTGTGCCATTTACTTACTTCTCTCATTCAAATGCGGATGTACCAAACACATCCATACGGCCTCAGAGTAGCACGGGACCGCCTATTGTCTTGAAACCGTTGTGGTGCTCACGAATTCAGCGCTACATGGGCTTGAACAGCCGCTACGCGCCTGTGGTGCAGCCTAGTCCGCGCCAGAACCGCCTCCTTCGGGGCGCGCAACGGTGTAGAGCACCGCTTGACCGACCACAGCGGGCACGGTGCCGACTGCCTGTACAGTGGAGATGAACCGCTCTCTGGCGGTCAACCGCGAATCGTGAACGAATTACCAATGACATCGCCGTGCGATTCGATCCTCGTCCGACCGTAAGTTAGCACTGCGTATCGGCCGAACTCCTCATTCGGAAGGACACCTATGGACACATCGAACCTGTTTTCTCATCCCGAGGCACCGAAGCACGTCGCTTCGGGCGAATCCTCCGGGAAACCGGTCGAGAACCCGACGTTTTCGGACCAACCCGATGCCGATGCTCTCCGTTCAGAGAGACGGCGACGGTAATCGGCTTAGAGAGCGCTCGAGGAGGTGCCCCAAGGGGAAGCTACGCCGCACGATGTCAGGAAGCTTTGGCGTACCTGCGGACTAATTCATCTTCGCCGAACGTACTGGTTCGCTGCTGGCCGTTGTCGTCTCGGCTGAAAAATGTCCACTGCCGCGGCCCGCTCTGCGGACCACTGATCATCTTGACGGTCAAACGCAGTTCGGTGGGACGCCGCGTGCCGATGATGTCACCGACCCGGATCTGCGACGGATGGATCTCGATCGCGTCGCACCAGTTCTCTATTGCCATGTAATACGCCCTCACTGTTGCCGTCACCCTACCCGCAATCCCGATCCAGGGTGGGAAGATGGCGAGCATCGCCCATTCATCCCTTGCGGCGCAAGGACGTTGGAATCCCCACGAAGCCGACGGGCAAGGCCGCGCCGCGCTTGCGCGCTCTCGTTGCGTACCCAACCGCCCCGGTCGCCCACTGGTGGCGTAGCGTCGAACGCGAGCCGTTCGTTGTCAGCGGTGGTCCACCGCACCATCGGCGCGGACGACACCCACCGGGCAATGTGATTCCTCCGTCTATCCCGCGTCCGCGGGCCCGACGACACCGAGCGCGAAGGAACCGCCCATGGGTGATGCAGGCCCGGCTATCGGGGGCGCGACTTGCCAACTGAGGTACTTCCGATGAGCTACGCGATCGGGAGCCGACGCCAAGCCAATCCCATCCGGTTATCGGTGGCTCGCGAGCTCGGCCGCCACATTGACGGTGCGTGGTGGCCGCGCGCAGATCGCATCACCAACGAATTGCCCGAGCTCGTTGCGGTCCTGACTCCGCTGCTCGGAGGCGTCACAGCCATCAACGTGAATTGGTCGTCGCTCCAACGACCACCCGATCTCAACTGGCCGGGATGGGAAGGCAAACGCCAGCACGTCATGACGGTCAGCGGCGCGCAGGCCTGCGCCAACCTGCTGGTCGTCTCCTACGCGACCCACAGCGCATTGGCCCTGATGGTGCTGCGCCATGCGGCAAACCTACCCATTACGGGTGCTGACCGCGTTAAACCTGCATTCATAGCCGCAGACTCGATCCTGCGGGCCGCACACCAACAGCGTGAACGTGCTACCGGCAGCTAGCCAGCCACCAAACGTCGTCGCGACCGTTCCGAGCGGATTAGCGCGCGGCGGCGGCGTTGCCGCTGCACAGGTCCGGCAAGAGCGCCCCACGCACCGCTGACCGCTGCGTCGAGGACGTCGACGATTGCTGAGATGTAGACGCGGTGGGGCAGAACCATTGATGCGCTGGTGACCATCAATTATGGTCGGGTAGCCGATCGGCTAGTCTCCGGGCCGGCGGTTCGCGAAGGAGCGACGGCGATGGTCAAATTCGGCTTATACGAGAAGACAGCGCTCTCCAACGCGGCGAGGGTGCCGCGGTCGCTCGTAGCAGAGCTGTTTGCGGTGGGAACACCCGACGAGGTGATCGGACAGATCGCGGAGTTTCGTGACCACGGCCTGCGTTACCTCGTCGTGGGCAATGCCGGTGCGATTCAACCGAGTCTGCGCAAGAGCGCATCCGCAACCATGCCCGACATCAAGGTCGTTCGGGGCTTGAAGAAGCTGTGAGGAGGGTGCCGCAATGCCGATGATCGACCTGACCTTCGTGCGCGGCTCGGCGGATGAGGAAGCGCTGAGCCGATTGGCCGACGAATTGGTCACCGTGTTGCTGCGGGCCGAACGTGCGCCGGACACACCGTTTTTGCGCGACAACACCTGGGTCTACCTGCACGCCAAAGACTCCACCGAGCTTTCGGTGGGCGGCCGCGGTCCGGGTGCCGCCCGGTTCAGGATCGACCTGACGGTGTTCGAAGGTGCGCTGTCCAAGGAGCGCAAAGAGCAGCTGGCCGCCGACGTGCACGCTGCGGTTTGCGCCGCGGCGGGAATCGACCCACGGGGCCAACGGGCGTTTCACGTCTGGACGTTGATCCACGAAATCCCCGAAGGAAACTGGGCCGGCGGCGGCAACATCATCTACTACCAACAGGTTAAAGGCCTTGCGGCACAAGACTAACGATCGTCAGTCGGCCTGCGTGAACTCGATGTACAGCTCCTTGAGCCCGCGCAGCAGGAAGGTGGGCTCGTAGCGGTACTCCCGGTTGGGCGGCAGGCCGTGCTTGGCCTCGCTGATCCGGATGTCGCGCGTGCGGTCCAGGAGACGGCTGATGGTCACCTGGCCTTCCACGCGCGCAAGCGGTGCGCCTGCGCAGGTGTGGATTCCGCGACCGAAGGCGATGTGCTCACGAACGTTCTTCCGATCGACCTGAAATTCATTCGGATTCTCGAATCTTCGCGGATCGCGGTTGGCCGCTCCCAGGCACAGCATGATGACCGTGCCGGCCGGGATCCGCACTCCGCCCAGGGTGGTCGTCTTGCGAGCCAGCCGGAAGTCGACCTTGGTCGGGCTCTGCATGCGCAGCGCCTCTTCGATGAACGAGCCGACCAGGCTTCGGTCGGCGCGCAACCGCGCCTGCAGTTCGGGCTGGTCACCGAGAACCTCAACCGCGGCGCTCAGCAGCTTGGTCACGGTCTCCTGGCCGGCCGCGAACAGGAAGGTGGCCGGTCGGACGACCTCCAGTAGCGGTGGGGTCGAGCCATCGGGGTAAGTGGCGGTCGCGAGACCGGTCAGCACGTCCTCGCGGGGGCGTTCCCGCCGGTCGGCGATGTAGGCGCCGAACAGGTCGTCGAGGTACTGCAACGGATTGCTGCCCACCGGTTCGTGATCGAGTGCCCCCACCCTGGCGCCCGGCGCGTTACCGGCCCCGAGATTGCGGCGGATCTCTGGGCGGTCCTCGTCCGGCACCCCGAGCAGATCGGCGATCGCCAGCGTCGCGAACGGCTTCGCGTACTCGCCGAGGAACTCACACTGACCGTTGGCGATGAACTCGTCGAATTGCCGATCGGCCAACCGCCAGATGTAGTCCTTGTTTTCCTGCAGCCGACGCGGAGTGAGCAGCCGCCCTAGCAGGGAGCGCGCCTTTTCATGTTCGGGCGGGTCCATGACGACCATGTGCTCGAAGATCGGGAATTCGTGGCGGTGCGCTTCGATCTGGTCGCCGATGTCATCCCCTTCCGGGGTGAACGGCAGCGGGGGAAACGGACCGCCGATCGCGTTCACCGCGGAGAACGAATCGACGTCTTTGAAGCCGGCCTGGACTTCCTGGTACCCGGTGACGGCCACGACTCCGTAATGCGGCTCACGGAACACCGGGCCCCGGCCGCGCAGATAATCCCAGTAGGCATAGGGATCTTGCGCGATGTCGGCGTCGGTGAAGTAGTCGACGTCGGCGAGTTCAGTCATGAGTTCAATTCCTTTTCCCGGCCTGCAGAGCGGGGCAGCACGCCGAAGCGCCCTCGGTGGCCGCGGCGATGGGTTGTGAACAGGCGGTCACCTTCATCCCGACTCTTTGCGTACTAATAAACTGATCGATCGACCAAATTGTTAGGATGCGGTATGCCTACCACGGATCGCGCAAACCGGTCAAGCAAAGCGGGTGCGCCCAATCCGCCAGCGACCCGCCAGATCAAGAAGAGCGCCGAGGCCGGGGCGCGCGGCAAGCTGATCGAGGCCACCGCCCGACTCATGCGCGAGGAAGGCTACGCCGCGGCCACGTCCCGGCGCGTGGCAGCCGAGGCAGGCGTCAAGCAGGCCCTGGTCTACTACTACTTCCCGACGATGGACGATCTGTTCGTGGAGGTGCTGCGGGCCGGTGCCGAGACCGCGCTGGCGCGCATGCGGGCACTGCTGACCGAGGACGATCCGCTGCGAGCGCTGTGGGTGATGAACAGCGACTCCGCCGTGACGGCGTTGAATGCCGAGTTCATGGCACTGGCCAACCACCGCAAGGCAATTGGCGCCGAGCTGAAGGCCTACGCCGAGCGAGTACGCGACATCGAGACGGCGGCCGTGACGATGGTGCTGCGCGCCAATCACATCGATCTCGATAAGTATCCACCGGTGGCGATCTCGATGCTGATCGCGCAGGTGGCGCGCAGCCTGTGCAACGAAAGCGCGGTCGGCGTCACCCAAGGGCACGACGAGCTACGCGGATTCGTCGAACGCCAGATGAGCCTGCTGAAGACACCCGCGGCCACCCCGGCGCCGCGCGGCTAGCACCGGCCGGCCGCTTCGGGTGAGCGGCGCGTCGCGTCGGCGCCCAGGCATCGCGTCGCGCGGTGGTCGGTTGGCAGCACGGGCGAATGGTGCCACCCTTCCTGATCGGTCGACAAATAATTCAAGGTCGACAGACAGGCGCGCCGGGCCATCGTCATCCCGGCCGCTCGGATCAGTGAGGTGCAGTCATGGGCGGAAGAGTTGAGGGCAAGGTTGCGCTGATCACCGGCGCCGCCCGGGGCCAAGGCCGCAACCACGCGGTGCGGTTGGCGCAGGAGGGCGCCGACATCATCGCGGTCGACATCTGCTCGCCGATCAGCAGCAGCAGCAGCAGCAGCGAGATTCCACCATCGACGCCCCCGATGACCTGGCCGAGACGGCCGACCTGATCAGGGGCCTCAATCGGCGCATCGTGACCAACGAGGTCGACGTGCGTGACTACGACGCCCTGAAGGCGGCGGTGGACAGCGGAGTCGAACAGCTGGGCCGGTTGGACATCATCTGCGCGAATGCCGGAATCGGCAACGGCGGACAGACTCTCGACAAAACCCGGGAAGACGACTGGCGCGACATGATCGACGTCAACCTGTCGGGCGTCTGGAAGACCGTCAAAGCTGGTGTGCCGCACCTGATTTCTCAGGGTCAGGGCGGATCGATCATCTTGACCAGCTCGGTCGGCGGACTCAAGGCCTACCCGCACACCGGTCACTACATCGCGGCCAAGCACGGCGTCGTCGGCTTGATGCGCGCTTTCGCGGTGGAACTCGGCCAGCACTTCATCCGGGTGAATTCCGTTCACCCGACCAACGTGAACACACCGATGTTCATGAACGAGGGAACGATGAAGCTGTTCCGGCCCGATCTGGAGAACCCCGGCCCCGACGACCTCAAAGTCGCCGCGCAGTTCATGCACGTGCTGCCCGTCGGCTGGGTCGAGCCGATGGACATCAGCAACACGGTGCTGCTCCTGGCGTCCGACGAATCACGTTACATCACAGGCCTTCCGGTCACCGTGGACGCCGGGAGCATGCTCAAATAGCGGCAGCGCACGCAAAAGAAGCGGCCCCGCGCAAGCTCCACTAGGATCGCCAGTGCCCGCGGTCGAACGCGAGCTGACCACACCAAACAAAGGGGTCGATCTGCGAACGATGGCCGCTGGGCGATGGCGATGCGCGCTCCGAATACGAACCCCGCGCGCACTAGAGTCCCCCGCCCAACCAGCCGCGGTCACGATCGACTTCGACGCCCACCGAACACGAGGGCAAGTCGATGACGACGAGCGAAGAACCCAAGGCCGCGACCGAGGCGCCCGAGGCCGAACCTGAACAGCCAAGCGCGCCAGACGAAGAACGTAAACCCAGACACGGCGGCGTCATCCAGGCTTTCACCGCGCTCTGTGTCCGGTATGTCGAACGGCTGATGCCCGACCCCTACCTGTTCGCGGTCATCCTCACCGTCATCGTCGCCGCGCTGGTCGCGCTCTTGGTGCACGGCGCCTCGCCCAGCGGCATGCTCAAGGCCTGGTACGGGGGTGTGTGGGGACCGCAGAATATCTTCACCTTCGCCTTCCAGATGGTCTTGATACTCGTGACCGGCTACACGCTCGCCGAGGCACCGGTTCTGAAGCGGGCCATCGTCTACATCGCGAACAAGCCGAGGAACCAGGTACAAGGGGCCCTCCTGTGTTTTGGCGTGAGCGCTGCACTGTCCCTGCTGAACTGGGGACTCGGGCTGGTCGCCGGGGCACTGATCGCCCGCCAGGTCGCGAAGCGCTTCACCGACACACATTTCGGCTACCTCATCGCGGCAGCATTCATGGGTTTCATCGTCTGGACGCAGGGACTGTCGTCATCGATCGCGCTGGCGAACACGGACGACGGCAGCCCAATCAACGTGATTCACAAGATGACTGGCACCACGGTGCCGCTGAAGCTGACGATCTTCCAGCCCTACAGCTGGCTGTCGGTGATCGTCGTGCTGGCGTTGCTCGCGCTTGCGATCTGGCGCATGCACCCGGCGCAGAGCCTTGCGCCCGATCCGGCTGTGTTCGAGGACGAGGACCAGTCCGAGGGCAAGACCGAGGGCAAGCGATCGTTCGCCGAATGGCTGGAAAACCAGTGGATTCTCAACGTCTTCGTGTTCGCCGCGGGCATTACCTACTTCTGGCTCAGCGGCTTCGCGCTGAACATCTCGTCGATGATCATGTTGTTCACGATCACGAGTGCGCTGCTGCACCGCACGCCCATCCGGTTCATCCGCGCGTTTACCGGCGCGGCGAAGGTGTCTGGTCCACTGCTGCTGCAGTACCCGCTGTACGGCGGTTTGGTCGCGTTGCTCGGCTACGCGCCCCCGCAGGCCGCCGGCAAGGCCGTGCCCCTGCAGACGCTGCTGGCCCACGGGCTCGTGAGCGGCGCGACGCAGTACACGCTGCCGTTCCTGACCTTCGTCGGCTCGTTGATCATCAGCTTGTTCGTGCCGTCCGGCGGCGGGCACTGGGCCGTGCAGGGCCCGATCGCGATCGACTCTGCCCGGGCGGTCGGTCAGACCTCGCCGGGCTACCTCGGGTTGATGTCCATGGCCGTCGCCGTCGGCGAGGGGGTAGCGAACATGATCCAGCCCTTCTGGTTGCTGCCCCTGCTTGCGATCGCGAAACTCAATGTCCGCCAGGTGATGGGCTTCACGATCGTCGCGTTCTTGATCGGGTTGGCGGTCTTGGGTGCGACCACTCTGATTGCGCCTTACGTGGTTTGACGCCGCGCCAGACCGAGGGCATTGCACTCGCCAGATCTGTGGTGGCCAGGGGCGGGATCGAACCGCCGACCTTCCGCTTTTCAGGTGGGCGGAACGGCCGCTGGCCTGCGGCTTAACGACACCCATACGTCAAATACGGCGCGCTGAGCGCGTCTGACGCAGGGTGCTCGTCCGACGATCGGACAAGAACCGGACACGGTGACAGCACTCCCGTCAGGGAACCCATCATCGCCCGTCACCCAGGGACGCGCGCCGCGGGCTCCCGGGGAGCAGGCACCCGATGCCCAGCATCACGAGGTCGAGCGCGCATTCAACGAGCGCGATTGCGGAGCGACCCACTCTTCGCCCGGGCACGACCCGAACGGCCAGCCGGAACACGGACGGAGTCGCGGACGCCGGTAGACCGCGAGGGCCCGAGGCCGGCACGGCCGGAGGGCGCGAGAGCGGTAGCGGTCGGTCGGACGGTGGGAGCGACGTAGACGGTGTTCCGGCTGGGACCAACGGGCTTGTTATATGTGCCAAAAGTGTCCGCGACAGCATCGAGGGCGGCGCCGATGCGGAACTGTCGGCCGCAGATGCGCTGGGGCTGCGGTTCCCGAGCTCCGACTTGGTGGCCTCGGCGGCAGCGCTGTTTGAGCCGGCACAGCCATGGGCAGACGGGCAAGACCGTCTCGGGGTGGAACCGGAGTCCGGCCGGTTCCGGATCACGATCGGCCCCGGTGTAGTCCGCCTCGGCTGGACCAGTCCTGTGCGTGCGGAGAAGGCATCGGAGCGGTCAGTCGACCGTCACCGGCTGGATGTGGCCGCCGAGGAGGACCGCATAAAGACGGGCCGTAACATGTCCAACCCGCCTGGGCGAGCGATCACGGAATGGTCTCGCAAATCTCGTGCCGCGATGTGCCGCACCTTCGCCGAGCTCGACTACACACCGCTGGTGGAATGCGGCCGTGTGCCAGCGATGGTGACCCTGACCTACCCAGGCGAATGGCAATCCGTTGCGCCAGACGGCGCCAGTGTGAAACGACATATGGCCTTGTGGCGCAAGCGGTTTCAACGCGAATGGGGTGAACCGGCCCGCTATATCTGGAAGCTCGAATTTCAACGCCGCGGCGCACCACACATTCACTTGTGGATGACTCCGCCGCCCGCTGTGGGGCGATCAGGTCGCACGTTCCGAGACTGGCTGTCGCAGGAATGGGCAAACATTGTCGGCCATCCAGATCCGGAACAACGCGCGCGTCACTTGCTCGCCGGCACGGGGATCGACATCCTCAACGGATTGCGTGCGTGCGATCCCAAGCGCCTGGCCATTTACTTCACCAAACATTCTTCGCCGAATACGTTGGGCGACAAGGAATACCAGCATGTCGTGCCTGAGTTGTGGCAGCAGCCCGGACGTGGTCCCGGAAGGTTCTGGGGCGTCTACGGACTCAAAAAGGCCATCGCGGTCGTCGAGATCGCCCAGGACGCGTACCTGGCAGCGCGCCGAATCGTGCGGCGGTGGTCACGTAGCCAAGCGATCTACAGCAATCCTGCCAGCAGCTTCCCCACCGCCGTCGTGCCGCGCACGGCCACTCGGCTGGTCCCACGTGTTGGTCGGAACACCGGTGCCGTGACTCATCGGAGGGTGCGACGACGACGAGCCTTCTGCAACCAAGGCGGCGTCGCCGGCGGATACGCGCTAGTGAATGACGGGCCGGCGTTCGCATCCCGACTCGCGACAGCGTTACTTGGCACGGCGGTTAACACGCTTGCGGCACCTCACCCCGGCAATTGCGTGTGATTGCGCAACGCCTCGGTGGCGGCTTGAGCCGCGCCGCAGGCTTCGGTGAAGGCATGACGAGCTCTGTCGAACGCCTCCATCACTTCGAGAGCGTGATTGGGGTTGATAATCGCCCAGTTCAGCCTCGTAGACAAAGAACGGACGATGTCGGCGATCGTCAAACCTGTGCCAGCCAGCCGATTGACAACCCAGTTGACCACCGCGGGATCGCCCACATCGGCTCCGAAGGCATCAATGTCGAGCGACAACGTGCACATTTGCGCATGCAGATATTCGGCCTGTGCGACGAAGGGTGCCGAGTCGCCCCAACGCGCGAAGTCAGGGACACCGGGTTCAGTGGGCTGGCCGGGCGGCGTGGGCCAGAGTTCTCGAACCATCCCCAAAGTGTAGGCATGAACGACCGCCAGGGTGGCCGTCATGCTGGCCACCGTATGGACGATGACGAACGCGGGGGCCCCTCGACCAAATAGCAAAGAACCCGGGTCGACCGCGAGGGTCGAATACCGGGCTCTTCTGAATTCTCAACCAGAACATCCCTGGGGATGCAACTCTGGCCTTTATGTAGAGGATTCTACACGGCCGCCGTGTCGACCAGCAACGCCGTGGTTGACTGCCTGCATGGCGGTGCCGTACGGGCCTTGGGTCGAGAGCTGGTTTAGTTCCGACCGGTTCGCAACCTACTTGAGAATGGCGGGCCACGACAGGTCTCGTGCCTTGGCGTTGTACGAATGGAGCACCAGCCTGAACGCTGCCCTGCTGCACGACTTCGCCCACCTGGAGGTCGGACTCCGAAACATGTATGACACCGCTCTAAAGGGGGCGGTCGCAGGTGGCGACATCCACTGGCTCGACAGCACTTCGGCCGATCACCTGTTCCCCCGAAGTGTGGCCGGGAACGCACGAACGCATCGCGACATCGCCACTGCGCGTGACAATGCTGGCGGGAACGCGGCGCCGGCCGGCAAGGTGATTGCCGAGCTAACGTTCGGTTTCTGGGTCTTCCTAACGTCACGTCGGCACGAACCTCTCGTCTGGCTGCCGCATCTAGCACACGCTTACCCCAGCGGAACCCACCGCGTGCAACTGCACAATGGTTTGAGTGACCTTTTGAAGGCCCGCAATCGGGTTGCTCATCATGAGCCGGCGACCGCTCGTTCGGGGCGCGAGATAATCCGCCGAATCCGCGGTCACGCCCGATACATATCGGCGGAGCTTGCCCAACACATCGATGCAACGAGCACCGTCGAAACCATCATTCGGAACCGGCCATAGCCAACTGTCGCGGCGAAGGCCAGAAGTCGGCCCTGTGATGGTGTGATCGTGGCATGACGGACGTTCAGGTGGAGCTGCCCACCAGCGAAGCGAATCGACTCCGAAAGTGGGGATCTCTGTGGCTGGACCTTCTCCGCGCCGATATGGTCCTGCATGAACGTCAAAACCTACCGGAGACCGCCGCCAACGCCTTCACACGGCGCGCTCTGTGGGAGTCTGCGGTCATCACCTATGGGCGCATGGCGTTCAGCGACAAGAAGCGCAAGCTTGCCCATGACGAGTTGCTGAGAGTATCTGGAGGAGAGAAGGCGGTAGCATTCCACGACCAGCTCACCCGCTGGCGCCACGACCACTGTAGGTTCCAGTTTTACGTGGCGGATTTCCAAACTTCGTGACGTAGAAATGGCGGATCCGCCACAAAGATGGGAAAACGAGTTAGTAGCGCTAGGCATTGGGTGTTGCGCTGGCTCTGCTCAGCCACTCTTAGTGTGGCATCATTGAACGTGTGAAGTGTGTTCTGCTGCAGGCACATTGGCGGTTGTAATTGCCGAATCGCCCTGCGTCCGCTAGGCAGTCTCGGGTAGGGCATATCTGACCGGCGTAGATTGCCAATGACGTGCGTATCCCGTCCTTCATGAGGGACAGCAGGCGCAGGTCAGCCATAGCCACACAGTCCCTCGTCCGCTACACAGCAGCCAGTGCGCTGTGAAATCCTGCCGCCGTTGCTCGTGTTGGTCGGGTGGACGTATTCCGAACCCGCGGTATTCCTGCGAGATGTCGTGCCGGGCTTGCCGGTCCCAGATTGGTCCCCCAGGGGCAGCTAGCGTGGCCGTAAGCCGATAAACGCGACGTCGTGGATTGTTCGCGCGATTAGCTCTTCGTTGAGCGCATCGTCGGTGATGAGGTAGGTCAGTGCGCTGATCGTGACCGCACCGAATAGGGCGATGGCGGCAGCTCTGGGTTTGTCGAGTGCCACGAGTGAGCCGTCGGCGGCACCCGCCCGAAGCAAGGTCTCGACGGGTTCGAAGTAGGCAGTGGTGATCATGTCCGCGATGGCGGGCATGCGGGCGGCGCGGCCCAGTTCCCCGATGAGGGCGCGACAGACCGCGGGCCGCTGGGCCATCACGCGCAGTTGAGCATTGATGACGGTGTGCAGGCGTTGGGCGGCGGTGCCGTCTGCCTCGACGATCGCGGTGACCTCGTCCGCGACGTGTTGTAGGACGTCTTCGAGCAGGAAGGCGAGTATTTCTTCTTTACCGGCGAAGTAGTAGTAGAGCGTGGCCTTGGCGATGCCCGTGGTCGCGGCCACGTCTTCGATCTTTGTGTCGTTGAGTCCGCGCTCGGCAAAGAGTTCGGCCGCAGCCGGCAACCGTTCGGAAATCTGAGCGGGAATCTTACGCATAAAGTCCTCCCCTCGGTTTAAACTCTCAGTCTAAACCGGTGTTCTGCAATGTGGCAGGAGACGCTCATGTCGACCGTACAACTTCGCTACGACCCCTTTGACCCGGAAATTCAGGATGACCCCTACCCCGTCTACCGGCAGCTACGCGACGACGCACCCGTCTACCACGCCACCGATACCAACACGTGGGTACTGAGTCGCCACGCAGATGTCATCAGCGCGCTGCTGGACCATCACAGCTACTCGTCGGTCGACGGAGTATTTCCGACTCCGCCGGGCTCGACTTTTCGCGAATCGCTGCTGCCGATGATGATTTTGATGGATCCCCCGCGACACGATCAGCTGCGGGCATTGGTGAGCAAAGCCTTCACACCACGCCGAATCGCGGCGCTGACGTCCGCGATCGAGGACCTCGCTGATCACTTGACGGGCGGCCTAATACAGGAAGCAGGTTCGGCCGATTTCGTCGCCGACTTCGCAGCTGTACTACCAGCGATGGTGATCGCTGATTTGCTCGGTGTGCCGCGCGAGGACCGCACACAATTTCGGCAATGGTCGAACGCGCTGGTGCAATCCAATCCCACCCACGGCGAGACCGGCGAGGCTTTGGCAGCCGCGGCCGCGATCTATGGGTACTTCACCGATTTCCTCGCCGACCGCCGCCGCCAACCGCGCGACGACTTGATGTCAGCGTTGGTGTGTGCCGAGATCGACGGAAAGCACCTCAGTGACGACGAACTGCTTGGCTTTTGCCTGCTGCTGCTGATCGCGGGTCATGAGACGACGTCGAATCTGCTGGCCAACGCCGCGGTGGTACTGGCCGACTATCGCGACACCCGCCGCCAGCTGGCTGGCGATGAGAGCTTGCTCGGGGCAGCCGTTGAGGAGTTGCTGCGGTATGACTCACCGGCGCAAGGACTTTCGCGAACGTTGACCCGCGACGTCACAGTGCATGGCGTCAGGATGTCCGCCGGTGAATCGGTGCTGTTGTTGTTCGGCTCGGCTAATCGTGACGAACGCGTGTTCGCCGATCCCGACGTATTTGATATCGGGCGCAAACCCGAACACCAAGTGGCATTCGGCAGGGGCATTCACTTCTGCCTCGGCGCGTCGTTAGCGCGGATGGAGGCCCGGATTGCGTTGCGTGCCCTGCTGGCCCGGGTGCCCAACTGGGAGGTCGACCTAGAGCGCGCGCAACGCCTGCGGTCGGGCCCCATCCGAGGTTATCTGTCGTTGCCGATCTCGTGGTCGGCGAATTAGCCGCGCTGCAGGCTAGTCGGAGCCGCTGCGGCGCGAAACTGGTTTACGGCTGACGGCCCGCTGTGCGGGTTTATCTGCCTGGCGGCGGTGCGCGACGAGGAAGTCATCGACGATGCGCTCGCAGTCTTGACGATCGATGGCACGCAGCCCGGTGAGGCGGGCGAACGCCACAGGCCCGATGAGTTGACACAGGATCAGCTCCATGTCGAAGTCATCCAGGTCGGCGCGAGCTTCGGGGCTTTGCAACAGGGCAACGAACGGTTGTCGATATTGGTCGATGATCCGCGCGCGCAGCGCGTGTCGGTCCTGGGTTTCCTGGGTGCCGTCGGGTGTTGGGCCAAGCGCGACCCAAGCCAGGGTGGTGACATGCAGCGGGGCTTCCTGGAACAGCGTGGCCTGTCGGCTCAACAGTTCGATGAGTTGGTCGCGCATAGATCCCGTCGCCGGTGGCGGGTGGACTTGCGGCAGGAGCCGCTCAAATGTGGCGGCCAGCAGTTGGGTGGAGCTGCTGAAGTGGCGGTACAGGGTCGTCCGCGCGACTTTGGAGGCCTTGGTGACGGCATCGATGGTGACGGCTTCGATGCCGCCGGCGCTCAGGAGTTTGGTGGCCGCATCCAAGAGCCGGGTTCGTGAGCGCAGCCGGCGCGGGTCAACGTCGTCATCGTCGTCGACCGGGAATTCCAGGGTGTCACGCTCCACGTAGTCACCGTAAACCTCACGCGTACCCAGCCCGCACCGAATCGCCCCTGCATCGGTCGATTGATCTGGACTCTAGGCAACTAATGCTACCTATAGTAGCGTAGCGCTACTACTAGTACCCTTTCTTGTAGGGGTCTGTGCGGGGAAGGAGGGAGCATGATCGGGCAGTGGGTCGGACAATCCCGGGTTGAGCAGCCCCAGGGCGTGGCTACCACAGGCCGATTCGTGTGGCGGACGAACGAACTCTGCCGGCGGGCGCGAGGGGGAATCGTGCACTCGGGCGGGGCTGGTCGGCGATGAATGTCGCGCTTGCGCTAACCAAGACGCATGTGTGGGCGCTCGGGGTTCGCGATTTCAGGCTGGCCCGCCGCGCTATCACCCGGCGCCTACACCCACGGCCGCCGGTCGACGACCAAGGCCGCGTTCGTCCCCGTCACTACCCCCCTCGCTCGTGCTCTTACTTGGACGACGAGTTGATGAACCGGGAAATGTATGACCACGTGCGCGAGGAGCCAATCAGGTTGATATCCCGGCTGGGATTTCGCCTGCGCCGTTGATGAAACTATCACAGTGCGGAGTGCATCGTTATTGCCAAATCAACTGTGCGCAAAGGGATCACGTATCGCTATACCGGACATGCTGGACAGTCGACGGCGCGTTGGCCACCGCCCGAAGCTGCTGGTTGCGCGGCGGCGATCGGAGTGATTCGGTCACCGGTGGCAGTTTTGCCGGGCAGGCGGAAGGGTACTAGTAGTACTGTTGCGATACCGTTGGTTTCTTTTGAGGTAGCGGGGCGGGGGATGGCGGATTACGGGTGGGTTTCTTCGGGTGTGGCGACCTTGAGTCGCCCCGTTCGGGAGCGACTGCAAAAAGTGGCGGCCGGTGAGGGCGCATACAGCGATCGGCTGGCCCGCCTGGCGGGTTTCAGCATCCGGCATAAGGTGCTGATCATCGGCATGTGGGTGGTGACCGCCGCCGCCCTGGCGGTGCTGTTCCCGCAGCTGGAAACCGTTGTTAGACAGCAGTCGGTGAATCTCATACCGCGCGATGCGCCATCGCTGCAGACGGTAGACCGCATGGGCGCGGCCTTCGGCGAGCAGGGATCCAAGACAACGATATTTGTCGCGATGGAGGATCCGGCGGGCCTGACTGCGCCGGTGCGCCAGCGCTACAACACCATGATTTCGCGATTGCGTGCCGACTCGGAGCACGTACGCCTGGTTCAAGACTTGTTGGCCGACCCCGTCACCGCAAGCCAGGCAGTCAGCCAAGACGGCAAAGCCTGGTATGTACCGGTGGGAGTGGCCGGAACGTTGGGCGATGTCAAAGCTGCCGAATCGGTCCAGGCGGTCCGCACGATCGCCGCCCAAGCATTCAGCGGCTCACCCACCAATGTTCGCGTCACCGGGCCCCCAGCCACCTTCCACGATCAAATCGCCTCGGCCGAAGAGGATTTGGTTGTCATCTCGATCGCGACGGCAGGCCTGATCGCAATGATCTTGCTGGTCGTGTATCGGTCGGTGTTTACCGCCTTGCTGCCACTGCTGGTCATCGGTGTAAGCCTGGCAGTGGGGCGCGGAGTGCTATCGGCGTTGGGCGAATCGGGCATGCCGGTATCGCAGTTCACCATCGCCTTCATGACGGTGATCCTGCTGGGTGCCGGCACCGATTATTCGGTGTTTTTGATCAGCCGATATCACGAGCAGCGACGCCAAAACGTTCCGCCGGATCTGTCGGTGATCAACGCGACCGCCACCATCGGGCGCGTGATTTTGGCTTCGGCCGCCACCGTGGCGTTTGCGTTTCTGGCCATGGTGTTCGCGAAGTTGAGCGTGTTCGCCGCGTTGGGTCCGGCGTGCGCTATCGCCGTCTTTGTCGGATTCGCGGCCACGGTGACGTTATTTCCCCCGGTGTTGGCGCTGGCGGCCAAACGCGGCATCGGTGAACCCAAGGCAGATCGCACTCGCCGCTACTGGAACTGGATCGCCGTGGCGGTGGTCCGTCGACCCGTGCCGCTATTGGTCGCCAGTCTGGCGCTGGTGCTAGGCCTGGCAGCCGTCGCGCTGACTATGCACATCAGCTACGACGATCGCCGAGGACAGCCGGCGACCACGGCCAGCAATGAGGGATATCGACTGCTGGACAGGCACTTTCGCAAGGACGCCATCGTCACCGAATTCATGGTCGTCGAATCGCCCACCGATATGCGCACCAGCAAGGCCCTGGCCGACCTGGATGAAATGGCCTCTCGGGTCTCGCAACTGCCCGGCGTCACCAAGGTCTCCGGTGTCACCCGGCCGACGGGCGCGCGTCTGGACCAGGCTCAACTGTCGTGGCAAAACGGCGAGATTGGCGACAAGATGGCCGGCGCGGTCGCCAAGGGCGACGCACACAAGGATGACCTGGCCAAACTCACCCACGGCGCCGACCAACTCGCCGGCGGTCTCGCGCAACTGGACACCACCTTGCGCACCGCGTTGACCCCGTTGACCGGACTCCTCACCCAAGCCCAATCCAGTGGATCCCAAGTCCAGCGGTTCCGTCCGCTGCTACAGCAGCTTTCGGCTACCGCCCCGGCCGTCGACCAAGCCATCCGAACCGGTCCGGGACTGCGCCAGCAAGCCGACCAGGCCCAAAACGCGATCGCCGCCATCGACCCGCTCGTCGGTGCGCTCAACACCTCCCCGTGGTGTGCGACCACACCGGAATGCACCCAACTCCGCGACCAGGTCCAGATCCTGGTGACCCTGCGCCATACCGGCTTCTTCAACCAGCTCGCCAACCTCGGCGACCTGTACCAGCCCGGCAGCGACACCGCGGCCGGCACCGTGGCCGACGTCCAAAACACAATCACGTCGCTGGACAAGACTTTCGGAGCGCTCGGCGACCCCGCCGACCTGGCCGGCAACATCCGCCGCCTCCAAAGCGGCATCAGCCAACTCGCCTCCGGCGCACAGGCGCTCGCCACCGGCGTGCATACACTCGCCGACAGCAACATCGAAATGCTGTCAGGCATGAGCCAAATCGCCACCCAACTGCAGAATTCCGCACGAACCACCGCCGGCTCCGACAACGCCAGCGGCTTCTACCTGCCCACCAATGCCTTCGAGAACCGCCAATTCGCCGACGTTGCAAAGCATTTCCTGTCACCCGACGGAAAAACCGCACGTTTCGCCATCGAATCCAGTTACGACCCCTACAGCAGCGACGCGATGAACCTCGCCCACAAAATCACCGAGGTCGCCGATGCCGCACGACCCAACACCTCGCTGGCCAACGCCACGGTGTCGATGGCCGGATTCCCCGCCGTCAACTCCGACATCCAACGCCTGCTTTCCGCCGACTTTCATCAGCTGGCCTTTGCGACCCTCGTCATCGTCGGCCTCATCTTGGTCGTATTGCTGCGCGCCCTGGTCGCCCCGCTCTACCTGTTGGGTACCGTCGTGCTCAACTACGGCGCCGCGCTCGGACTGGGAACCCTCGTCTTTCAATATGGCCTTGGCAAGGAAATCGCCTGGCCCGTACCGCTTCTGGCGTTCATCATCCTGGTCGCCGTCGGCGCCGACTACAACATGCTGCTCATCTCGCGACTACGCGAAGAATCTGCCCACAACATTCGCGTCGGCGTCCTGCGAACCGTCGCAAACACCGGCTCAGTCATCACTTCGGCCGGGCTCATCTTCGCCGCCAGCATGTTCGGCCTGATCGCCGGCTCCATCGCGATCATGATCCAAGCCGGATTCATCATCGGCTGCGGCCTACTACTGGATACCTTCGTCGTTCGCACCCTCACCGTT
Source organism: Mycobacterium mantenii (assembly GCF_010731775.1). Classification (NCBI taxonomy): domain Bacteria; kingdom Bacillati; phylum Actinomycetota; class Actinomycetes; order Mycobacteriales; family Mycobacteriaceae; genus Mycobacterium; species Mycobacterium mantenii. The sequence continues at coordinate 5,342,762 of NZ_AP022590.1, read as the reverse complement.
CCCGCGATCGCCACCCTGCTGCGCGAAGCGAGCTGGTGGCCGCAACGGAAACCCCTGACTCACAACGGCTGACCACATCGGACCACATGACGATTAGCCAGGGGCGCATCCGCACCAGCGACGGGATCACCCTCGTGGCCGATTGCTACCGCCACGCCGCGACTCGCCCCGTCGTGTTGCTGCTCCACGGCGGCGGTCAGAACCGTCACGCATGGGCCACCACCGCTCGCCGACTCCATTCCCACGGCTACACCGTCGTCGCCTACGACACACGAGGTCACGGCGACAGCGACTGGGACCCCAGCGGACAATACGACGTCGAACGGTTCGTATCCGATCTGATCTCGGTACGAGACCACGTCAGCCCCGACAGTCCCCCCGCCGTCGTCGGCGCGTCGCTGGGCGGGCTGATCATCCTCGCTACCCACCTGCTGGCCCCACCCGACCTCTGGGCAGCCGTTGTCCTGGTCGACATCACCCCACGAATGGAATTTGATGGGGCCCATCGCATCGTGTCATTCATGGCCGCACACCCCGACGGATTCGGCACGCTCGATGACGCCGCCGATGTCATCGCCGAATACAACCCACGCCGCGCGCGACCCGAAAATCTCGACGGCCTGCACAAGGTTCTGCGCCAACGGAGCGACGGGCGATGGATCTGGCGCTGGGACCCCGCCTTCATCAGCTCCAACTTCGATGTCCTGCAAGGCAATCTCATGACCGGCAGCGAGGAGTTCGACGCCATCAGTGGATTTCTCGCCGACGCAGCACGTCGAATCACGGCCCCAACGCTGCTAGTACGCGGCGCACTGTCAGACGTCGTCTCCCAGGACACCGTCAACGAATTCCTCCAGCTCGTCCCACACGCCGAAACGACGGACGTCACCGGGACCGGTCACATGGTTGCCGGCGACAACAACGACGCGTTCACCGCCGCGGTCACCGACTTCCTCGACCGCACAATGGGGATGACATGAAGATCCAATCAATGGACACGGCCCGCCCTGCTATTGATCTCGTTGAATTCGACGAATCCGGCTGCCATTACGACTAAGCGCTCCAGATTGTTCCCTACGCCCCGCATGTAGTGATTTACGTAGTATCTAAGTCGTCGTCTTCGGCAGAAAGGTCGTGCCGAACCGCTCGGACTCGGCCCCGAGGCAGACACGCCATGTAGCCATGGCCTTTGCCATAGAGTTCCCACGCGGTCGCTGCTGCATCTGGGAGGACATCGATGCGGTGTCCGCGGGAGAACCCGAGATGGAGCGACCCGTCATCGTCGAACCAGGCCCGCGTGCATACCGCTCCGGCAAGGTCCAACAACGTCCGCTCTTCCGGCGAAAGGTGGGCGGGGTCGATCAACACCTCTTCCTCGGGCCAGGCTCCTACTGCAGGAAGCGTCAGCCGCATCGGACGGGAGATTACGAGCTCGCTGTAATCGTCGAGGTCGAGTACCAGGCCACCTTGCAGTGAGACTCGCTGAACAGTGCACTGCTCGATCCATTGTGCAGGCATAGCCGCTCCCTTCGACACGTCAGCGGAGCCACACTTATAAGACTTCTAGTATCGCAGCGATACTGTCGGTATTGCTAGAGATCGTTGGCGCCCGCCCACATCAAGAACAAGTCGCATAGCTCCGTCGATGCACTCGCGTGTCTGCTCCGCTGTTGCCCGGCCGCCGACGAAGGCCATCAAGTTGGCCAGCCAGATATCAGCGATGAGCCCTGCGATCTGTCGCTCGTGGATTCCTTCCGTACCGCCACTCAGTGCCCGCGCCAGCATGCTTTCGATCAGATCGGCGGCATGTTGGGCCGCCAGAGCTTCATCGGTGCCAGCAGTAACGAATGCGCGAACCACGGCCTCGGTGAGCTTCACATTTTGCTGCCATTCGTCGTGAAGCCGCCGAGTCAAGGATTCCACTCGCCGAATCGGGGACGCCGCACACGTGCTCCAGTCGCGTTCTTCATCCAGGCGCACGAACTCGCGGGCGAGCAGCGTCACCAGCAGGTGGGTCTTCGACGTGAAATGGTCATACACCGACCCGACCGTGACGCCGGCTTGCTTGGCGACCGATTTGAAGTGGACCGCCTTGAAGCCGCCCAACGTTGCGACCGCCCGGGTGGCGTCGAGGACTGCTGCGCTGCTCGCGGTGTGTGCCCCTGGACGAGACATCGCGGCCTCTACCTCAGCCAACAAGACACAGACCTCTACTGGGGGATGGACCTAGCAACCTGAGGCTTGCGGAGCGCCACTTCTCAGCGGAATGTCGACAACCCGGACAGCACCGAGAACGGCAGGCACGAGCGCACTGTTTGGCGACCGATATAGCCAGCGCCGAATTTGCGCCATGCCGAGCCGGTGTGAAACCTGAGCCCGATTGGCGGGCACCTGTGGCCGCGGCTACTCGCGAATATTCGTGAGGCGACCGCCATTCCCGTGCAATCCGCGTCGCCTGCCTCGGTCCCCGACATCGCGACACCAGCAAAACAACCCCTAGTACTGTTGGTTTCGCTACGCTACTGTTCGTACCATAGCGCAGAAGGAAGCCTGGAATGTCGGATTGACGAAGGCGATGTCATGCCCTCCGCAAACACTGGCTCGTTAAGGGACCGACGCCGCGCCGAGTTGCTCTCGCAGATCCAGGGAACCGCACATCAACTTTTTGCCGAACGTGGATTTGCTGCGGTGACCACCGAGGACATCGCTGCCGCTTCCGGGATATCCATCAGCACGTACTTCCGCTACGCGCCTACGAAGGAAGATCTGCTGATCGCCCCCTTGCGGCAAACGGTCGCTGAAATCGTTGCCGCCTATGGCACTCAGCCATCGGACCAATCAGCAGCCGACGCGCTGATCGCGTTGTTCGCCGAAACCGCGTGGGACAAAACCAATCCGAAGCCGCACTACTGGCAACAAGCCATACTGACCGCCCCCCACCTACTGAGCAAATCGGCACTGATCAGCGATAACGATGGCCGCAAGTTCATCGAACTCGTCGCTGCACGGATGGGCGTCGATGCAGGGTTGGACATTCGTCCCTCGCTGCTTGTCCACACGGCCTTGGCCACCGCACAATTCATACTTCGACGCCGGCTGAGTGAAGACACTAAAACGAGACCACCGCTCCACGTTGAGTTGGAACGGGCCTTGAGGGTTACGTTGGCTGGATTCGACTGAGTGCAGACCGCTTTGGAAGTCCGGGCCGTACGGTTGGCCAACTGCCCGGCAATCTGGTCCGTCATAACCTTTAACCTGAAACGACATTTACTCCATCATGGGCGCGGGAGTGCGGATCTTCATCGAATGCATCTAGAACCCGCACTGCGAAGGCAGGGCTCATCTCACCCTCAACTTGTTCTTTCGTCATCCAACGGACTTCCCGAGCTTCGGCAGTCGGGTGCGTGTCGCCGGCGGCAGGACCGCACCGGTAAACCAGCGCGACAATGCCCTGAGTAAGGTTCTTGTAGACCCCGGTGAGACGTTGCACTGTGACCTTCAATCCAGTTTCTTCGAGCACTTCGCGTCGAACGCCGTCCTCGAAGGACTCGTGCAGTTCGAGTACTCCGCCGGGAGCCTCCCAGCGGCCGTTGTCCTCTCGCCGGATGACGAGAACCCGACCGTCATCCCGTACAACGACCCCGGCGACACTGACCGAGTGCTTTGGCGTAGTTCCCATCGTTGGTCTCCATTGTTCGACGCCGGCAGACGTGACACCGGTTGACTGGCTTCCTAGACTAGTCGTCTAGACATGTAATGGAAGGCTGCCGGGTGCTGCAACTTGGACAAATCGATCGCACCGATGACAAACCACCGTATCGGCAGATCGCGAGCATGTTGCGGGAGGCGATCAGTTCCAGTCGGTTCCCGCCTGGGGAACGACTGCCGTCCGAGGCGGAACTGATCGAGCATTTCGGTGTGGCCCGCATGACCGTAAGACAGGCCATGCAGGAGCTTCGTTCCGACGGACTCGTCATCTCGCAACACGGCCGCGGAGTGTTCGTCCGGCCGACGCCACCAATCCGCAGGCTGGCGTCGGATAGATTCGCACGACAGCATCGCGCCGAAGGAAAGGCGGCTTTTTCCGTCGAGGCAGAGAAATCTGGCTACTCGCCGCAAGTCGACAATATCGCCGTCAGCCGCGAGAAGCCGAATTCGTTTATAGCGGAACAACTTCGAATATCAGCCGACGATGACATCGTCGTGCGATCGAGGCGTTACCTGGCGAATGGACGACCCGTTGAGACGGCCGTCTCGTACATTCCGGCGGCATTTGCCGAAGGCACGAGGATCGAGCAGGTGGATACCGGACCCGGTGGTATCTACGCGCGCTTAGAAGAGCACGGTCATGTGCTTGCTCGCTTCACTGAAGAAGTCGCCGCTCGGATGCCCACTCCTGAAGAACGGCGGCAGCTGGAGCTCGACTCGGGAGTTCCGGTGCTGACGGTGCTGCGAACCGCTTACGACACCAATGACGTGGCGGTGGAGGTCTGCGACACCGTGAAGGTGGCCTCCGCCTACCTGCTCGAATACGAGTTCCCGGCCCGCTGAGCGCAAAGTCTCACACGAATCACGTGTCGGCCGTTGCACTCCTCTAGACGACTATGTAACCTCAACTTGTCTAGAGCAGTTCTACGAAAGGTCGACAAAATGTCTGTGCCGAAGTGGCTCACGCTGTCTCACCAGCAGGTCTTCCCACACAAAGCGTTCGTGGTGTCCGACGTGACGCCGGTGATCGATTACGAGCGGTCAACGAAAGACAACAAGGTTCAGGCGACTGATCGAGAATCAGGCCTGCCGTTGTGGCAGGTGGAAGTCCTCGACGGCGATCCGGCCGCGAGCAAGCGGGCACGCACCCTGACCGTCAAGTTCGCAACGCCAAAGCAGCCTGTGTGCCCACCGAACACTGCCGGAATGCCTTTCACACCAGTGATTTTCGAGGGGCTGTGCGTGTTGCCGTACGTAGACCGTTCGAGCGAATCCGGCCGCATTGCGTGGTCGTTTCGGGCCTCGGGCATGACCGCGGACACCGGCAAGGCGGGGTCCTCAGCGGCAGACCGGGCGTCAGCATGAGTCAGTACGACCCCGTAGTACCTAGCGATCCGTATTCGATTCCAGATCCCGACGCCGGGACGGACCTCTTTGACCTCACGCACGTGCTGACGGTCGGCGCCACGTGGCTCACCGCGGTGACCGGGGTGGTCACCCTTTCGCTCGTCGTTTGGAGACTGCGTTCGCCCGCCACATTTAGGCGCTATGTCGCAACCCCTGCGCGGCGGGCCCGATGGCTGCTATGGGCGTTGATTTCCTGGCCACGAGTTGCCAAGGCCTGCGGGCTGTCGACTTCCGAGCGCGTGGCAGGTACGGACTCGCAGGGCAAGACCACGACGAAGACGGTTTGGACCCACCCTCGCCTTCTCGGAGTGAGCATCTCCGATCACTGTCTGCACATGACCGTCCGCACACGAACGGGCCAGACAGTCGATGACCTCGAAACCGCGGTCCCCGCAATCCGCGACGCTGTCGGGGCACATTCCGCCCGTTCCACGGTGGTTGCACCCGGGACGGTTCGCATGGAATTGGTTATGCGACAACAGCTGTCGGCCATCGAAACTGCTAGACGGCCAACCTGCACCGAGGCAACTGCCGTTAAGATTGGCCGACGCGAGAACGGCTCGGCTTGGATTCTCCGCGTCGCTGGCCTCCACACCCTCACTGTTGGGTGCTCAGGGGCGGGCAAAGGCTCCATTTTCTGGGGCATCGCAGGCGGACTGGGCCCAGCCGTCAAGTCAGGAACCGTCCGGCTGTTCGCCGTCGACCTCAAGTACGGGATCGAAGTGTCAGTCGGCTCCGCCCTATTCAGCAAGATTGCGACAACCGAGGTCGAGGCCGCGAGCTTGCTAAACAAGTTGGAGGAGCTGCTGGATAGCCGTGGCCGCAGGATGGCTGGCCGAGCACGTTCGCACACACCGAGCGCCGCCGAACCGCTAGTCGTGCTGCTTATAGATGAATTGGCGGGCTTGACCGCGTACATGACGGACGCCGCCCTGAGGAAGCAAGTTGCGGGCTCGCTCTCACGCATTCTGACGAAGGGCAGGGCCGTAGGCATCGTGGTCGCCGCCTTCATGCAGGACCCTCGCAAGGAGATTCTGCCCATGCGCGGGTTGTTCACCCAGACCGTTGCATTGCGGCTGCGTTCACGCGACGAAGTCGCGATGGTTCTGGGTGATGGCCTCGCTGATGCCGCACCCGCGCACCGCATCAACCCGAGTGAACCTGGGACCGGATACGTCATCGCCGAAGACGGATCAACGATGCGAGTACGTGCCGACTACTGGCCAGATTCGTTAATCCGTTCTGTTGCACAAGAATACGGTCTCACTTGCCAAAGACCCACTGGCCCCACAGAGAACTGAGGACAGCGGCATGGCAATTCTTGGCATCAACGCCACCACCGCAATAGCGACCTTTCCAGAGCTGCTGACAGCGGAACAGGTGGCGGAGCTGCTTGGCGTGTCCACTGCCACCGTGAGCCGATGGGGCGCGCTACGCGTACACGGCGCAGATGTGGGGCCGCCGTGCTACACGCTATCCGATCGCGTAAGACGTTGGGACGCAGCGGAAGTCCGCGCGTGGCTCAAGCAGGTGCGCCGCTAAGTGGCCGGATCAGTACCGCGCGGCATCCGAAAGCGGACGAATTCAGCCGGCCAGGCGCGCTACCAAGTGCGCTACCTGGTGCGCGATCCAAACTCCCCGTCAGGATGGGTCGAGACGTCATCGACGTTTGCCACCATGCGGGAAGCGCGCGCGTTCAAGGCCGATCGCGACGGCGAGGCGGCGATCGGCGCCCGACGATTCGACCCCAGACTTGGCCGCGCCAGCCTCTCCGCTATCTGGACGCAATACAGCGCATCGAAGCAGCCGGCCGTTTCCCCCAAGACGTGGAGCGGCTACGCGCAGCATTGGGAGCTACGTATCAGCCCGCGCTTCGGCCATGTCCCGGTTGACGAGATCAGCCGGAAGGACGTGCAGCAGTTCATCGGCGGCCTCACCGTGGGCCCGTGGGCCAAACTCGCCACGCTCCGGCTGCTGCGCTCGATTCTCGACATGGCTCGCGAGGACGGCCGAATTCACATCAACCCGGCCCAGGGTGTGTCATCCGGTCGGATTCCGGCGCGGGAACGTCACCGCTACCTCTCCGCCACGGAAGTCGCCGCCCTGGCACACGCCTGCGGCGACCAAGGCGACATCGTCACAATCCTGGCCTTTACCGGTCTGCGCTGGTCCGAACTCGTCGGCCTGCGCGTCGGCGACATCGACCTCAAAGCACGCCGCCTCTACGTCCGCCAAGCCGCCCCGGACGTAGAGGGCCGAATCATCGTCGGGCCGCCGAAAACTCGCGCAGCCGTCCGAACCGTCCCACTCCCCCGAATCGTCATCGACGCGCTGAAGCCACGAATCGAAAACCGCTCGACTAAAGAGCAAGCGATCACATCACCAAATGGCGGCTTCCTGAGATCAAACAACTGGCGCAGACACACCCACTGGAACAAAGCCCTCAAGAAAACCGGCCTGGCGCCGCTGACGATCCACGACCTCCGCCACACGTACGCCAGCCTCGCCCGCAAATCCGGGGCCGACCTCCGCTACGTCCAGAAGACCATGGGGCACTCGACCCCGACCGTCACCGCCAACATCTACAGCGACCTCTACTCAGACGAACTCGACCACGTCGCTACGAATCTCGACCGGCTCAATGACGTCGCCAAAGACCAGGCGAACGGACAGGAACCGGACACACCGAAACATCCATAGAGTGCTGTCACCGCGTCCGTGCAGCTCAAGATTGGTGGCCAGGGGCGGGATCGAACCGCCGACCTTCCGCTTTTCAGGCGGACGCTCGTACCGACTGAGCTACCTGGCCGGAAGGCAGCGAATGCATCGCCGCGCTGGCGACCCTGACGGGACTCGAACCCGCGACCTCCGCCGTGACAGGGCGGCGCGCTAACCAACTGCGCCACAGGGCCTTGCTGCTGCTCCGCGTCACCGCGTCGCGTACCCCCAACGGGATTCGAACCCGTGCTACCGCCGTGAAAGGGCGGCGTCCTAGGCCACTAGACGATGGGGGCCAGAACCGAATCACTCCGGGGTACTCGCAACGTGGTTTCGTTGGGAGCCACGTCAGCTTAGGTCACGGTGTGCCCAATCCTCAAACGAGCCGCGTTTTCGGTCCAAGTATCCTGAATCTCCGCGGCCCCTATAGCTCAGTTGGTAGAGCTACGGACTTTTAATCCGCAGGTCCTAGGTTCGAGTCCTAGTGGGGGCACCACGACGCGCACGGCCCAGGCCGTGGGCACTCCGATCACGGCTCATCGCCCGAGCACCGCGCTGCTGTACGTGACGTCGGCGAAGGCCGCGGCGACGTCGTCGTCGGCGTAGACAAACCCGTTGGCGGCATGCAACTCCGCAATGGTTTTCGACGAGGTCTGCCAGCCGCGCTGGCTCAGGTGGTCGACGATGTGGCTGCGCTGCCCGTGATAGACCAGATCGTTGAAGTCGATCTCGAAGCCCAGCTCGCTCATCCGGTCGTGATGGGCGCGCCACCGCGGGTCGGCGAAAACGGCAGTGTCAGGGACGAATTCGAAGGCGAGGCGGCTGCCGGGAGCGCTCAGCGTCGTGATGTTGTCGAACAGCGCGTCCTGGGCTTCGTCCGGAAGGTAGACCAACAGGCCTTCCGCGCTCCATGCCGAGGGGGCCTGCGGGTCGAATCCGGCTGCCTGCAGGGCCGAGGCCCAGTCGTCGCGCAGGTCGATGGCAACGGTGCGCCGCTCCGCGGTCGGCTCGGCCCCCAGGTCGCCCAGCGTCAGGGTCTTGAATTCGATCACCTCCGGCATGTCGACCTCGTAGACGACCGTTCCCTCCGGCCACGGCAGCCGGTAGGCCCGGGAATCGAGGCCCGATGCAAGGATCACCACCTGGCCGATGCCGCAGCGGGTCGCGTCCAGAAAGAATTGGTCGTAGAACCGGGTCCGGCAGGCCATCCCCTGCGCCATGCGCTGTGGATCGAACTCCGTGTTCCCGCCGGCCGCGATTTCGCCGTTCACCAGCCGGACGTAGACGTCGATCCCGACGGCCCGCACCAGCGGCGCCGCATAGGGGTCCTCGATCAACTTCGCGTCCGAAGACAGGGCCCGCTGGGCGGCCACCATGGTCGCCGTCGCCCCGACACTCGTCGCAAGATCCCAACGATCACGTTCGGTGCGTGCCATGGTGCCGCCTTCAACGGGTCACGAAAAACATAGACAATCTACTTAGTATCACAGGGCCGCAGCCCGGCCCGCGGGACTACTCTCCGACGTATCTGCTCCCGTTCACGCCGGAGGACCCGTGACCGATTTCGCACAGCGGACGATCGACCTGGCTCGCCGCAACGTGACAGAGGGTGGCCGCCCGTTCGCAACGGTGATCGTCCAGGACGGCACGGTGCTCGCCGAGAGCGCCAACAAGGTCGCCCAGACCAACGATCCCACCGCCCACGCCGAAATCCTGGCGATCCGCGACGCCTGCATGAAGCTGGGCACCGAGCACCTCGTCGACGCCACCATCTACGCGCTGGCCCATCCGTGCCCGATGTGCCTGGGCTCGCTGTATTACTGCTCACCCAAAGCAGTCGTTTTCCTGACCACCCGGGACAGCTACGAGCAGTACTACCTCGATGACCGCAAATACTTCGAGTTGTCCACGTTCTACGACGAATTCGGCAAGGAATGGGACCAGCGACGGCTGCCCATGCGCTACGACCCCAGAGACAACGCGGTGGAGGTTTATCGGCTCTGGAACGAGCGCAACGGCGGCCGCCGGTCGACGGTCGTCCCCTCGGCCTGAACCGCGTCCTTGGCAGCGGGACCAACCTTCACTAGTATTTGCGTATACATGCAGATAGCGGCAAAGACCGGGGCGGGCGCGGGCCAGCAGCCACACGGCATTTCACCCGAGGAGAGAACACCGGTGAACGAACAGCACACCCACGACGCGCCGCACGCGCACGAACACCGGCACGGGGACGTGACCCACGCCCACGCTCACACGAGCCACGAACATGACCACGTCGAGCACGAGCACTCACACGCTCACGCCGACGGCGCCGAACACACCCACCAGCACGTGCACCAGGCGGGCCTGGAGGAAGTTCACGGTCACCCCCACGCATAACGCGGACGGCGCCAGCGCGGCTCAGGACACCACCGGGCAGTAATGCTTGGGGTCGCCGCGCTCGTCTTCGGGCGGCAGGTTGCGCGCCGGGGTTTGCACCAATGGCGTATCGAGGGGGATCCGCCCGCTGGCGCGGTCCAAGCCGGCCCGGGCCCGCGGGTGCTTGCGGAACCTGCTGGGCACCAGGGCGAACACGCCACGAACGACGTCCCCGAAGCGCCGGTGCAGCCACTCGTCGCGCTGTGACCACCGGTAGCCCATCAGCTCCCGCACCGGTGGGTCGTACAGGCCGACCGTCACCCAGACGAAAAACGGCGCCAGCAGCTTGCGCTGCGCGGCCCACAGGAAGTCCGGAATCCACTGCGCGAATGGGGGTTTCGGTAGCTCGGTCAGATCGAGGACGGCCCGGGCCGCCCAATTGTTCTCCAGCACATTGCGGCACATGTGGTCCCAGTAAGCCTGGAAGTCCTCCCAGGAATCCGGCACCGGCCGCATGCTCATGCCGTACATGCGGTACCACTCGACATGTTCATCGAACAGCTGACGCTTCTGTTCCTCGGTGATCCCGCCGCAAAACCGTTCGGCCACATGAATGGTGCCCATAAAGAAGGTGGAGTGCGCCCAGTAGAAGACGTCGGGGTTCAGCGCGTGGTAGCGCCGGCCCTGGTCGTCGACACCCTTGATGTCGGTGTGGTAGTCGCGGACCTCGGCGCCGGTGACCGGCGCGCGATCACCGTCGAAGACGACTCCGCCGATGGGATACAACGAGCGCAGCAGACGCGGCCAGCGCTCGCGGAAGAACGTGGAGTGATCGATGACCGCCGCGCCCAGCTGCGGATGCAGGTTCTGCATCGACCCCGCCCACGGCCCCTGCAGCATGCCCCGCCAGTCCCCGAAGTACCGCCAGGTCAGCGAATCGGGCCCCAGCGGTGCCGGGGGCGCGTCGTACCCCGCCGGGGACACCGGGCAGCCGCCCGCGACACCGTCGGAGGCGTCGGTCGGCCCGGCCGAAACCGACTGCTCAGCGGTGGCGACGACATCGCCGCCTGCGACGTCGCTGGTCAGAGGGCGCGATGCGGACGTATCTTGAGTCACTATTGGATCCCTGTAGGTATCGTGAATTTTGACTACAACCGTTGTCACTTTAGAGCTTAGGAGCGATGTGCAGACGGGTCAACGACGGGGGCGCTGGACCGGCGTCCCCTTGGAGAGTCGCCTCGCGCTTCGCCGTGACAACCTCATCGGCGCCGGCGTGCAGTTGCTCGGCAGTCCGGGCGGGCCGGCGCTGACCGTGCGCGCCGTCTGCCGGGAGGCCGCACTGACCGAACGCTATTTCTACGAAAGCTTCGCCGACCGTGACGAATTCGTGCGCGCGGTCTACGACGATGTCTGCACGCGCGCCATGACCACCCTGACGTCGGCGACGACCCCGCGGGAGGCCGTCGAGCGATTCGTCGAGCTGATGGTCGACGATCCGGTTCGCGGTCGCGTGCTGTTGCTGGCGCCGGCGGTGGAACCGGTTCTGACCCGCTCCGGCGCGGAATGGATGCCCAATTTCATCGACCTGTTGCAGCGCAAGCTATCCCGGATCGGCGACGCCGTACTGCAGAAGATGATCGCCACCAGCCTGGTCGGCGGCCTGTCGAGCCTGTTCACCGCCTATCTGCACGGTCAGCTGGGCGCCACGCGCAAACAATTCATCGACTACTGCGTCAACATGCTGTACATCACGGCCGCGCCGTACGTCCCGGCGGGCGAGTTGGGCAAGTCGCAGTAACGCGCGTTTTCTTTCGCGTCGCATCGGCAAGTCGTACAACTATACGTAGAGACCGTGTCAGCTTGAAACCGGCATCAAACCGTCATCTGCCGCGCCGGACGGGGAACTTGATGCTACTGAAGTACACAGATATATTGACTGCTACCCATCGACACAGATACTGGAGGGCCTATGTCAGCCGAGCTGACAAACCTACAGCTGCTGCAGGAACTCGAGCCGTTCGTCGAGAAATACCTGAACCGGCACGAGAGCATGCACAAGGACTGGAACCCGCACGACTACATCCCGTGGTCGGACGGTAAGAACTACTACGCGCTCGGTGGGCAGGACTGGCACCCCGAGGAGAGCAAGCTCTCCGACCTCGCCCAGGTGGCGATGGTGCAGAACCTGATGACCGAAGACAACCTGCCCTCGTATCACCGCGAGATCGCGATGAACTTCGGCATGGACGGCGCGTGGGGCCAGTGGGTCAACCGGTGGACCGCCGAGGAGAACCGGCACGGCATCGCGCTGCGCGACTACCTGGTGGTGACCCGCGCGGTCGACCCGGTCGAGCTGGAGAAGCTGCGCATCGAGGTGGTGAACCGGGGATTCAGCCCGGGTCAGAACCAGCAGATTCGCGCCGACCTGTTCGCCGAGAGCCTGTTCGACTCCGTCATCTACGTGACGTTCCAGGAGCTGGCGACGCGGATTTCGCACCGCAACACCGGCAAGGCCTGCAACGAGACCATCGCTGACCAGCTGCTGGCCAAGATCTCGGCCGACGAAAACCTGCACATGATCTTCTACCGGGACGTCAGCGAGGCCGGTTTCGAGGCCTGCCCCAACCAGGCGATGCGATCGCTGCACAAGGTGTTGCGCAACTTCCAGATGCCCGGCTACCAGGTGCCCGAGTTCCGCCGCAAGGCCGTCGTCATCGCCGTGGGCGGCGTGTACGACCCGCGCATCCACCTCGACGATGTGGTCATGCCGGTGCTGAAGAAATGGCGCATCTTCGAGCGCGAGGACTTCACCGGCGACGCCGCCGCGATGCGCGACGACCTCGGTGTGCTGATCAAGGAGCTCGAGCAAACCTGCGAGAAATTCGAGATCTCGAAGCAGCGCCAGCTCGAGCGGGAAGTCCGCACCGGCAAGAGGACCACCGCAGCCGAGCTGCATCTGACCGCGGGCACGCTGACCATGAGCCGGCGGTAACCAAGCGGTGCGCATCGGTTCCATCGCGCTCGCCAGCCCGGTGGTTCTGGCACCGATGGCGGGCGTGACCAACGTTGCATTCCGGACGCTGTGCCGCGAACTGGAGCAAGCCAAGGCCGGCACCGTCAGCGGGCTGTATGTCTGCGAAATGGTAACGGCGCGTGCGCTTGTCGAGCGCCATCCGGCCACCATGCACATGACCACGTTCACGCCCGACGAGTCGCCACGCTCGCTGCAGCTCTATACCGTGGACCCCGCGACCACCTACGCGGCCGCCAAGATGATCGCCGACGAGGGCTTGGCCGATCACATCGACATGAACTTCGGCTGCCCGGTGCCCAAGGTGACCAAACGCGGCGGCGGATCGGCGCTGCCCTACAAACGGCGGCTGTTCGGCCAGATCGTCGCCGCGGCGGTGCGCGGTACCGAGGGCACACAGATCCCAGTGACCGTCAAGTTCCGCATCGGCATCGACGACGAGCACCACACGCACCTCGATGCCGGGCGCATCGCCGAAGCCGAGGGGGCCGCGGCCGTCGCGCTGCATGCCCGGACGGCGGCGCAGCGCTACTCCGGCACCGCGGACTGGAAAGAGATCGCCCGGCTCAAAGAGCATGTGCAGACGATCCCGGTGCTCGGCAACGGCGATATCTACGACGCCAGCGACGCGCTGACGATGATGGCCACCACCGGATGCGACGGAGTCGTCATCGGCCGCGGCTGCCTGGGGCGGCCCTGGCTTTTCGCCGAGCTGTCGGCCGCATTCACCGGTGGCCCGCCGCCCACGCCGCCCACCCTGGGCGAGGTCGCCGACATCGTCCGCCGGCACGGGCAGCTGCTGGCCGCGCACTTCGGCGAGGACAAGGGCATGCGCGACATCCGCAAGCACGTCGGCTGGTACCTGCACGGTTTTCCGGCCGGTTCCGAGCTGCGCCGGGCGCTGGCGATGGTCAAGACGCTCGACGAGCTGGATTCCCTGCTCGACCGGTTGGACGGCGCCGTGCCGTTCCCGGACGAGGCGACCGGCCCTCGCGGCCGGCAGGGTTCCCCGGCGCGGGTGGTGCTGCCGGAGGGGTGGCTGGCCGATCCCGACGACTGCACGGTGCCCGCGGGCGCCGACGTCATGCACTCCGGAGGCTGAGCCGGGCGTCTCGAAATCGCGTCCGGAGCGATAACTCAGTACGATGTGGGCTTTGTTGCACGCGCTCGGGTAGCGGATGGGTTCGGTGCCGCTGCACGGGGGTGACAAGAACTGGTTGGCACGAGCCGCAGCGCCCACAATGCAGCGTTGCGCTGACATTACGCAGGGACACGCTGACGTCTGCAGCAGAGCTTCGGAGGCCGGTAGGACATGAGTGACGCCGAGAGCGACGCCACTCGTAATGGTCGGCACGGCCCGGGCGGGACGCACGCGCACCCGATCGCGCCGAATCCCGCGCCGTTGGGCGCGGCTCCCTGGGAGCGATTCTTCGAACCGCCCGCCGACGACGGCCTGCACCGATGGCAGCCCGAGGCCCCGATCGAGCGCATCGAGCCCGTAGAGCCCGTAGAGCCCGAGCAGGGCGGATGTCACACCGGCGGGGGCCTCAGCGTTGCCGATCTGATCGCCAAAATCGGTGCCCCCGCCCGGCCCGTTCACCATCGCGCCGCTCCCGAGGGTCCGGCGGACGAGCCGTACGAGGCCGACCGTTCGGACGTCGAGCCGTCTGGGGCGCAGCAGGCCTTGCCGATCGAGCTGCAGAAAACACAGGTGATCGACGACCTGGCCTACTCCCTGGACGCCGTCGCCGAGCTTCGCGCACTCGAGGCCGCGGACTATCCGAACGACGACGACCCGGACGACCCGGCCGCCGACTCCGTCGACACCGGTGAGGAGAAGCCCAACCGCCGGCGCCGTCCGCTGCTGGTGGCCGCGCGGTCGACGGCGGCCCTGGCTGCCGTGCTGGCCCTGACCATGACCGGCGGGGCGTGGCAATGGAGCACGTCGAAAAACGCCCGGCTGAATACGATCAGCGCGCTGGACCAGAACTCCAGCGACATCCGCGATCCGAGTGGACAGAACGGCGACGAGGACTTCTTGATCGTCGGTCTCGACTCGCGCTTGGGCGACAACGCCAACATGGGCGCCGGTACCACCGACGACGCCGACGGAGAACGCTCGGACACGGTCATGCTGGTCAACATCCCGGCGAACCGCAAACGCGTGGTGGCGGTGTCGTTCCCCCGCGACCTGGCGATCACCCCCATGCAATGCGAAGCGTGGAACCCACAAACCGGCAAGTACGGGCCCCTCTACGACCCGAAGACCAAGACGTACGGCCCGAAGACCATCTACACCGAGACCAAGCTGAACTCGGCGTTCGCGTTCGGCGGTCCGAAGTGTCTGGTCAAGGAAATCCAGAAGCTGTCCGGCTTGAGCATCAACCGCTTCATCGCCGTCGACTTCTCCGGCTTCGCGAAAATGGTCGACGCGCTCGGCGGGGTCGAGGTCTGCTCGAGCACGCCGCTGCACGACTACGAGCTGGGAACGGTCCTCGAACACGGCGGACGCCAGGTCCTCGACGGCTCCACCGCCTTGAACTACGTGCGGGCACGCCAGGTCACCACCGAGGTCAACGGCGATTACGGCCGGATCAAACGCCAGCAGTTGTTCTTGTCGTCACTGCTGCGGTCGTTGATCTCCGAAGACACGCTGCTGGACCCCAACAAGCTCAACAACGTCGTCAACATGTTCATCAGCGACACCGTCGTCGACAACGTGAAGTCCAAGGATCTGGTGCAACTCGGTCAGTCGTTGCAGGGCATGGCGGCCGGGCACGTCACGTTCGTCACCGTGCCCACCGGGGTGACCGACCAGAACGGCGACGAGCCACCGCGGATGGCCGACATGCGGGCGCTGTTCGATGCCGTCATCAACGATGATCCACTGCCCGAGGAAAACGACCAGAACGCACAGAATTTGAGTACGTCTCCGACGAAGGGCCCGTCGAAGGCGCCCACCACGAAGAAGTCGCCGGCGCCGGCGCCGGAAGCGCAACGTGAGCAGGTCACGACGACCTCGCCCGGCGGGGTGACGGTGCGGGTTTCCAATGCGACCACCCAGAGCGGTCTGGCGGCCACCGCGACAACACAGCTCAAGCGGGACGGCTTCAACGTGATGTCACCCGACGACTACCCGAGTTCGGTGGGCGCGACCACGGTGCTGTTCTCGCCCGGAAACGAAGAGGCCGCCGCCACCGTCGCGTCCTCGTTCGCCAATGCGAAAGTCCAGCGGGTTTCCGGCTACGGGCAGGTCGTGCAGGTGGTGTTGGGCCCCGACTTCAAGTCGGTCACCACTCCCTCGCCCAGCGGTTCGTCGATCAGCCTGCAAATAGAACGCGGCTCGAGCAACGCACCAGCCAAGCTGCCCGAGGACCTGACCGTCACCAACGCGGCCGACACCACCTGCGAGTAACCGCTTTTGACGGCGCTCCGCCGCCCGTTCGGGCCCGGAAGACCGTACGCTTGACGATATGCGGACCGCCTACCACGAGCAGCTCTCGGAGTTGTCGGAGCGTCTCGGCGAGATGTGCGGCTTGGCGGGAATCGCCATGGAGCGGGCCACCCAGGCTCTGCTGCAGGCCGACTTGGTGCTAGCCGAACAAGTCATCTCCGATCACGAAGCCATCGCCGCGCTCAGCGCGCGCGCCGAGGAAAGCGCCTTCGTACTGCTGGCATTACAGGCACCGGTGGCCGGTGACCTGCGGGCCATAGTGAGTGCCATCCAGATGGTGGCAGACATCGACCGGATGGGTGCGCTGGCGCTGCACGTCGCCAAGATCGCCCGCCGGCGCCATCCCCAGCACGCACTGCCCGAAGAGGTCAACGGCTACTTCGCCGAAATGGGCAGCATTGCAGTCGAATTGGGCAACAGCGCCCAAGAGGTGGTGTTGTCGCGCGACCCGGAGAAGGCCGCCCGGATTCGCGAAGAAGACGACGCCATGGACGATCTCCACCGGCATCTGTTCTCGGTGCTGATGGACCGGGAATGGAAGCACGGCGTCGCAGCCGCCGTCGACGTGACGTTGCTGGGCCGGTTTTACGAGCGCTTCGCAGACCACGCCGTCGAGGTGGCCCGCCGGGTCATTTTCCAGGCGACCGGCAAACTGCCCGAGGAAGACGCGAAACCCGCTTCGCAGTAAGGGAACACCGCGCCCGCGGCCCCCCGCTAGCCGAACCGGCCGGAAATGTAGTCCTCGGTCGCCTTCTGAGTCGGGTTGGAAAAGATCTTCTCGGTGTCGTCGACCTCGATCAGGCGCCCCGGTTTTCCGACCGCCTCCAGGTTGAAAAACGCCGTGTAATCGCTGACTCGGGCCGCCTGCTGCATGTTGTGGGTGACGATGACGATGGTGTAGTCCTGCTTCAATTCACTGATCAGCTCTTCGATGGCCATCGTCGAGATGGGGTCCAGCGCGGAACACGGCTCGTCCATGAGCAGCACATCGGGTTGCACGGCGATGGCCCGCGCGATGCACAGGCGCTGCTGCTGCCCGCCGGACAGTCCGCCGCCGGGCCGGTCCAACCGGTCCTTGACCTCATCCCACAGGTTTGCCCCGCGCAGCGAGTACTCTGCCGTCTCGTTGAGGACCTTGCGGTTGCGCACGCCCTGCAGCTTCAGGCCGGCCACCACGTTGTCGCGAATCGACATGGCGGGGAACGGGTTCGGGCGCTGGAACACCATCCCGATGGCCCGGCGGACGCCGACCGGGTCGACGCCTGGGCCATAGATGTCTTCGTCGTCGAGGAGCACGCTGCCCTCGACGCGCCCGTCGGGCACCACCTCGTGCATCCGGTTGAGCGTGCGCAGCACCGTTGTCTTGCCGCAACCCGACGGACCGATGAACGCCGTCACACTGCGGGGCAGAACCGACAGCGTCACATCCGCGACCGCGTGAAACGCGCCGTAATAGATGTTGACGGCCTTGAGGTCCAACCGTTTGGCCACTTAGTGCTCCTGCCTATGACTTCCTGGCGCCGAGGAATCTGGTTATCACTCGGGCCGCGATGTTAATGGTGGCGATCACCAGGATGAGGGTTAGTGCGGCACCCCACAACCGGTCCGTCGGGATGGGGTTGAGGCTTGCGCCCGCCGACGTCTGATTGAACATCATGCCAGGTAGCGTGCCCATGAAGCCGCTGAAGATGTCAAAGTTCATCGACTGTGCATAACCCACGAGGATCAGCAGCGGCGCCGTCTCCCCCATCACCCTGGCCATCGCCAGCAGTATCCCGGTGACGATGCCGGATAGCCCGGTGGGGATGACCACCCGGGTGATGGTCTTCCACTTGGTGATGCCCAGCGCGTAACTGGCCTCGCGAAGATCCACCGGCACGATCCGCAGCATTTCCTCGGTGGCGCGCACGATCACCGGCAGCATCAACAAGACCAGCGCCAGCGACACCGCGAACTGCGACCGTGGAAGACCCAGCGTGGCCACGCACAGCGCATAGATGAACAGCGCCGCCACGATCGATGGCACTCCGCTCAGGATGTCGACCATGAAGGAGGCCAGCCTGCCCAACGCGGTGCCGCCACCGTATTCGACCAGATAGATCGCGACCATGAGGCCAAGCGGGATCGAGATGACGGCGCATACCAGTCCCTGCAGCACGGTGCCGACCAGCGCGTGGTAGGCGCCGCCCCCGGTCACGAATGCCGTCATCCCCGCCTGCGAGTGCGACCACCACACCGTCGACGCGATCGCCTTGAATCCCTTGGCGACCACCGACCACAGCACCATCACCAACGGAGTCACAGCGATAAGCAACGACAGCGAAACCAGTCCGGTGGCAACGCAATTCGTGACGCGGCGGCGGCGGCTGAGCGGTGAGAAAGTCCGCGACTTGAGTGGGCGGTCCAGCATCGACGTCATCGGACGCCCTTTCGGCCCGTCCCGGCGACGGCTCCCCGGGCCATGGCGTCGACCACGAAGGTGACCACGAAGAGCGTCAGCCCGGCGGCGATGTACGCGCCGGCTTGGTACGGATCGTTGAATTGGGCCGCGGCCCCGGCGATCTTGGTAGCGAAGGTCGAGCCGCCGTCGAACAGCGACCAGCCGAACGCCGACTGGGTGCCCCGCAAGATGATCAAAAGCGCGACCGTCTCGCCCAGGGCGCGGCCCAGCCCCAGCATCGAGCCGCTGACATACCCCGACCGGCCGAACGGCAGCGTAACGGTCTTGACAACTTCCCAACGGGTGGCGCCGAGCGCCAGCACGGCCTCGATCTGATCCTGCGGTGTCTGGACGAACACCTCCCGGGTGACCGCGGTGATGATTGGCAGAATCATCACCGCCAGGACGATCCCGCCGGTGAAGATGGTGCCGCCACCAGCGGCCGACGCGTTGCCACTGGCGAACAGGAAACACCAGCCCAGGGACCGGTTGAGCCAGATGGCGACAGGGCGCAGCTGCGGGGCCAACACGTACAGGCCCCACGCCCCGTAGATGATCGACGGGACCGCGGCCAGCAGGTCGACCGAATACGCCAGCGGTGTGGCCACCCGCCTCGGTGCGTACTGGGTGATGAAGACGGCCACGCCCAGCGCGACCGGCATAGCCAGCGTCAGCGCGAACAGCGACACGAACACAGTGACCGGCAGCAGGCTGGCAATCCCGAAGTGCATCGCCGAGGTGTTGGTGGTGACCCAGTTGCCGCCGTAGCTGAAGAAGTTCTCGCGATTGCGCTGCAGCGCCGGTATCGCGCGGCCCAGCAGGAAGGCCGCGATCGCGGCGATCACCACGACGATGAACACTCCCGACGACTGCGCGAGCCAGCGAAATATCCGGTCCGCGACATGCGGTCGCCCCTGCCCCCAGGGGCTGGTGGGTGTTGCCGGCGACCCCGGGAACGGCGCGGCGACCACCGCACCCGAACCCGCGTCGGTGGGATTCGGCGTTGTCACTGGGATCCCGCCACAGTTCTGCTGTCGCTCCTTGACACCCGATTCAATTCGTTACTGCAACGCATTGATCGCGCTGACCAGTCGCTCCCTGACCTTATCGGGCAGCGGCACGTAGCCGGCCGAGGAAAGCTCGCCCTGCGCGTTGTTAGCGGCTACGGCGAGGAACGATTTGATGGCCGCCGAGGTCTGCGCGTCGTAACCCTTGGAGCACACGATCTCGTAGGTGACCAGCACCAACGGGTAGACGTCCGGCTCCTCGGAGCTGTACATGGCCTTGAGGTCGAGCACCAAGTCGTCGCCCTCGGCGAGGAATGTTGCCGCCTTTACGGCGTTTCCGGCCGTGTCGTTGGTCAGCGGAATCACGCCCCCGCGGGTCGCGATCTTCGCGTAGGGCATGGCGGCCTGGTCGGCGAAGCCCTTCTCGACGTAGCCCACGCTGCCCGGGGTGGCGCGCACCGCCTGAACGACGCCGGCCGACTTCTCGGCACCCTCGCCGACGCCCCCCTGGAATTCCGTCCCGACTCCTTTGGCCCAACTCTGCGGCGCGGCGGCGGTCAGATACTTCTGCACGTTGTCGGTGGTTCCCGACGAGTCGGTGCGGTAGATCGGGGTGATCTTGGTGTCGGGTAGCGCCGCACCCGGGTTCAGGGCCGCCAGGATCGGGTCGTTCCACCGGGTTATCTTGCCGCTGAAGATCTTGGCCAGGGCATCGCTGTTGAGCACCAGGGCCGGATTTCCGGGCAGGTTGTAGGCGATCGCGATCGGCCCGAAGACCAGCGGCAAGTCCCACGCCGGGTTCCCGTCGCAGCGTTTGGCGGCCGGGCCGATCTGGTCCGCGACCAAGGGGGAGTCCGCGCCGGCGAAATCGACGTGTCCGGCGATGAATTGCTCGCGGCCGGCGCCCGACCCGGTCGGGTTGTAGGCCAGAGCCTTGCCCGGGCAGTACTGGCCCCAGACCCGGTTGAACACCGTGATCGCGTTCTCCTGCGCGGTGGAACCCTCCGCCGTCAGCTTGTCCTTGCCGCCACACCCCGCCGTTCCGGTGGCCGCGGAGACGCTGGGCGGCGCGGGCCCGCGGCGGTTCTCGTCGCTACCGCAGGCAGTCAGCGTGCCGGCGCCCAGTGTTGTTGCCAACGCCACGGCGGCTAGCGCCCTGCCCTGCCTGTCGAGCCTCACCGATCTCGCTTTCTTGACGCGTCGCGAACGCATGTGGGCGCCGCCGGCCTCTCCTCCTGTGAGGTTGCCAAGTCCGGGCGAAAGTATGCGCCGACGCGGCCCACAGCCACGTCGTTGTGGCCACGACCAGATTAACGACCTGGTTGAATACGCCTCGTACCCGCGGTCAGTTAACCCGGGGAACAGCCGCATATGCGGTGTCGACGCTGTAGGTGGAAAAACCCAAGCGCTGGTAGGTGCGCACGGCGACGACGTTGTCGGACTCCACGTAAAGCATCACGGTGGGTTCGGCGGCGCCGGCCAGGCGCCGCCCCAACCAGTCGATCCCGATGGCGGTCAACGCCTGCCCGAGGCCACGCCCCTGCGCGGACGGGTCGACGCCCACCACGTACACCTCGCCGAGGCCGGGCCGATCGAGGTGCACCTTGGTCCAGTGAAAGCCCAGCAGCGTGCCGGCTTGATCGCCACCGGAGTCGTCGAACGCGAGAAACAGGCCCGCAGGGTCGAACCACGGTTCGTTGCGCCGATCCGCCAGTTCGACGTCCGTCCAGCCGCCCTGTTCGGGATGGTGGGCGAACGCGGCATTGTTGACCCGCAGCAGCTCGGCGTCGTCGGCCGTGCCCGCGTAGGTGCGAATTTCCACCCCGGGCACCGCGGGCACGGTGTCGGGCAGACCGCGCAGCGAGCGTCGCATCTGCATGAGTTCGCGCACGGGGGCCAGGCCCAGCGCCGACGCGGTCGCGCGGGCCGGCTCGAGCGTCCCGTGCGCCCAGAACCGGTTGCCTGCACCGGTTCTGGCCAGCGCCGCGCGCGCCAGTGTGGACCCGATGCCGCGCCGACGAGCCTGCGGGTGTACCACGAGCTCGGCCATCCCGGTCTCCCCGTCGCGCGGTGGGCTCAGATTGAGGTAACCGATGATTGCGTCGGTGGCCGTCGTGGCGCCGGACGCGGAATTCGTGATCAGCAGATGCTCGGTGCGGTCATGCCCGAGCTCGCGCAGTACCTGTTCGCCGACAGGGGCTACGCCATCGAATTCGGTTGCCGCACCGATAAGTTCGCGTACACCCTGCTGCTCTTCGACGGTCAGCGTCCGGCGCCAGTCAAGCGAAGTCACTGCGTGTGCAACGGATCGACCAGCGGATCTTGGACGTCCTGCGCGTCGGATTCGGATTCGGCGCCGTCGGGTTCGGCAACCGGCGCGCGGCCGCGCGCGGGCCGCACCGCCTTGTAACCGACGTTGCGTACCGTGCCGATCAGGGCCTCGTACTCGGGACCGAGCTTGGCCCGCAGACGACGAACGTGCACGTCGACGGTGCGAGTGCCGCCGAAGAAGTCGTACCCCCACACCTCGTGCAGCAGCTGCGCGCGCGTGAAGACCCGCCCGGCATGCTGGGCCAGGTATTTGAGCAATTCGAATTCTTTGTAGGTGAGATCCAGCGGGCGACCCCGCAGCCGGGCGGTGTAGGTGCCTTCGTCGATCACCAACTCGCCCAGGCTCACCTTGCCGGCACTCTCCTGGTCCGCCAGCCCGCCGCGACGGCCGACCACCAGCCGCAGCCGGGCGTCGACCTCGGCGGGCCCGGTGGTGGGCAGCAGGATCTCGTCCAGACCCCAGTCCGGGCTGACGGCCACCAGGCCGCCCTCGCTCACCACGGCCAGCACCGGAACCGACCGGCCGGCCGTGCTCAGCAGGCGGCACAGGCCACGCGCCGACGACAAATCGGTGCGCGCGTCGACGATCACCGCATCCGCGGTTCCGGCCTCGAGCAGCGAAGCGGGTTCTGGCGGCGCCGTCCGGACGGTGTGCGGAAGCAGGGACAACGACGGCAAGACCGGGTCGGGATGAAGCTCCGAGGTCAGCAGTAGTAGCTCCAACTAGCCCCTCCAGCTCGGGGGAACGCCATCTCCCAAATTCACAACGCCATTAAGCGTTAGTTACCAGGTCACCTAACGATAACGTGTCACCTGGTTTTTTCGCGTGGCAGACAGACCAGTGTGAGCCCCGCCACGACCGATCCGGCGGCGACGGACTCCTGGGCGTTAGGCCACAATGTGCGGGTGCGCAAGGTGCTGACTGCTGTGACCGCGACGGCGATCCTGGTTGCGGTCCTGGCCCTGGGCGCGATTGGTTTCGACTACGGGACCAGCATCTATGCCGAATACCGGCTGTCGTCAAGTGTCCGGAAAGCGGCCAAGCTCGGCACCGATCCGTTCGTGGCCATCGTGGCCTTCCCCTTCCTTCCGCAGGCGATGCGGGGCAACTACAGCCAGGTGGAGATCAAGGCCAACGCCGTCGACCACGCGATGACCGGCCGGGCCACCCTGGAGGCCACGATGTACGCGGTGGACCTGGCCCAGGCATCGTGGCTGATCAGCCCGGATGCAAAGCTCGCGGTGGGCAGGCTGGAGAGCCGGATCATCGTCGACTCGACGCACCTGGGCCGGTTCATGGGCGTCAGCGACCTGATGGTGGAGGCACCGCCCAAGGAAACCAACACCTCCACCGGCGGCGTCACCGCATCGGGCATCTCGGACAGCCACGGGCTGGTGTTCACCGGGACACCCAGATCGGCGGGCTTCGATCGCCGGGTCAGCGTCTCGGTTGACCTCTCGATCGCCCCGGATGACCCGGCGACGCTGGTTTTCACCCCGACCGGCGTCCTCACCGGATCCGACACCGCCAACCAGACCGTGCCGGCGGACAAGCACGACGCCGTGCTGCACGCCTTCAGCGGACGGCTGCCCAACCAACGGCTGCCCTTCGGTGTCGCACCGACCACCGAGGGGGCGCGGGGATCCGACGTGATCATCGAGGGCATCACCCATGGAGTAACCGTGACCCTCGAGGCGTTCAAGCAGTCATGACCGTCATCGTCGTGACCGTCGCGGTGCTCGCCGCCGCAACCCTGGCCGGGTGGTTGCTGACCCGTCGCTCCGGAAGCATCCGGGAAATCGATTCGCGGCCGGACCGCGACACCGACGCCGACATCGCGGCGCTGGGGCTCTCCGACACCGGGCCGACCGTGGTTCATTTCAGCGCCCCCTGGTGCGGACCATGTGATCGGGTCCGCCGGGTCATCGAACAGGTCTGCGACGACCTGGGCGATGTGGCCCACGTCGAGGTCGACCTCGACGCCAATCCGGAGACCGCACGCCGGTATTCGGTCCTGTCCCTGCCCACCACGTTGATCTTCGACCTCGACGGTCGGCAGCGATACCGCACCTCCGGAGTGCCCAGCGCCGCCGACCTGCGGTCCGCGCTGAAACCGCTGTTGGCTTGACCACCGTGTCATTGGGTAAGCTGACCGACGTGTCAGCCCGCCTCGAGCCCATGCTCACCCAGCGCCGCGCAGTTGACCTGTGCCGCACCGCGGGCTGTTGTTGTTGCTGTTGCTGCTGAGTAGCCGCGCTTTCGCGTAGCACTCGGAGCGGCCCGGATCCACACCGTGGCACGTCTCCATTCGTCATTTCCGTCAGCAAACAGGGGCATCGAGGAGCAGTACCTTGCCAAGCAGCAACACCATCACGCAGCCCGACCTGGTCGATGTGCGTGGACCGCGATTCGCCGCCTGGGTCACCACCGCAGTCTTGGTGTTGGCCCTTGTCGTGTCGGCGGCAAGTCCGCCGGCCGCGGCGGTGATCCTGGTCGTCCAGGCCGTCATCTTCGCCATCGGCGCGGCCGGTGGCCCGCGCAAGCATCCGTACGGCCGGATATTCGCAACCGTCGTCGCGCCCCGGCTGGGCCCGGTGCAGGATCGCGAACCGACCGCACCGCTGAAGTTCGCCCAACTCGTCGGCCTGATCTTCGCCCTGCTGGGAACGGCCGGCTTCGCCGCCGGCGCCGTCCTGGCCGGCGTCATCGCCACCGCGGCCGCCCTGGCGGCCGCGTTTCTCAATGCGGCCTTCGGCATCTGCCTGGGTTGCCAGCTCTACCCGCTGGTGGCCCGTTTCCGGCGCCCCGCGCGTACCACCTGACCTGCTGTAACAAAAGCGAAAGGATCCACTCCATGGCACGCTCCGACGTCCTGGTCTCCACCGACTGGGCTGAGAGCAATCTCGACGCCTCGGGCGTCGTCTTCGTCGAAGTCGACGAGGACACCAGCGCCTACGACGCCGGCCACATCCCCGGCGCGATCAAGCTGGACTGGCGCTCCGATCTGCAGGACCCGGTCAAACGCGACTTCGTCGACGCCCAGCAGTTCTCGAAACTGCTCAGCGAGCGGGGTATCGCCAATGACGACACCGTGATCCTCTACGGCGGGAACAACAACTGGTTCGCCGCCTACGCGTACTGGTATTTCAAGCTGTACGGCCACGACAAGGTCAAGCTGCTCGACGGCGGCCGCAAAAAGTGGGAGCTCGACGGTCGCGCGCTGTCCAGCGACCCCGTCAGCAGGCCGGCGACGTCGTACACCGCCGCCGCACCGGACAACAGCATCCGGGCGTTCCGCGACGACGTCATCGCGGCCATTAACGTCAAGAACCTGGTTGACGTGCGCTCCCCCGACGAGTTCTCCGGCAAGATCCTGGCGCCGGCGCACCTGCCGCAGGAGCAGAGCCAGCGGCCCGGCCACATCCCCGGCGCCATCAACGTGCCGTGGAGCAGGGCCGCCAATGAGGATGGCACCTTCAAGTCCGACGACGAGCTCGCCAAGCTCTACGCCGACGCAGGCCTCGACGGCAAGAAGGAAACGATCGCCTACTGCCGCATCGGCGAGCGTTCGTCGCACACCTGGTTCGTTCTTTATGAATTGCTCGGGCATCGGAATGTGAAGAACTACGACGGCAGTTGGACGGAATACGGCTCCCTGGTGGGTGCCCCGATCGAGTTGGGAAGCTGATATGTGCTCTGCACCGAAACAAGGAGTGACGTTGCCCGCCAGCGTCGACCTGGAAAAGGAAACGGTGATCACCGGCCGCGTCGTGGACGGCGACGGTCAGGCGGTGGGTGGCGCGTTCGTCCGCCTGCTGGACTCCTCGGACGAGTTCACCGCCGAGGTGGTGGCGTCGGCCACCGGTGACTTCCGGTTCTTCGCAGCTCCGGGATCCTGGACCCTGCGCGCGC
Source organism: Mycobacterium mantenii (assembly GCF_010731775.1). Taxonomy (NCBI): domain Bacteria; kingdom Bacillati; phylum Actinomycetota; class Actinomycetes; order Mycobacteriales; family Mycobacteriaceae; genus Mycobacterium; species Mycobacterium mantenii. Next base: position 5,316,395 of record NZ_AP022590.1, on the reverse strand, counting down.
TGTCCAAGGCCGGTAATGGTGACGCCGTGGTGGCGCCGTCGGGTGCCGGCATCCACGAGGTCGACGTCAAGATCGCCTGACCCACCAGCCGCCCCCGACGGGGACGCCGCGGGACTAATAGACTTGTCGCCGTGGTGTTGTTCTTCGAAATCATGCTGGTGGTGTCGGTCGTGGTGATCTCATGGTTCGCCCTGTACACCCTCTACCGGCTCATCACCGACGAGTCGTGACCCACTCCGGCGACGACCCATTGAGCTCCGCTAGCTCCGGCGACCGGGCGGTGGCCGCCGCCGCTGAACGCGCCAAGCTGACCGCCGGGCGCAACGTCCCCTCCTACGATGACCTGCCCTTGCCCGCCGACACCGCCAACCTGCGCGAGGGCGCCGATCTGAGCGATACCTTGCTGGCGCTGCTGCCGCTGGTCGGCGTCTGGCGCGGCGAAGGCGAGGGCCGTGGACATGACGGGGACTACCGGTTCGGCCAGCAGATCGTGGTCTCGCACGACGGCGGCGACTACCTGAACTGGGAAGCCCGCTCCTGGCGGCTCAGCGAGGAGGGCGACTACGAAGAGCGGGGCTTGCGCGAGAGCGGTTTCTGGCGCTTCGTCAACGATCCGGACGACCCCGGCGAATCCAACGCGATCGAACTGCTGTTGGCACATTCGGCGGGCTACGTCGAACTGTTCTACGGCCGCCCTCTGACCCAGTCGTCATGGGAGCTGGTCACCGATGCGCTGGCCCGCAGTAGGTCGGGTGTGCTGGTCGGCGGCGCCAAACGCCTCTACGGCATCGTCGAAGGCGGCGATCTGGCCTACGTCGAGGAGCGCGTGGACGCCGACGGCGGTCTGGTCCCCCATCTATCGGCGCGGCTGTCCCGGTTCGCCGGTTAGCAACCGGCCCGCGGCCGACTTTTCTGCGTGTACTGTTCGACGTCCGAGCGTCCGATGGTCGACGATATGCCCGGGAAGGGAGGTCGGTCGGATGCGTCCCACGCGGTCACCCTCGCGCCTTCTGCACCGGGCGGTCAGCGCGACCGGCCTGCTGCTGATCCTTTATCTGGCCGTCCTGGATTTGCAGCCCGCGGTCCTCGACGCGCTGCCGCCGTCGCTCAATTGGTTCGGCCGGCCGGGATCGATGCCGACACTGGCGATCGTGGTCACCGTGCTGATCGCGGCCTGCGTGCTGACCTTCCGCTCGGACAGCAGCCACCGGGTGGTGGGGGTTTCGTTCACCGTGATCGCTGCGCTCGTCAGCATGGGCGCGGTGCTGGGCCTCACCTCCTATTGGGGATGCCACGACGCCAACCATCCGGCCTTCTTCACCCCGCTGATGGCGACGGCCAGTCTGGTCAAGGGCGGCACCGGCGACTTCTCGGTGAGCGGGCGAACCTGCCCCAACCCCACGCCGGTCGGGCTCGAACTGGCCCGGATCGCAGCGCTGGCGGCGATTTTCACCGGACTGGGCGGCGTGGTCGTCGGCGTGTTCCGGTCCCAGGTGGATCGCCTGCGAGCCAACCTGGCCGACTCCGTCACGGCCATCGTCGGTGTCGACGCTGACACCCAATCGATGATCAGCGCGGTCGCACGGACCCTGGACCGCCGCACCACGCTGGTCGTCATCACCGGCGCCAGCGACGACCGGGTGGCACGGGCCCGCAGGCAGGGTGCCCGGGTGGTGTTGGTGGACTTCAACACCCCGTCCACGCTGGTTTCACTTCGGCTGTGGCGCAACCTTTCCCGTCTTTACCTGATGGCACCCGACCCGGCGATCAACCTGCTGTGGCTCGACCTGATCAGCCACCGGCTCGCCGAGGTCGCCCACAAGCGGCGGTTGCCCCTCATCGTGCGCATGGACGACCCGTGGCTAGCTCAGGCGTGGCGCGCCCAGCAGTTCGGCGGATCCGACACCCGGTGGGCGGCCGACGTCGTCGGCAAATACGAGGTGACCGCCGGCAGGCTCCTCGATGCCATCGGCGCGACTCATCGAACGCAGCGCGTATTTGTCTGCGGCACATCTCAATTGACTCTTGCGCTGTGCGCCAATCTGACCCAGCGCGCCCTGGAGCGCGACTTCTACACCCCACCCGACGCGGTCCCGTTGCCCGCGCTCACCCTCGTCGAACGCGACGCCGAGGATTACCTGGCCGATCACGAGTTCTACCGGCAGCAGGCGGGATTCATGTCGGACGGACCGGCCATCGACGCGGTGGCGGAGGCGCCGACCGTACCGGCCATGCTGAAGTTGATCGGCGAGGCCGACCCCGCCACGTGCGCGGTGATCTTCGTGGACGCCCACGCCGCGACGACGGCCGCCCGACTTGCCGCCCGGTTCCCCGAAATGCCCATCCACGCTTCGGATCTCAACACCAGCATCAGTGACGACTCGATCCGGGTAGTCGGCCGGCTGCAGTCCTACTCGCTGGTGCTCGACACCCAGGAGGGCCAGGTACAGGACGCCTGGGAGCGCGCGGCACGGCTGATCCACGAGCGCTACGTCTCGACGATCGACCCGGCGGCGCCGCGGTCGGCGGCCGCACTGCCGTGGGCCGAGCTCAACGAGTTCTACCGCGGGTCCAACCGCCGACAGGTGCGCAACGCGCTGTGGATGGTGGAACAGATTGCCGGACATACCTGGAATACCTGGGGCAGTCCGCCGGCTCAGCTGTCCGGACGCGACATGGCGGGATTGGCGCCGTTGCAACAGCTGGCGTTGATGGGCTTCGATGACGACGCGGCGATGAGCATGGCCAAAGCGGAGCACGAGGACTGGTGTCGCTACTACCGCCGCAACGGCTGGAAGTACGGTTCGCCGCGCGACGACTCGCGCAAGATCCACGACAAACTGGTCGACTGGTCGACGGTCGAGACCAACCCGGATCTGCTCAACGCCGCGGTCCGCAGTCTGGCCGGCACCTTGTGGAGCCTGCGGCAGCTGGGCTTTCGCTCACGCCCACTGTGGCAATCCTTTTCCCGGGTGGGGACGGTCAGCGCGGAGCAGCGCAGCGCCGGCTGGACGTGGACGTCGGATTCGGGTCACACCATGCGCGCCGAGGCCGGCGATTGGGCGATCACCGAAGACGGCAAGCTCTGGTCGGTGCGCGACGACATCTTCCGCGACACCTACGAACCCGCCGGCGATGGCCGGTGGCGACGCAAGGGACGGGTGCAAGCCCGCCCGGCCCAGCCCGGCGAGACCATCGACACCCTCGAGGGACCCACGATCGCGGCCGACGGCGACTGGGTGGTACGCGGGCGGGCGGGCGAGCAATGGCCGGTCCCCGGTGCGGAATTCGCGCGCCGCTACGCCGAAGTCCGCCCGTCCGAAGAAGCCCGAGTTCTCGACGCCTCCGACGGTTAGGTTTCGACCGCCAGCAACCCAAATGGCAGTGAATTTGCGCCTTCTGATAGGGCCCAACACTGATACGGTATCGGCGCACGTGCAATAGCCGCCGCATCCGGGGCTTTCGCCCGAGTGAGTTCGCTCCATCTCACCAAGGAGACTTCGATGGCGCTGTTCATCAGCTACTCGAGCCAAGACCGGGCGACGGTCGATGCCCTGACGAGCGCCCTTCGGCGCGGACAGCAGCAGGTTTGGTTCGACCAGGAACTCGGCGGCGGCGAATCGTGGTGGAACAAGATCTTGGAGCAGATCCGCTCGTGCGACGTGTTCATCGTCGCGCTGTCGAACAACTGGCTGCAGTCCAAACCCAGTCAAGCCGAGTTGCGCTACGCGCGGGCCCTGAACCGGCCGATCCTTCCGGTCCGCATCGGCGACGTCGACAGCATGCGCGTGAATCCCCTTGCCGCATTGCAGATCATCGACTACCGCGAGCCGACCGTCGACGCCGGCATCCAACTGGTCACCGCGGTGCACGCCCTGCAGGGCAAGCCGGTGCCGTTGCCCGACCCGCTGCCCGAAGACCCGCCGGTGCCGTTCGGGTACATCACCCGGCTGGGCAACATCCTCGCCGAAAAGGAGCTGAGCCCCCAGCAGCAGACACAACTGCTCATCGAACTCCGGTCGGGCCTCGACGAGGACGGCGAAGACCCCAGCGCTCGCGGCGATATCGGCCAGCTGCTGCGCATGCTGCGCCTGCGCCACGACGTCACGTACCGCACCCGAACCGAAATCGACAACGTGCTGGCCGAAATCGAGGCCAAGAACAACGCGGGGGGCAGCCCGGCGGCCGCTGCGTCGACACAGTCCACGCCAACCGTCGCGAAGGCGCCGGCTGGCGCGGCACCGGCCGGCGGACCGTCGACCAAGGCCCCCGTCCCACCCGCGGCGGGCGGCGGATCCAACAAGTGGCTGCTGGTCATCGGCGGCACCGCCGTCGCCGTGATCGCGGTGATCGCGATCGTCGTCGTGCTGGCGATGCAGGGCGGCAAGACCAAAGCGCCCAAGGCGGGCTCGAATTCGGCGCCGGCCGCCGGCGCGGGGCCGACGGCGACCAACGGATCTAATACGTCGAAGCTGGACTCTTATCTGCTTGGGCCCGCCGAGATCGGTCCCATCATCGGCGACCAGGACCTGGTGGTCTCCGAGAAGGCCGGACAGCTGCGCAACCTGCGGGCAACGCTGTCCAACCCGAACTGCAAAAACGCCTGGGAGCCCATCGAAAGCTCGAACTATCAGAACGCCGACGGCTACACCGCCGTCAGTGGGCAGGCCGTGCACACCGCCGGCGAAAGCCCGCCGCACCGTGTGTACGAAGCCGTCGCGGCGTTCTCGTCGCCCGAGAAGGCCGCCGCGTTCGTGCAGGCGACGGTCGACAAATGGAAGGCGTGCGCGGGGCAGTCGATCACGATGAGCTTCAACGGCAAGTCGTATGGCTGGACATTCGGTGACGTCACCGGAGCTCCGCCGAAGATCTACCAGCAGCGAACCCAAGCGGACGGAACCCGGGTCTGCCATCACGCGCTGCACGCGGCGTCCAACGTGGTCGTCGACTTGTTGGTGTGCGGCCCGGACGCCGGCACCGGTCAGGCCGGCAAGATCGCCGGGGACATCGCCGCGAGGGTGAACCAGTAACCGCTCCAGACATGGAGCGGCCCCCGAGCCGTGTTCCTGGTTGGACAAAAACCGGAAGCTCGGGGGCCGGGTGACTGCGGGGAATTCGCTAGCGCACGTGTGACGCCAGCTCTTCCGAGCAGGTGCTGCTAGCGCGCAGCCACCTCACATGTCCATGAAGCTATCAATTTCGCGGACCACCTCCTTCCTTGTGTACGGCCGACCGTACCCGCGAATCGGCCAGCCGACAACAGAATTCAGCGCTCAGCGATCGCTGACGATGGCGGCGTCGATCAGTTCGGCGAATTCCGCGGCCATCGGGGACGTTTGCAGTGGGCGGCCGTCGAGTGTGTGCACGCGGGCCGCCAAGGTCATGCTGGAGATCAGCCAAACACCTTGGGCGGCATCCAGATCCGCGACGCGCAGCGCCCGGTAGTCGCAGTCGTACCCCTTGTCCCTGGCCACCTCGAAGAGGGCTTGCTGGGTGGTGCCGCGCAGGATCGGGTACCACGGCGGCGGTGTCAGCAGGCACGGCTGACCGTCCGGAGTCTCGGCGGCGGTGGCGATCACCACGGTCGAGCGGGGCCCTTCCAGGATGTAGCCGTCCGTGCTGACGAAGATCACGTCGCCGGCGTCTCGGCGGGCGGCATGGCGCAGGGCGGCCATGTTGACCGCGTACGACAGGGTCTTGGCGCCGGCCAACAGCCACGGCATCGCGTCGACACCGGTGGCGGGCAGCCCGCGGTCGAGCGTGATCGCCGCCAGCCCGCCACGCCGGACCGCCGTCACCCGTTCGGGAACGGGGTTGACCATGACGTAGGCCGTCGGCACCGAACCACCCTCGCGGCCGCGGCTGTAGATCAACCGCATCGCGCCCTCGTCGGCGTTGCCCGCGCACCACTGTCGGGTGGCTACCTCGATCGCGCTTCGCCAGCGCGGCAGATCCGGCGCGGGCAGATCGGTCATCGCGGACGACTGGGTCAGCCGCTGCAGATGCGACTCGATCAGACAGGCCCGGCCGTCGCGGACCAACAGCGTCTCGAAGACGCCGTCGCCGCGGACCGCCGCCAGGTCGTCGGCGTGCAGCAGCGGCGCATCCGGCGAATGTATTTCGCCGTCCAGCGTGACAATCACTCCCGTCCGGCCGGCCATGGTCGAGAAGCCTATCCAATGAGGTCGATCTCACGACCGCGAGCGGGCGGAGCGACTGGCGCGGTCCGTAGAGTTGACTCGTGAGCCAACCCGTCCCCGCCCCCGAAACCGGTCCCGACGCCGGTGCCGTCTGGCATCACGGCGATCCGCTGGGCGAGCAGCGTGCCGCGGAGAACGAGGCGGTATTGGTCGACCGCTCGCACCGCGGTGTCCTCACCTTGACGGGGAAAGACCGGCAGACCTGGCTGCACAGCATTTCGACGCAATTCGTCAGTGACCTTCCCGACGGCGCCAGCACGCAGAACCTCAGCCTCGACGGCCAGGGCCGCGTCGAGGATCACTGGATCCAGACCGAGCTGGCCGACACCACCTACCTCGACACCGAACCGTGGCGGGCCCAGCCGCTCCTGGACTACCTGCGCAAGATGGTGTTCTGGTCCGAGGTCACCCCGGCCGGCGCGGACCTGGCCGTGCTGTCGTTGCTCGGCCCGAAGCTGGCCGACCAGGCGGTTCTGCACGCGCTCGGGGTGGATGCGCTGCCCGCCGAGCTGACCGCGGTTCCCGCCGGTGATGGCTTCGTGCGGCGGATGCCGGGCGCCCCGGCCGGCCAGATCGAACTGGACCTGCTGGTCCCGCGCGCCGCGGCCGTCGAGTGGCGGACTCGCCTGACGCAGGCCGGTGTGCGGCCCAGCGGGGTGTGGGCTTACGAAGCCCACCGCGTCGCGGCCCTGCGACCCCGCCTCGGCGTCGACACCGATGAGCGCACGATCCCGCACGAAGTGGGCTGGATCGGTGGCCCCGGCACCGGGGCCGTCCATCTGGACAAGGGCTGCTACCGGGGGCAGGAGACCGTCGCACGGGTGCACAACTTGGGCCGACCGCCCCGGATGCTGGTGCTGCTGCATCTCGACGGGTCGGTGGACCGGCCGTCGACCGGTGAGCCGGTGCTGGCCGGCGGCCGCACGGTCGGCCGCCTCGGCACGGTGGTCGACCACGTGGATCTCGGGCCGATAGCGCTGGCGCTCGTCAAGCGTGGGCTGCCCGCCGAGACGGAATTGGCGACCGGCCCGGAGGCCTCGGTGGCTGCGGCGATCGATGCCGATTCGCTGCCCGCCACCGAACAGATCGGCGCCGGACGGTTAGCTGTTGAACGGTTGCGGGGCGGTGCGGGATAATGAACGGTAACGTCCGCCACAGCTAGCAGGGGGCTCCACCGCTCAGTAGCGAGGCACGGTAAACTGTCAGCAGGACAAAATGACACCAGGAGATCGGAGCCGCCTACTCGTTAGGCCGCTCCGTTATTGCGCGAGGGGGTTCCCCCATGGGCCGCGGCCGGGCTAAGGCAAAGCAGACCAAGGTTGCTCGAGAACTCAAATACAGTTCTCCGCAGACCGACTTCCAGCGGCTTCAGCGCGAGCTGTCAGGGTCGGATTCGGATGAATCCGCGGACCTGGACAGCGACGGATCCGACGAAGCCTGGGATAACCAGGACAACTGGCGTCGCTAGACCAACGCCCCGGCGCCGATGCGTAGTGCACGGGCGCCGCGTTAGTTCGGCCGAAGTGCGAGCTTCCTAAAACCTCGGGTGCTGACCGGCCATCTTGGCCCGCGGGCCCTCTTTTCCGCCTTTGCCGACGGTGCCCAGTACCCAGCAGTCCAGATGCCGTGCGGTCAGGATGGCCAAGGCGCGGTCGGTGTCCTCGGGAGCCACGATGGCGATCATCCCGACGCCCATGTTGAACGTCTTCTCCATCTCCTCCCGCGTCACCCGGCCGCGTTGGGCGATCATGGCGAACACCGGCGCGGGCGTCCAAGTGCCGCGGTCCATCTCGGCGACCAGCCCGTGCGGGATGACGCGCTGCAGATTGCCGGCCAGTCCGCCGCCGGTGACGTGGCAGAAGGTGCGGACGTGGGTTTCGGCCGCGAGCGCCAGGCAGTCCTTGGCGTAGATGCGGGTGGGTTCGAGCAGCTCTTCGCCCAGGGTGCGGCCGAACTCCTCCACGTAGCCCGCGAGATTCATCCGGTCGATCTCGAGCAGCACCGTGCGCGCCAACGAATAGCCGTTGGAATGCAGACCGGACGAGCCCATCGCGATGATGACGTCGCCGGGTTTGACACGGTCGGGCCCCAACACGTCGTCGGCCTCGACGACACCGATACCGGTGGCCGAAATGTCGTAGTGGTCCGGTTCCATCAGACCGGGGTGTTCGGCCGTCTCTCCGCCCAGCAGCGCGCAGCCGGCCCGCACGCATCCCTCGGCGATGCCACTGACGATGGCGCTCAGGCGTTCCGGCACCGTCCGGCCCACCGCGATGTAATCCTGCAGGAACAACGGCTCGGCGCCGCACACCACGAGGTCGTCGACCACCATCGCGACCAAGTCCAGCCCGACGGTGTCGTGCTTGTCCATCGCCTGGGCGACCGCCAGCTTGGTGCCGACGCCGTCGGTGGACGCCGCGAGCAGCGGCTCGCGGTAGTCGCCCCGTAGCGCGAACAAGCCGGCGAATCCGCCCAAACCGCCCCGAACCTCGGGTCGCGTGGCTTTCGTGGCCAGCGGCTTGAACAATTCGACGGCGCGGTCGCCGGCTTCAATGTCCACCCCGGCCGACGCGTAGGTGATGCCCTGATTGCCGTGGTGGCGGTCGGGGCTCTTTCCGGGATCCGTCATCGCGATAAAGGCTACCGGGCGGCGCTGACGGCCGGTATCAAACGTCGGTCAAGAACTGCAGTCGAGCGCTCTCAGTGCACAACCGGCACTTCGTCGGCCGCAAGATCGTCGAGCCCGGCGCCGCGGGCGGCGTTGGCGAGCATGTGCTCGATGACGTTCTTGCCCAACGCGGTTTCCCCGGGCAGTTCGATCGGATACTGGCCGTCGAAGCAGGCGGTGCACAGCCGCGACGCCGGCTGCTCGGAGGCCGCGACCAGGCCGCGCAGCGAGATGTAACCCAGCGAGTCGGCGCCGATGGCATGCCGCACCGCCTCGAGCATCTCTTTCTTGTCTTCGACCGCGTTGGCGATCAATTCCGCGGGTGACGGGAAGTCGATGCCGTAGAAGCAGGGCCATTTGACCGGGGGTGAGGCGATCCGCACGTGCACTTCGACGGCACCGGCCTCGCGCAGCATCCGCAGCAGGGCGCGCTGGGTGTTGCCGCGCACGATCGAGTCGTCGACGACGATGAGTCGCTTACCCCGGATCACCTCGCGCAGCGGGTTGAGCTTCAGCCGGATACCGAGCTGGCGGATGGTCTGCGACGGCTGGATGAAGGTGCGCCCGACGTAGGCGTTCTTCATCAACCCCTGGCCGTAGGGAATGCCCGACTCCTGCGCATATCCGACCGCGGCCGGGGTGCCCGACTCGGGCACGCCGATCACCAGGTCGGCCTCGACGGGGCGTTCGCGGGCCAGCCGTCGACCGATCTCGACCCGCGTCGCGTGGACGGACCGGCCGGCGATCGTGCTGTCGGGTCGGGCCAGGTACACGTACTCGAAGACGCAGCCCTTCGGGGTGGGGTTGGCGAAACGCGTCGAGCGCACGCCGTCGGCGTCGATCGCCAGCAGTTCGCCCGGCTCGATGTCGCGCACGAAGGAGGCGCCCACGATGTCGAGCGCCGCCGTTTCCGAGGCCACCACCCAGCCGCGGTCCAGCCGTCCGAGCGAAAGTGGCCGCACCCCATGCGGGTCGCGGCACGCGTACAGGGTGTTCTCGTCCATGAAGGTCAGGCAGAAGGCGCCGCGCACGGTCGGCAGCAGATCCAGCGCCGCCTGCTCCAGGGTGGAATCCGCCGCGCCGTGGGCCAGCAGCGCACCCAGGATGTCGGAGTCCGTCGTCGCCGGCGCCGGTGCGCGCCGGGCGATCAGCCCCTCGTCGCGTGCGCGGGCGGCCAGCTCGGCGGTGTTGACCAGGTTTCCGTTGTGTCCCAGCGCAACCCCGGTGCCGGCCGCTGTGTTGCGGAACACCGGCTGTGCGTTTTCCCACGTCGTGTCGCCCGTGGTCGAGTAGCGGCAGTGGCCGATGGCGACGTGGCCCTGCATGGCCGCCAGCGTCTGCTCGTCGAAAACCTGGCTGACCAGGCCTAGGTCCTTGAAGACCAAAACCTGGGATCCATCGGCGACGGCGATGCCGGCGGCTTCCTGACCGCGATGCTGCAACGCGTACAAGCCGTAATAGGTGAGTTTGGCGACGTCCTCGCCCGGGGCCCAAACCCCGAATACACCGCATTCTTCACGGGGTGCGTTGAAGTCCTCTTCGGGTTCCTGGACGGTCACGATTAGGCAGCTCCCCGGGGAACGGTTGGTGACGTACCGGAGTCTACGGGCACTGGAGCCGCGCCGCCGAATCCGTCGGGCGTGTTGAACGACGAAATCCCACCCCGAAGAGCTAAACCTGCAGTTCAGGGTTACATTCAGCCCACATCGAACAGGGGCAGGCAGTGTTCAATCTCACCGGCGCGGGAGCCGGAAAGGCGCAGCGCACCGGTGAGCTTCGCGTCGGCGAACGACGAGATTCCGGTGGCCAGCAGCAGCCAGGTCCGCGGTTCGGTTTCCACCACGTTGGGCGGGGTGCCGCGGGTGTGCGCGGGCCCGGCGATGCACTGCACCGCGACGAACGGCGGGATCCGCAGTTCCACGCTGCGCCCGGGCGCCACCGCGGCCAGGGTGCGGGCGGTCAGCCGAACGGCCGTCGCCAATTCCTGCCGGTCGGGGATCGGACGGGATTCGTCGCGCAGCCAGTCCGCGACGGCCAGCACAGCCTGCCGGGTCTTGGCCGGATCGGCTTTGTCGCGGGGGGCCATACCCTAGGGTCTCAAAATCATGGAGCCCCGTCGCTCGAGGGCGCGGCCGCCGTACAAGACCGCCGGCCTGGTGACGATCGTGGTCACGGGGCTGATCGGGTTGCTCCTGTACCTGCAATTTCGGGGCGACCTCACGCCGACCACGAAGTTGACGATGGTGGCCGCCCGGGCGGGCCTGGTGATGGATCCCGGCTCCAAGGTGACCTATAACGGGGTGCAGATCGGCCGCGTGTCGAGCGTCTCGGAGACCACGCATGACGGCCGGCCGGCGGCCAAGGTCATCCTGGACATCACCCCGAAATACATCAAGCAGATCCCGGCCAACGTCGCGGCGGCCGTCAAGGCGACCACCGTGTTCGGCAACAAATATGTCGCGCTGAGCTCGCCGAAAAACCCCGCGGCGCAACCGATCACCCCCTCGATCGTGATCGATGCGACGTCGGTGACAACCGAGTTCAACACCCTCTTCGAGACGCTCACGTCGATCGCCGAGAAGGTCGATCCGGTCAAGGTGAACCTCACGCTCAGCGCGGCCGCGCGGGCGCTGACCGGATTGGGCCAGAAGTTCGGCGCCTCGCTGACGAACGGCAACGCCGTCCTCGACGACCTGAACCCCCGGATGCCCGCCCTGCGCAACGACATTCAGCGGCTGGCGGCGCTGGGCGATACCTACGCGCGAGCCTCACCGGACCTGTGGGACGCGCTCGACCACGCGGTGACCACCGCGCGCACACTCAATTCCCGGCAACGCGACCTCGACGCCGCGCTGCTGGCGGCCGCCGGATTGGGCGACGCCGGCGCCGACGTCTTGGGCCGCAGCGGGCCCTTTTTCGTCCGCGGCGCGACCGACCTGGTTCCCAGCAGCCAGCTGCTCGACGAATATAGTCCCGAAATCTATTGCACCATCCATAATTTCGATGAGGTCGCACCACGAATCCACAACGCGTTGGGGGATAACGGCTACTCGCTGGGCGCCCACGCGTCGGGCGCCATCGCGGGTGCCCCCAACCCGTACATCTGGCCGGAGAACCTGCCACGAACAAATGCCAGAGGCGGTCCCGGCGGACGGGCGGGCTGTTGGCAGAAGATCACCCGCGAACTGTGGCCCGCCCCCTTCCTGGTGATGGACACCGGCGCGAGCATGGCTCCCTACAACCACTTCGAACTCGGGTCGCCGCTCGCGGTCGATTTCGTGTGGGGCCGCCAACTGGGCGACTACACCATCAATCCCTGACGGCTGGTCAGCGATTCGGGGACTTCGCGGCCAGCACGGCGATGGCCCCGGCCTCGTTGATGGCCAGGTGCGCCAGCATGGGCGCGGCCAGGCTGCCGGAGCGGTCGGCCAGCCAACCGAAGAGCCAGCCCGCGATGCCGGTGACCAGCACGGTGGCGGCCACCGGCTCACCCGTCGCGCGCGCGTCGGCGACGTGCGAGAGGCCAAAAGCGCTGGCCTGCAACAACCGTCCACCGCGTGCTCCGAACGCGGCGGAGCCTGCGGCGGCCAGCGCCCCACGGAAGGCGGACTCCTCCGACCACACGGTGCCCACGGGTATCCGCCACAGCAGCCAGTCCGGCGCCGTCGCCGGCAGCTCGCGGTCGGCCATCGATTGGCGCACCGGCGGTAGCAGCGTCGTCGCGGCCACCGCACTCGCCGCCGAGGACGCCGCCAGTGCGCCCAGCCGCAAGCCTGACGATAGCCGGGGCGGGCCCAGGCCCAGCGGCGCCCGCGTCACCCACACCAGCAGCCCGCCCGCGCCGGCCTGCAGCACCGCCCGCCACGCGGCCGGCAATCGCGGACCGACGAAGCTCCAGCCGACCAGCGCGGCGGCCAAGGACAGTGCGCCGGCCTGACGGAAATGCCTGGCCGACATCAGGATTCGCTGCGCGCACTCATCCGAAGAGCCGCGGCAGCACCGCCTCGGAGGTCTCGCGCAGTTCGGCCAGCGCAACCGTGAACAGTCCCTGGACCTCCACGGCGTCGGAGGCCTGGTCGACGACGCCGATGCGCACCGCCGGCAGTTCCCGCGCCTCGCACATTGAACGGAACCGGCTCTCCTCGGTGCGCGGCACCGCCACCAGCACGCGGCCCGCCGACTCGGAGAACAACATCACAAACGGATCGGCATCCTCGGGAAGCACAATGCGACAACCGGTTTCACCGGCCAGCGCGGCTTCGACGACGGCCTGCGCGAGGCCGCCTTCGGACAGGTCGTGCGCGGCGGACACCAGTCCGTCGCGCGATGCCGAACGCAGCACCTCGGCCAGCAGCTTCTCGCGGTCCAGGTCGACCTTGGGCGGCACCCCGCCCAGATGGTCGGCGGTCACCTGCGCCCAGATCGAACCGTCGAACTCGTCGCGCGTATCGCCCAGCAGCAGCAGGGTTTCGCCCGGCTCGGTGCCCAGGCCGGTGGGGATGCGCCGGGCGACGTCGTCGATGACGCCGAGCACCCCGACCACCGGGGTGGGCAGGATCGCCGTCGACCCCGTTTGGTTGTAGAAGCTGACGTTGCCGCCGGTCACCGGAATCCCCAGGGCCACACAGCCGTCGGCCAGGCCCTGCACCGCCTGGGAGAACTGCCACATCACTCCGGGGTCTTCGGGCGAACCGAAATTCAGGCAGTTGGTCACCGCGACCGGGGTCGCCCCGGTGACAGCGACGTTGCGGTAGGCCTCGGCCAGTGCGAGCTGGGCGCCGGTGTAGGGATCCAGCTTCGTGTAGCGGCCGGACGCGTCGGTCGACAACGCGATGCCGCGGCCGGTGGATTCGTCGACGCGCAGCACACCGCCATCGGCGTGCTCGGCCAGCACGGTGTTGCCCCGCACGTACCGGTCGTACTGCTCGGTGATGAATGCCCGGCTGCACAGGTGCGGACTGCCCAGCAGGGCAAGCAACGTGGCGCGCAGCTCGTCACCGGTGGCCGGTCGCGGCAGCCCCGCCGAGCCGTCCGCATTCAGGGCGTCCTGCGTTTCGGGGCGCGCGACCGGACGCTGGTAGACGGGGCCCTCGTGGGCGACGGTGCGCGGCGGGACATCGACGACCGTCTGGCCGTGCCAGGTGATCCGCAACCGGTCGCCGTCGGTCACCTCGCCGATCACCGTCGCCAGCACGTCCCATTTACGGCACACGGCCAAGAAGGCGTCGACGTTGTCCGGGGTGACCACCGCGCACATCCGCTCCTGGGATTCGCTGCAGAGGATCTCCGCGGGCGTCATCCCGGTGGTGCGCAGCGGCACGGTGTCGAGGCGGATCGCCATCCCACCGTCGCCTGCCGACGCCAATTCCGAAGTGGCGCATGATAATCCGGCGCCGCCCAGGTCCTGGATGCCGACCACCAGGTGACCGGCGTACAGCTCGAGGCAGCACTCGATCAGGACCTTCTCCATGAACGGGTCGCCGACCTGAACCGAGGGCAGTTTCTTGCGGGCCGGTCCCCCGCCGTCTTCAATATCAAACGTGTCCGAGGCCAGCACCGACACCCCGCCGATGCCGTCCAGCCCGGTGCGGGCACCGAACAGGATGATCTTGTTGCCTGTGCCCGACGCGAAGGCCAGGTGCAGGTCCTCCTGGCGTAAGACGCCGACGCACATGGCGTTCACCAACGGGTTGCCGGCGTAGCACGCATCGAAGACGGTTTCGCCGCCGATGTTGGGCAGCCCCAACGAGTTGCCGTAGCCGCCGATGCCGCGCACCACCCCGTCGACCACGCGACGGGTGTCCGGGGCGTCGGCCGCGCCGAACCTCAGCTGGTCCATCACCGCGACCGGTCGCGCGCCCATCGCCATGATGTCACGGACGATCCCGCCGACACCGGTGGCCGCGCCCTGGTAGGGCTCGACGTAGGACGGGTGGTTGTGCGACTCCACCTTGAAGGTGACCGCCCAGCCGTCGCCGATGTCGACGACGCCGGCGTTCTCGCCGATGCCGGCCAGCATGCCGGTGCGCATCTCGTCGGTGGTGGTCTCGCCGAAGTAGCGCAGGTGCACCTTGGACGACTTGTAGGAGCAGTGCTCGCTCCACATCACCGAGTACATCGCCAGCTCGGTGTCGGTGGGGCGGCGGCCCAGGATCTCGCGAATGCGCTGGTATTCGTCGTCTTTGAGACCCAGCTCGGCAAAGGGTTGCGGCTCGTCGGGACTGGTGGCGGCGTGCTCGACGGTGTCGATAGCCTGGGTGCGCGCACTCGTCCCGGAGACAGTCACGCCAGACAGTCTAGGGCTGAGAGGCCGGCCGGCGCCCAGATGGCCGGGCCGCTGTCGGGCGGGCGCGCCTAGCCGGCAATCCGGGCCAGCGCCGCGGCGGTATCCAGGTCGGCATAGGCGAACGAATACCGTTGGGCCAGCGCCAGAGCGATGTCGGGGCGCTGCCACAGCTCGCCGGCGCTGGCCGTGCACAGCCACAGCGTCAGGCCGTGCGCGACCGAGGCCCGGTACCCCAACCAGACCTCGTCGAAGCTCGGCATCTCCTCGCTCGGCAGGCCGAGGGCGCCGCGGTACTCCTCGAGAAGATCGCGCTCGCTGCGGCGGCGATCCTCGACGGTAAGGGCGCCCTGCAGGAAGTAGCCCAGGTCGAGCGACCAGTTGCCCCGCCGCGCCACCTGCCAGTCGAGGAAGCCGACCTCGTCGCTGGGCAGCAGGTAGGTGTTGCCGATGTGGGGGTCGCCGTGCAGCAAGGTCTGCGGCGAGGCGGTCAGTGTCCTGACGTAGGGCTTCCAGACCGATTCGATGAGCTCGACGATGGTCAAGGAGGTCACCGCGCGGGGCGCGTCGGCGCCGAGGCGCTCCAGCGCGGCCGGCAACGGCGCCATTTCCATGCCGTCCCAGGGCAGGAACGGTTCAAGCCATCCGAGCGCGGGCTCGGCGGCCAAGCGTTCACCCCAGTAGCGGCCGTGCATGCGGGCCAGGCCGCGCACCCCGGTGGCGACCTGCTCGACGGTCATCGGCCTGGTGCATCGCGGGGATCGGCGCCCCGCGCGGTGAGGTCTTCCATGACCATCACGAAGTCGTAGGCGGCCTCGTCGATCAACGCAGTGTAGATGTGGGGATGCTCGAGGGGCAGCTGGACCCCGCAGGTGAACAGCCGCGGTTCGTGGAACATGCCGCTGGTCATGCGGATCATCTCTTTGTGGGCGGGCTCCGCGCCCTTGACGAACACCGACCCCGGTCCGCTGCCGCTGCGGTACGTCACACCCAGGCGGGCGCGCCGGTTGGTGCCGTCGTCGCGGGCTTCCACGTTGACGGTGTCCACGTCGGCGCCGGGGTGGTCGGCCGCCAGCGCCGCCGACATCCAGTGCGGCGTGATGTCATCCCAGGTCTTGGGCACCGACAACGAGACGGCATTCATGGTTTGGACCCCTTCGTCACACCGCGAGCGAGAAACGACACGTATCGTTTCTCTACACTGTCATGGGTGAACGTAACCCGAACGCCCGCCCGCATGCCAGTACCGGATCGGTTTCCGCGGTTGGCCGGCGCATCCGGCGCGGCCACCTAGGCTCGGCGCATGCCTGACGAGCGGGTCGGCCGACCCCGGGACAGCCGGCTGCATCACGCGATTCTCGACGCCACGCGCGAGCTGCTGACCACCGGCGGCTACGCCGACCTGTCGATGGAAAGCGTTGCCGCCCGCGCGGGCGTGGGAAAGAAGACCCTGTACCGGCGGTGGCCCTCGAAAGCGCCGTTGGTCGCAGAAGCGGTCCTGGCGGCCTACGGCGGATCCGGCTCGTTTCCCGTCGCCGAGACCGGAGACCTTCGCGCCGACCTGAAGGCCTGGCTGCGCGAGCACGCCGCCTTCCTGGCCGAGCCACCGAACGCCGCGTTGGTGCGCGCGCTCATCGCCGCGGCAGCGGCCCGCCCGGCCGACGGCGACGATCTCTACCAGCAACTCAGCGTGCCGCAGCTGGCCGGACTGATGACACGGCTGCGCCGCGCGGTCCAGGACGGCGACCTGAGCGCCGACGCCGACCTGGACGCCGTCGCGCACGCGCTGGTCGGCACCATGCTCTTTCGCGCGTTGACCCACCGGGGCACCGGCGAGTTCGTCGGCGGCTCAAGCTCTTTCGATGGGTTGCTCGACGCGCTACTGCGCGGCGTGGCCACGCCCGACTGAGGCGTCAGGCCGGCGCCAAGAACGCCTGCATCGCGGCCGAGTAGGCGGCCACGTCGTGGGCGCCCATCAACTCGCGCGCGGAGTGCATCGCCAGCTGCGCGGCGCCGACGTCCACGGTCGGGATGCCCGTCCGCGCCGAGGCCAACGGTCCGATCGTCGACCCGCACGGCAGGTCGGCTCGGTGTTCGTAGCGCTGCAATGCCACCCCGGCCTGCCGGCAGGCCAGCGCGAACGCCGCGGCGGTGCGGCCGTCGGTGGCGTAGCGCAAGTTCGGGTGCACCTTCAGCACCGGCCCGGCGTTGACCGCGATCGGGTGGCTGGGCTCGTGCCGCTCCGGGTAATTGGGATGGGTGGCGTGCGCCATGTCCGCCGAGGCCAGCAACGATGCCGGCAGCCGGCGCAGGTAGTCCTCGCGGGTACCGCCCGCGGCCAACACGATTCGCTCCAGCACGGTGCCCAGCAAGTCGGACTGTGCGCCGTGGTCCGACGACGAACCGACCTCCTCGTGGTCGAAGAGCACCAGCACCGGCAGATAGGACGGTGCTCGTTCGACGGCCAGCAGCGCCTCCAGCCCCGCATAGCAACTGGCCTGATTGTCCAGCCGGGGCGCACTCAGCAGGGCGCCGTCGGCGCCGATCATCGTGGCGGAGGTCAGGTCGTGGGTCATCAGGTCGGCGGCCAGCACGTCGCCCGGCGCCACCCCGGCGCGCTCGGCGACGAAATCGACGAATGACCGCATGGTCTCCCCGACGCCCCACACCGCATTGACGTGCCGCTGCGGATCCAGCGTCAGCGACTTGCGGTCCTCGGCCAGATGGATGGCCAGCTGCGGCACCCGAAGAATCGGCTCGTCGATCCGCACCAATTGGTGCGCGATCCCGCCGTCTTGACCGTCCGCCCGCACCGACAGGCGCCCGCTGATTCCCAGATCGCGGTCCAGCCAGGAGTTGAGCCACGCGCCCCCATAGGGTTCCAGTGCCACCATCCGCCAGCCGGCGATCACCCGGTCGGGATGCTGTTTGACCCGGAGGTTGGGACTGTCGGTGTGCGCACCGATGATCCGGAACGGGCCGTGCGCCCCGTCCGAATTCCAGGCCACCAGCGAGCCCGCCCGCACCGTGAAGTAGCGCCCCGGCTCGGACGGCCAGTGTTTAGCTTCGCTCAGTTCGGTGTATCCGGCAGCGATCAGCCGAGCGGCCACCGTGGCGCACACATGAAATGGCGACGGAGAGGCGTCGATGAAATCGCAGAGTCCTTGCGCACTCGCTGAGGACTTCGCTTGGTTTCGAGGCCCGCCGGACATGCTGAACATCATGGCTGTCCGCCACCGGACGGTCCACGCTAGGGTCGGTTGCGCGCTCCTTGCTCGCTCCACTTCGTGCGCTCGCCGTCGCCACGCTGGGTTCGATTGCGCGCTCCTTGCTCGCTCCACTTCGTGCGCTCGCCGTCGCCACGCTAGGGTCACCAACGTGCCCCCCGTCCAACCGCAACCCATCCTCGCGCCGCTGACCCCCGCGGCGATCTTCCTGGTGGTGACCATCGACGACGGCGGAGAGGCGACGGTGCACGACGCGCTGCCCGACATTCCCGGCCTGGTGCGTGCGATCGGTTTCCGCGAACCCCAGAAGCGGTTGTCGGCGATCGCCTCGATCGGCTCCGACGCCTGGGATCGCCTGTTCTCCGGACCGCGTCCCGCCGAATTGCATCGGTTCCCCGAGCTGAAGGGACCGCGGCACACCGCTCCCGCCACGCCGGGGGACCTGTTGTTCCACATCAGGGCCGAGAGCCTGGATGTCTGTTTCGAACTGGCCGACCGGATCCTCAAAGCGATGGCCGGCGCGGTCACTGTGGTCGACGAGGTGCATGGCTTTCGCTACTTCGACAACCGTGACCTGCTCGGATTCGTTGACGGCACCGAGAACCCGGACGGCGCGTTGGCGGCCAGTGCCACCGCGGTCGGCGACGAGGACCCCGACTTCGCCGGCTCTTGCTACGTGCACGTGCAGAAGTACCTGCACGACATGTCGTCGTGGAATTCGATTCCGGTCGCCGAGCAGGAGCGGGTGATCGGCCGCACCAAGCTCGATGACATCGAGCTCGATGACGACGTCAAGCCGGGCAACGCCCACGTCGCCCTCAATGTGATCACCGACGACGACGGCACCGAGCTGAAGATCGTGCGGCACAACATGCCGTTCGGCGAGCTCGGCGAAAGTGAATACGGCACATATTTCATCGGCTATTCGCGCACGCCGAAAGTCACCGAACAAATGCTGCGCAACATGTTCCTCGGCGATCCGCCCGGCAACACCGACCGCATCCTGGACTTCTCCACGGCCGTCACCGGCGGATTGTTCTTATCCCCCACCCTCGACTTTCTCGATGACCCGCCGCCGCTGCCCGCAGCACCGGCGGCGGAAACGCCTGTTGCACAGGGCGGCTCACTTTCGATCGGCAGCCTGAAAGGAACCACTTCATGAACAACCTCTATCGCGACCTGGCACCGGTCACCGAAGCCGCTTGGAAGGAAATCGAAGTGGAGGCGGCACGGACCTTCAAACGCCACATCGCCGGACGCCGGGTCGTCGACGTCAGCGAGCCGGGCGGCCCGGTCACGGCCGCGGTGAGCACCGGTCGGCTGACCAACGTGGCGTCACCCACCGACGGCGTGGAGGCTCACCTGAGGGAGAGCAAACCCCTTGTCCGGCTGCGGGTTCCGTTCACCCTGTCGCGCTACGAGATCGACAACGTCGAGCGCGGCGCCAACGACTCCGACTGGGACCCGGTGAAGGAGGCCGCCAAGAAGCTGGCGTTCGTCGAAGACCGGGCCATCTTCGAGGGCTACTCCGCGGCGTCCATCGAGGGCATCCGCTCCGCCAGCTCGAACAAGTCGCTGACCCTGCCCGCGGATCCGCGCGAGATTCCCGACGTCATCACCCAGGCGATCTCCGAACTCCGGCTGGCCGGTGTCGACGGCCCCTACTCGGTGCTGCTGTCCGCCGAGGTCTACACCATGGTCAGCGAGACGACCGAACACGGCTACCCCATCCTCGAACACATCGACCGGCTGGTTCCCGGAGACATCATCTGGGCCCCGGCCATCGACGGCGCCTTCGTGCTGACCACTCGCGGCGGCGACTTCGACCTGCAGCTCGGGCACGACGTGTCGATCGGGTACACCAGCCATGATGCGGACACCGTGCAGCTGTATCTGCAGGAGACCCTGACCTTCCTGTGCTACACCGCGGAGGCGTCCGTCCCGTTGACCCCGTAGGAATAAATGTCCGCGGGCCACGGACTCTCCTAGAGGTCCAGCACCACATCGGTTTCCGGGACCGCCGAGCAGATCAGGACCGACCCGTCGCCGGGTGA
This sequence comes from Mycobacterium mantenii, assembly GCF_010731775.1. NCBI lineage: Bacteria > Bacillati > Actinomycetota > Actinomycetes > Mycobacteriales > Mycobacteriaceae > Mycobacterium > Mycobacterium mantenii. The sequence continues at coordinate 5,295,963 of NZ_AP022590.1, read as the reverse complement.
CTCCAGCGGTCGCTGAACGTAAGTGGTCGTCCCGTCGACGATGCCGGTGACGCACACGTGACACACCCCGCTTCGACAGGAGAAGCGGGTCGGCACGTCGCAGGCTTCGGCCAGATCGAGGATGCTCCGGAAGCGGGGTGGCCAGTTGACCGTTAACCCGCTGCGCGCGAACGTGATCGCCGGCCCGGTGCCCGGCGGTCCGACGGGCGGGTGCGGTGGCCTGCGCTCCTCGGTGTCGACAATCCCCGGGTTGATCGCCGGCAGCGCGCCGAACAGCTCGCTGTGCATGCGGCCCGGGTCGAAGCCCATGCCGGCCAAGCCATCGCGCATGTCGGCCATGAATTGCGTTGGACCGCAGAGGTAAACGGTGGCACTTACGGGCAGACCCAAGGCCACGAGGGACTCGCGGCCAAGGCGGCCCTGCGTTGCCGTGTAGAAGACCTGCTGTTTGGCGTGTGGTAACGACTCGATGAGCGTTGTGACCTCCTCTGCGAACGCCTGGGTTTCGCGATTGCGAGTGGTGTGCAGCCACCAGATGTCACGGCGGCTGCCGGCGGCGGCCAGCGCATGCAGCATCGCCAGTACCGGAGTCGCGCCGATTCCGGCGGAGAACAGGACGACCGGTCCGCTGTCGTCGGTGAGGTAGAAATCGCCACGTGGGGCCGCCGCCGCTATCAGCGACCCGGGCCGGATGTAGGCGTGCAGCCATCGGCTCACCACACCGTGATCCTCGCGCTTGACGCTGATGCGATAGGACCCGGTGGAGGAATCGTCCGACAGGGAGTAGCTGCGCAACGGTGCGGGCTCGCCGGCGCCCGCGATCTTGACCGTCAAGTACTGGCCCGGAAGCGCCGGCGGCAATGGATTCTGGTCGTCGGCTTCCAGCCGGATCGAGAGCACTTGTGCACTCTCCCTGCGGGTTTGGGTGACGCGCAACGACCGAAATCCCGGCCACCCGGGTTCGGCTCTCACGGGTGGCGCTAGCGCGGAAACCGCGCCCTCGTGTGCGGCAAGCAGGTCGTGAAAAGACTGCTGCCAGCCCGGACTGAGCCCCGGAACGTCGACGGCCTTGCGCAGCGTTTCGACGTTGCGGTCGGGTAGATAGAGCAGGGCGTCGACGTCGGCGACGCTGAGTTCGTGACGGCCGCGGCGCGTCCGCACGATGTCGTCGCCGGCCCGCACGTGTCCCTCGGTGATCACGCGAAAGTAGAAGCCCGGACGATGTTGGGAGACCAGGAGGTTGGGCATATCGGGCTCGTCAAGCCGGATGCCGACGCGAAAGCAGGTGACGCGCGGCTGGGTAACCTCGAATTCGGCATCGCCGATGCGGTAGCGGTCGCCGATGCAGACGTCGTCGTCGGCGAGCCCCGTGACGGTGAAGTTTTCGCCGAAGTGACCCGGCCGTAGGTCGTCGCGACCCAGGTAGATCTTCCAGAAGTCATAGGACTCGCTCTGGTACACCATGACCGCGCGTTGTTCCCCGCCGTGACCGGCGAGGTCGCCTTGGCCGTCACCGTCGATGTTCAGCCGGCGCACCATGACCGGCCCCGCGACGGGGGTCTTCCAGATCCCGGTGTACACGGTCTTATCCCGCCAGTGCACGTCTTTGGGCGTGCCCACGTTTACCGAAACGAGCCTGCCCACTGTGTCACCTCGAACCAGCCCCTATCGCGCGAGCCGTCAACTGGGATGATCGGCCCAGAATATGGCAGGCCGGTGTGCTGGGCAACATATTCGGTTCGCGGACTGTTGCCTCTCGCCGGTTTGGTGCATACTGGGTCGTATAACCCAGAACCTGAGCGCTGGGTTTCGCACACCTTCATCGGACGCCACCACGACGCTCGGTGCCGAATCCTGTTGAGTCAGGGGGAACCTCGTGCCTGCCGTTCATCATCGATACGCCACCGCCGACGGCCATCGGCTCTTCTATCGCGAGGCCGGGGATCCCGCCGCTCCCGCGGTGGTGCTCCTGCATGGGTTTCCCACCAGCTCATACATGTTCCGCCGCTTGATCCCGGCCCTCGCCGACCGCTACCACGTCATCGCGCCCGATCACCTGGGGTTCGGCCTGTCCGACGCCCCACCGGTCGAGGAGTTCGACTACACGTTCGACGCGCTGACCGACCTCACGGCGGGTCTGCTGCGAAGCCTGGGCCTCGACCGGTATGCCATGTACGTCCAGGACTACGGCGCGCCGATCGGCTGGCGACTCGCACTGCGCGACCCATCCGCGATCACCGCAATCATCAGCCAGAACGGCAATGGCTATGACGCGGGATTCGTCGAAAGCTTCTGGAAGGTCGTGCAGGCGTACCAACAGGAGCAGACGGCGGAAACCGAGGCGCCGGTGCGGCAGTTCCTCACCCTGGACGCCACCCGGTGGCAGTACCTGACCGGGGTGGCCGACGAGACGCTGGTCGATCCCGACTCGTGGTATCACGACTACTCGCTGCTCTCCCGCCCCGGCAACGATCTGGTGCAGCTGAAGCTGTTTCGCGATTACGCCACCAATGCGCCGATGTATCCGCGCCTGCACGAGTACTTCCGCGCCACCCGGGTGCCGCTGCTTGCGGTGTGGGGGCGCGGCGACGAGATCTTCGGGCCGGCCGGCGCCGAAGCGTTCGCCGACGACCTGCCCGAGGCCGAGATCCACCTGCTCGACGGCGGGCATTTTCTGTTGGAGTCCGCGGGCGAGGACGTCGCCCGGTTGATCCGGGGCTTCCTAGCCAGGCGACTCCAGGCCTGATCCCGATGTATGGGCTGGATATCCCATAAATGAAGGGACTCCCGGGTTAGCCTGACGCGATGGCCCATCCCGATGTTCACGACGAACAACGGTTGACCGCCAAGGGGCGGGCCACCCGCGACCGGATCGTGCAGGCCGCCGCCCAGCTGATCGTCACCGAGGGCCTCTCGGCGTCCAACATGGAGAATGTGCGGCGCGCGGCCTCGGTCAGCGGCTCACAGCTTGCCCACTATTTCGCCGACAAGGCGGCACTGATCCGCGCGGTGATCCGCCGCCAGATCGGTGTGGTGCTGGATTTTCACCGCCAGCCCACGCTTCGGGGCCTGGGTTCTTTTGACGACTTCGAGCGGTGGGTCAACCTCAACATGCGCTTCCTGCGTCGCATCGGGTACTTCGGCACGCCGACCTATCACGCGCTGGCAGCCCAGTTGGCGAAATCCGACGACACGACGCGCGACGCCTTGGCGACCGGTTATCGACAGTGGGTCGACCTGTTGCAGAGCGCAATTCAGCGAATGAAGGATGACGGCCTGCTGGTCGCCGATGCCGACCCACGGCAACTCGCGTGGGTGATCGTCGCCGCGCATCAAGGGGGCGGCGTGTTGACCTTCACCTACCAAGAGGAGTGGCCGCACGCCGACGCGATTCGTTTCGCGGTGAACTACCTGCGCATGTTCGCCACCAACAGCGCCGAGCGGGCGCCGCGTCCGCCGCGGCGGTCGCGGGTCCGCCGCCCGGCACGGCAAGCCGGCTGAACCCTCCGCGCCCAAGATGCCAACATGACCGAACAGCCCTCATCGCGGTTCACCCGCAAGGGAATGGCGACGCGCGCGCGCATCATCGAGGTCGCCGCCCGGCTGATGTTCGAGCGCGGCGTCGCCAACACCAGTGTCGACCAGGTGCGCCGCACCGCCGGGGTGGGCGGATCCCAGATCTCGCACTACTTCCGCGATAAGCGCGACTTGACCCGGCACGTCGTCGAGGCGCGCCGAAACAACGTGCGGGCGTTCCACTCTCAGCCGCGGTTCGCCGGCCTGGACAGCTTTGATGCGCTGCAGGCGTGGGCGGATGCCTGCGTGTCCGACATCGACGCCGTGTACCGGGTCGGGGGTTGCGTCTACGGATCTCTGGCGGGCGAATTGATCGAGGCCGACCGCGAGATGCACGACGACCTCGCCGCGGGATATGACCAATGGATAGAACTGTTTCGGGCGGGCCTCGAGTCGATGCGCGAGCGCGGCGACCTGCGCCCGGACGCCGACCCGCGGCATCTGGCCGTATCGCTCGTCGCCGCACACCAGGGCGGCGCGATGCTCACCCACGCCACCGGCGATCCGCAACCGCTGCGGGCCGCCGTCAATGCCGCCGTCGACTACGTGCGCTCTTTCGCGCCCCAACCCCCGTCGCGCGAGGGGCGATCCACGTCGTCGCGCGGCCGACGTAAAGCCTGACGGCGCCGCTCCCCTGGACATAGTGGGAAGGTGCGCCCATAATAATGGGTCAGATGGCCCATTCAGTGCCGATTGACCGAGCATCGCTGACGATCTGGAGGGGGCGGTACGTGGCTGCCACCGATTCGCCCCAGCTGCCCACCGCGCCCGCGGTGGTGCGCGAACAACCCGGCGGCGAAACCATGCGGGCGATCATCCTGGAACGGTTCGGCGGACTGGACAGCCTGGTCTACTCCGACATCCCCAAGCCGTTGCCCAGGGACGGCGAAGTCGTCATCGCGGTAAAGGGTTTCGGCATCAATCACGCCGAACTTCACATGCGTCGGGGCGAATGGGCAGAGGCCGCCGAGGTCAGCGGGATCGAGTGCGTCGGCATCGTCGACTCATGTCCGGGAGGCGAGTTCCCGGTCGGCGCCAAGGTGGCCGCACTGATGGGCGGCCTTGGCCGGACAATCAACGGCAGCTACGCCGAATACACTCGCGCGCGCGCAGCAAATGTCGCCCTCTTCGAGTCGGACCTGCCCTGGTCGGATTTGGCCGCCTTGCCCGAAACTTACGCGGTCGCCTGGACATGCCTGTTCCGCAACCTCGACCTGAAATCCGGACAGACGTTGGTGTTACGCGGCGCGACCTCATCATTCGGCCAAGCCGCACTCAAGATGGCGGTCGCCGCCGGAGCGCGGGTCATCGCTACGGCGCGGCGCAGCGATCGCTTCCCGATGCTGGAGCGGCTCGGCGCTTCGCGCGTCGAGCCGGAGAGGCGCGACCTCGCCGGCCACATCGCCGAAGCCAAACACATCGACGCGGTCCTGGACCTGGTGGGCAACAGCACCATCCTCGACTCCCTCGACATGTTGCGGCGCGGCGGCACGGCGTGCCTGGCCGGATGGCTGGGCGGACTAGATCCGATCGGTGATTTCAACCCGCTGTTGCGTATGGCCAGCGGTGTGAACTGGAACTTCTTCGGCAGCTTCATCTTTGGGACACCGGGTTTTCCGCTCTCCGATGTGCCCCTGCAAGACATCGCCCGGCAGGTCGCCGACGGCGAGCTGGATGCAAAGCCGTCACACGTCTTCTCATTCGACCAGATTCGCGAGGCGCACCGCGTGATGGAGGCGGGTGAAGCCGGCGGGAAGATGGTCGTCGTCATGCAGTGACGCGACTTCGGGGCCGGCAGATTTCGTTCGACGAAGGGACACGACGATGGGGCTGGCATGGCAGCAGGGTCCGCTTGCGACCGGCTCGGTAGGACATTTCCTGACAGAGCAGCCGCTGCCAACACGGTTGCTCTTCGCCGAGCCACTACGGCGACGAATGAGAGTTCGCTTCGGGGACAGCTGGATAGCCGACAGCGAAGACGTGATCTTGTTGCACGAGCCGGGCCACTACCCCGTGGCCTACTTTGCGCGCGGTGATATCGAGGCCGGAATTCTGGTGGCCGAGGACCGCGTGACACAGCACCGCGATCTCGGCGCGACGCAGTGGTTTGCGGTCAAGGTCGCAGAGCGCGAGGTTAGTCACGCGGCGTGGCAACACACCGAGCTTGCCTCTCATGCCGCCGTTTTCGATGGCCGGGTGGCGTTTGCCTGGCGCGCGATGGATGCCTTTTACGAAGAAGAGGAACGGATCGTCGGCCACGCCACGGACGCCTATCATCGCATCGACATCCGCTCCACAGCACGTCATCTCGTGGTACGGGACGGTGACCAGGTGATCGCCAACACCCACCGTCCGCTGGCGCTTTATGAATCGGGTTTTGCGCCTCGGTGGTACGTGCCGCGCGACGACGTCGACGAGTCCACCCTCAAACCCGTTGATGTACAGACGTTTTGCCCCTACAAGGGAATATGTTCTTACTACGACATCGGCAGCCACCAGCGCGCGGCGTGGTCCTACGTCGACGCTTGGACGGAGGTCGCAAGGGTCCGCAACCTGGTCTCCTTCGAACCGGACAAGATCAGCGTGCAGCTTGACGACAGGCAACTGCGGCTGGAACCCGGCCAGACCGTGATCCCGCACGGCGTCGACCGCGGACTCGACACGGACGAGGTCTTACCGAAGAACCCGACCGGTCGTGCGTCATGAGGGCGTCCGCGCGGAAAACCGGTCCAGACCGGCTGGGAGCTTTCTCCGACGGGGTGTTCGCCGTACTCATCACGATCCTCGTCCTGGAGCTCAAACCACCGAAGGCCTTCACGTTCAACGCGTTGCTGCCTGAGTGGCCCACCGGGCTGAGTTATGTTGTCAGTTATGTCTTTATCGCGATCGTGTGGGTAAACCATCATCACCTGTTCGGCTATGCGGAGGTGGCGACGCCGCGACTGGTGTGGGCGAACTTCGCGCACCTGTTCTCGGTGTCACTGATTCCGATCACCACCGAGTGGATCGCCGATAGTCGGCTGGCCGCAGCGCCCGTGACCTTGTATGCGTCGGTGTTCGTGCTCGTCAACATCACCTATCTGGCCCTGTGTCAAGAAGTGGTCGATCGGCCCGCCCATGAGGACCTCACGCAGCGCGTGCGACGACTCTTGCGGATGAGATCCTTCTTCACGGTCGGTGTCTTCGCTGCGGCGGCAGTCGTCGCACTCAGGTGGCCGGCAGCCGGGATGGTATTGATCTGCCTGTGCCTGGCCGGGTATCTGCGGCCGGACATCCCCTCCACGAGGAATGCCGAGTCCTAGCATGCCGAAACCGTCCATCCTGGTCTTCGACGTCAACGAGACGTTGCTCGATATCGAGTCCATCGCACCGCTTTTCGGCGAATTGTTCGGTGACGATCGCGTGTTGCGGGAATGGTTCGCGCAATTGGTCATGTACTCGATGACCATCACGCTGGCCGAGCATTACGTGACGTTCCCGGTGCTTGGCCAGGGGGTGCTGCGCATGCTCGGGGATATCCATCGGGTGAACATCACCCAAGGCGATCTGGACCGGCTGAAGACCGCACTGCTCACCATGCCGGCACACCCGGATGCCGCCGACGGGCTTGTCACCCTACGTGACAAGGGTTTTCGGCTGGTCGCCTTGACCAACTCCCCGCCCAATCCGGACGGCCCGACGGCACTGCAGAATTCCGGGCTGGCGGGCTTCTTCGAACATCAACTGAGCGTCGATGCGCGCAGCGCTTTCAAACCGTCGCCCGCCGTCTACCGGTACGCGTGCGAGACGGTCGGGGTCGCCCCCGCGGACTGCATGATGGTGGCCGCGCATGTTTGGGACACCATCGGCGCCCAGAATGTCGGATTCAGTGGAGCCCTGATCACGCGGCGCGGCAACGCGCCACTGCCGGTCGACGGCCTGCCGCAGCCGGACATCGTCGTCAGCGATGTGCGCGGGCTCGCCGAGAGCCTCATCGACGGATCCGCCGAGCGCTGACGGGGGTCCCCTTTTAGGGCCATGGCCACCTACCCATGCGAAAGGATCGTCGATCATGGCATCAGCCACCGGAGGAGACTTCGACGTCATAGTGCTCGGCGCCGGACCGATCGGCCAGAACGCCGCCGAACGTGCCCGGGCCGCAGGCCTTCGTGTGGCTCTGGTCGAACGCGAACTCGTCGGCGGCGAGTGCTCGTATTGGGCGTGCGTGCCCAGTAAAGCGTTGTTGCGCCCGGCCATTGCCCTTGCCGATGCCCGCCGCATCGACGGCGCGCGGGACGCGGTCACCGGCTCGATAAATGTCGACGGCGTGTTCGGCCGCCGCAATCGCTACGTCAGCGACTGGGACGACAGTGGCCAGGCAGACTGGGTCGACGGAATTGGTGCGACGCTGATCCGGGGGCATGGGCGATTGGACGGCCCGCGCCGAGTCACCGTCACCAACGGCGACGGTGAAGGGGTGAAATTGACCGCACGGCATGCGGTTGTCGTGTGCACCGGAAGCCGCTCGGCGTTGCCCGATCTGCCGGGCATCACGGAGGCGAAGCCATGGACCAACCGGAAAGCCACCGATAGCAGTGTGGTCCCGCAGCGCCTGGCCGTCGTGGACGCCGGGGGCGTGGGCGTCGAAATGGCGACGGCCTGGCAGGGCTTGGGCTCCCAAGTGACATTGCTGGCACGCGGTCCGGGACTGCTGCCCCGGATGGAGCCCTTCGTGGGCGAGCTGATCGGACGCGGGTTGACCGATGCCGGTGTCGACGTGCGGCTCGGGGTCTCGGTTCGCGCGCTGCGCCGGCCGGACGACCCCCACGTGATCCTAGACCTGGACGACGGCACCGAGTTGCAGGTCAACGAGGTCCTTTTCGCTACCGGCCGTGCGCCGCTGACCGACGACATCGGCCTTCAGACAGTGGGTTTGACGCCGGGCAGCTGGCTCGAGGTGGACGACACCTGCCTGGTTCACGGAGCCGACGAGGACGGCTGGCTCTACGCGGCGGGCGACGTGAATCACCGGGCGTTACTAACTCATCAGGGCAAGTATCAGGGCCGGATCGCGGGTGCTTCGATCGGAGCCCGCGCAGCGGGGAAGCCATTGGACACCAAACCGTGGGGTGCGCATGCGACGACCGCCGACCATCACGCGGTGCCGCAGGGCTTCTTCACCGACCCCGAGGCCGCCGCCGTCGGACTGACGGCTCAACAAGCCGAACAGGCCGGATATCGAGCCCGCGCGGTCGATATCGAGATCGGTGATGTGGTGATGGGTGCGAAGCTCTACGCGGATGGCTACACGGGCCGCGCGCGGATGGTGGTCGACCTGGATCGCGGCCACCTGCTCGGCGTCACCATGGTCGGCCCGGGCTGTATCGAGTTGCTGCACTCGGCCACCATTGCCGTCGCCGGGCAGGTTCCCGTCGACCGGCTGTGGCACGCCGTACCGTGCTTCCCGACGATCAGCGAGCTGTGGCTCAGACTGCTCGAAGCGTATCGGGAGGTCTCGGACGATAATTGAGTAATGGCCACCTCAGATGGATTCCATCCGGACTTCGACGACACGGCGACACCGGTCGCACGCAACCGGGTACGCCACATCAAGGCGTCCGAGATCAGCTCCGATACCGCACAGTCGGAGGGGCTGCGGCGCTTCGCCGCCCTGTCCGGCCGGTCGGTCGGAGCGGAGAAGCTCTGGATGGGTGAGACACACGCGGCGCCGCAATCGGCCTCGGATAACCATCATCACGGTGAATCGGAGACGGCCATCTATGTACGAAGCGGAAACCCGGAGTTCGTCTTTCACGACGGCACCGACGAGGTTCGCATCGCGGCCGCGCCCGGCGATTACGTCTTCATCCCGCCTTATCTGCCGCACCGGGAGGAAAACCCCAACCCCCACACCACCGCCGAGGTCGTGATCGCCCGCAGCACCCAGGAAGCGATCGTGATCAATCTTCCCGCGCTGTATCCGCTGGCCGGGCCTCAGTAGACGGCGATCTCGATCAGGTTCCCGTCGATGTCACGGCAGTAGTGCGAGGTCATCTCCCCCAGCACCCCCACCCTGGTCACCGGTCCGGAGATCACGTCCACTCCACACGCGGCGAGATGAGTGCGAACGTCATCGGGGCTGGCTCGGGTGACGAAGCACAGGTCTTCGGAACCGGCCGCCTCGATGGACCCGGTGAACCAGTCGGGATCGTCGGCGAGCGCGCCGACGGGTCGCAGGTTGATCTTCTGATCGCCGAAGCGCAGCGCCGTTCTGCGCGCCGGCCCGAACGTCTCGCGGCGCATGCCCAGCACCCGTTCGTACCACGCGGCGGTGGCCTCGACGTCGCGGCAATTCACGACGATGTGGTCGAACCGTTCCACGACGATCGACACCTTCGGCCCTCCTGACCCGCGCGAATCTGCAGCCGCCCGCTGGTCGGGCGGCACACACACGAAAAGCATTCTGTACCAGATTAATCCGCACTGTTGGTCGCCCGCGCCGGCAGCCATTGCTTTACGGCCGGCGAATAGGACGTTTTAATACATTTCGTGGCCCCTGACCAGTTGGACCTCGACGTTGCCGACCTCCGGATCTCCCGCGGCAGCGTGCCGGCCAGCACCCAACTCGCCGAAGCCCTCAAGGCGGCCATTGTCCAACAACGGCTGCCCCGCGGCGCGCGCTTGCCCACCGAGCGAGAACTCATCGATCGCACCCGCGTGAGCCGGGTGACCGTGCGCGCGGCGGTCGGGCTGCTCGAACGGCAAGGATGGCTGGTGCGCAAGCAGGGCCTGGGCACCTTCGTGGCCAACCCGGTCAAACAGGAACTCGGACCCGGCGTGCGCACCATCACCGAGGTGCTGGCCAGCTCCGGGATCACGCCGAACGTCGATGTCCTGTCGCATCGCGTCGAAGACGCGCCGCAGCGGATCGCCGACACGCTGGGCCTGTCGAAAGTCCTGTGTGTGCACCGGCGTTTTCGCGACGGCGACCAGCCCCTCGCGCTGATGATCGCCTACCTGCCACCGGGATTGGGCCACGCCGTGGAACCGCTGCTGACGAGCGCAACCGATGAGCAGACCGCGCAGGCGTTGGAAAGCACCTACACCATGTGGGAGCGGCGCCTGGGCATTCCTGTCGCCCGGGCCAGCTACGACATTCATGCGGCCGGCGCATCGCTGGAGGTGGCCGGCGCTTTGAAGCTACCGCTCGGGTCTCCCGTCTTGGTGCTCGAACGCACCAGCTACGGCCATGACGACAAGCCGCTCGAGGTCGTGGAATTCCACTATCGTCCCGAGCGATACAGGTTTTCGGTCACGTTGCCGCGCATCATGCCCGGCACTGAGGCCGGTATCGTCGAGCGGCGCGAACCCACCTGAGCGCGGGGGAAAATACTGCCGGCCGGCACTCACTCAGCGAATTCTCAACAGATTCTTCGGTGCCGCATCGCTCGACTCCAAGCATTCCCAAAGTCACCGGCCGCACCATCAATCCATGACGAATGAGCAGCTGTGCGCAAACCTGGTCGAACGGTACCTGCGCACCCGCGGGCGGCGCTATTTTCGTGGCCACCACGACGGCGAATACTTCTTCGTCACCAACGCCCCGCGGCGCTTGCACGTCCACTTCGAGATCTCTCCCGCACACGACGATGTGTTGATCATCCGCGTCACTCCCGGGCGCTATTTCCCGGCGGCCGACCGCCCCTGGTTGACGTACTTCTGCGACAGGTGGAACCGTCTTGACCGCCAGGTCACCGCGATCGTGCACGGATCATCTGATCCCCGGCGTATCGGCGTCATGGCCCGCAAGTCGCAATGGATCCGACGCGACATCTCCTTCGGCGATTTCGCGTCCTTCGTCGACCGGACCATCGCGGACGCCACCGAACTCTTCGAGGAGCTGAGCCCCACCGTCGAACTGCCGTCCACGGAACGGCCGTTGCTGCGCGACGCCGGCTGACGTCGCGCCCGGCTACCTACCTCGCCGGAGCGTCCGGGCGTGGCTCGCCCAACTTCGCCCGGATCGCACCCCACGGATCGGCGAAGCGTCCGGGGGTATCCCGGTAGGCCGCACGGCTTTTCAGGAACTGCCGCGCGAGCGGCGAGATCAGCCGCATCGGGTAGCGGCGCCACCCGGCAATGGCTCGCATCTCGTCGAGCATGTCCGGCCACGAGTGGCGCTGAAATTGCAGAACCTGTTGGGCGCGAACGGTGTCCATCCAGTCGGTGACAAACCAGTCGTCGTCGCTGTCCGGATCGCCCGGCCGACCGCCGGGCAGGACATCGACCAAACCGCGCGCGGCGGCCAGGGCCCTTCCGACATCGCCCTGCCGGAGCCGGTGTGACTCGTCACCGGCGATCAGCAGCGTCTCACCGGCGACGTCCGCTGTGACCGCCGCGGCGAACGCACGCGCGACATCGCGGACGTCGACGGTATGGATGCGGCCGTCGGTCGGCAGGGCGCTTTCGAAGAACAACGCATCGACGCTGAACGGCATGGCGTCCGGTTCCACGCTTATCACCCCGGCCAGTCGCAGGATGACCCACTCGAGATTCGAGGCCCGGATGTGCTGCTCCGCCTCGGCCTTGTGCGCGCCGTAGAGGTCGGCCGGGTTCATCGGGGAGTCCGGGCGTAACAGTTCATGATGGCGATAGGGGTTGCGCGCGCCGTACACGGCGTTGCTCGACGCCTCGACGAACCGCACCGGGTGTGGCCGCGACTGCGCCGCGCGCAGCAGCGTGACGGTCGCGTCGACGTTGACGCGGCGCCCCACTGCGGGCCGGCGATAGATCAGCGGCGGGATCACCGCGGCCAAATGGACGATGGCGGTGGGTGAGGTCTCGGCGAGCAGGCGATCAACCTGACCGGCGTCGGTCAGATCCGCCCAGTGCGCCTCGGCGCCGGCCGGCAGCGTCCTCGCGGCTTTCCGCTGGGCGGCGGAGCCCAGGTCGGCCGCGACGACGCGATGGCCGTCGGCAACCAACCGGCGCACCGTTTGTGAGCCGACGAGGCCGAAACCTCCAGTAACCAGAACCTTTTCGGACATGCTCCCCACCGGACGGTCGCCCCCCAGCAAACGGATATGACATTCTCTTAAACGGAGAGTAGCATATGTCAATCAGCGCCTGAGGTTTGAGACCGGCGTCACACCGGCAACAAGTAGCAAAGGGCACGGACGGACAGCGGGGAGCCATGAAGGGCAACGGTGTGGACGCGGCGGACAACCACGAAACCGCCAAGTGGGATCCGGCTTTCACCGAGCAGGTCACGAAAGTGCTCGGACCGGCCATCAAGCGGTACTACCGGGCCGAGGTGCGAAACATCGACAACGTCCCGTCCTCGGGTGGCGCCCTGGTGGTCTCCAACCACTCGGGCGGCATGCTGACCCCGGACGTGCTGATCTTCTCCCCGGCCTTCTACGAGAGGTTCGGTTACGACCGCCCGGTCTACACCCTGGGCCATTACGGGCTGTTCATCGGGCCGCTGGACGGCTGGCTGCGCCGCCTCGGGGTCATCGAGGCCAGCCGCGAAAACGCCGCCACCGCCCTGCATTCCGGCGCGGTGGTGTTGGTGTTCCCCGGTGGTGACTACGACTCCTACCGGCCGACGTTCAACGCGAACACCATCGACTTCAACGGCCGCACCGGCTACGTCCGGACCGCCATCGAAGCCGGGGTGCCCATCGTGCCGGCCGTCTCCATCGGCGCCCAGGAGACCCAGTTGTTCCTGACCCGCGGCAACTGGCTGGCCCGCAAGCTGGGGCTGACCAAGGCCCGGATGGACATCCTGCCGATCAGCGTCGGGTTCCCGTTCGGCCTGAGCGTGATCTTCCCGCCCAACGTGCCGCTGCCCGCAAAGGTGGTCACCGAGGTTCTCGAGCCGATCGACGTCAGCGCCCGGTTCGGCAATGACCCCGACGTCGACGAGGTCGACGCCCACGTACGCGCCGTCATGGAGGCCGCGCTCAAGCGGCTGGCCGGGCAGCGCCGGTTCCCGATCCTGGGCTGACGGTCCCCGATGCCGCGGGAGGTGGCGCGTGAAACGACTCAACGGCATGGACGCGATGCTGCTCTACAGCGAGACGCCCAACCTGCACACGCACACGCTGAAGGTGGCCGTCATCGACCCCGCCGACTACGACGGCGACTTCGGCTTCGAGGTGTTTCGCCACCATGTGCGCCGCCGGCTCCATCTTCTGGAACCGTTGCGCTACAAGCTCGTCGACATCCCCTGGCATTTGCATCACCCGATGTGGCAGGAGGACTGCGACGTCGATCTGGACTACCATCTGCGGCGCGTGCGGGTGCCCGCACCGGGCGGGCGGCGCGAGCTCGATCAGGTGATCGGCGAGGTGGCGTCCACGCCCCTGGACCGCACTCGCCCGCTGTGGGAGTTTCATTTCGCCGAGGGACTGGCCGGCGGCCGATTCGCCCTGATCGGCAAACTCCACCACGCGCTGGCCGACGGTGTCGCCTCAGCCAACCTGCTGGCCCGCGCGATGGACCTGCGCGATGGGCGCACCGACGAGCGTGACAACGACGAAGCCGGTGTCACCACGTCCAATGCCGACCTGCTGCGGGCGGCGGCGCGCGACCATGTCCGGCAGATCGGCGAACTGCCCGGACTGCTCAAGGACGCGGCCGTCGGGATGATGCGAGTGCGCCGCCGGTCCCGAGAGCGCGGGGATCACCCCGACCTAGCCGATCCGTTTGATGCGCCGCCGACCTTCCTCAACCATGTCGTCTCCCCGCGGCGCTGGTTCGCCAGTGCGTCGTTGTCACTACCGGAGGTCAAGGCGACGGCAAAAGCGTTGGGTATCACGGTCAACGACGTGGTGCTGGCGATGGCGGCCGGTGGGTTGCGGACACTCCTCCTGGCTTATGACGGCGCGGCCGAACGCCCGATCATCGCCTCGGTGCCGACGGCCACCGACAAGTCGGACCGGATCACCGGCAATGAGATCAGCGGTCTGATGATCTCGCTGCCGGTCCATGTCGACGACCCCACGGAACGGGCCCGGCTGGTCGCCCTGGCCACCAAGATCGCCAAGGAAGACCACGAAGTCCTCGGCCCGGAGCTGTACGGGAAAATGATGGCCTATCTTCCGACCGCGTTCGCTCCCGCCGCATTTCGGTGGCTGGGCCTGCGCGACGCGCCGAACAAGCTGATGAACGTCGCGGTGTCCAGCGTGATGGGGCCGCGCGAGCGGGGCCACTTCGGCGGCGCGGCCGTCAGCGAGATCTATTCCACCGGCGTGCTTTCCCCCGGCGCCCCGGTCAACATCACCGTGTGGAGTTATGTGGACCGGCTCGGCGTCGCGGTGCTCACCGACGACCGGACCTTCAAGGATCCGCACGAGGCAACGGATGCCATCAGCGCATCCTTCGCCGAATTACGCGATGCCGCAGGCGTTTCCACTCAGCCCGCGAGCACCCCGTCCAGCACCGAATAGAACAGCCCCAGGCCGTCATCGGAGGGCCCGGTCAGCGCTTCGATGGCGTGCTCGGGATGCGGCATCAGGCCCACCACGCGGCCGTTGGCGGAGCTGACCCCGGCGATGTCGTGCAGCGAGCCGTTGGCGTTCTCGTGGTACCGGAACACCACCCGCCCCTCACCCTCGAGCTCCTCGATCACGCCGGCGGGCGCCACGTAGCGTCCCTCGCCGGACTTCAGCGGGACCAGCAGGTCGGCGTCGGGCTCGAAACGCGACGTCCACGCCGTCGAGGTCGAGGCCACCCGCAGCCACACGTCGCGACAGATGAAGTGCAGACCCACGTTGCGAGTCAGCGCGCCGGGCAGCAGCCCGGCCTCGCAGAGCACCTGAAAACCGTTGCAGATACCCAACACTGGCATGCCGCGCCGCGCGGCGTGCACCACCTCGGTCATCACCGGGGCGAACCTGGCGATCGCCCCGGCGCGCAGGTAATCACCGTAGGAGAAGCCGCCGGGCACCACCACGGCGTCGACACTCTTGAGGTCGGCGTCGGCATGCCACAGGTTGACCGCCTCGGCCCCGACGCGGCGCGCCGCGCGGGCGGCGTCGACGTCGTCGAGCGTGCCGGGAAACGTGATGATCCCGATGCGCGCCGTCACTGCGTCTCCCGGCTGATCGTCCAGTCTTCGATAACGGTGTTCGCCAGCAGCGATTCCGCTATCTCGGCGAGCACCGAGTCATCGACGCTGTCGTCCACTTCGAGCTCAAATCGCTTGCCCTGCCGCACTTCCGAGATTCCCAGATGTCCGAGGCGACCCAGCGCGCCCACGATCGCCTGACCCTGCGGGTCGAGAATCTCCGCTTTGGGCATCACGCTCACGATCACCCGGGCCACCGGCGCTCCTCCTCAGTTGGCGGTTTCGGCGCCAACTCTACCGGCGAACGCCCAGCCAGGGGTTACGGGCACGACGCAATGTAGGCCTCGCACAGGGGTGCGCTCATGGCGTTGAGCACGGGATCGTCCGCCATCGCCGGCCACGCCACCTGCGGCGGCGCCGTCGACCACAGCGTGACCTCGCTGATCGTGCTGCTGGCCGGGTGGGCGAACAGGTAGGTGTGCATCACCACCGGGCCGCTGATCACGGCGGCCATCCGATTCGCTTCGTCGCTGGTCAGCGACGGTGATTCCTGCGGTGCGCGCTGCTGGCAGGCCCGCAACGCGGCGACGGCGTTGCCGAACGCGGTGGCCGCGATCGCGCCGCCGTGGGCCGTATCCCCGCGCCAGTGCAGGACCTGGGCCTGCAGCTGCCATTGCCCGTCCGGATGCTGAACCGTCGAGCGAGCCGCGACCGCCGAGTCGCGAGGGTCCTGGGGTAGCGCCGGCGCGGCGCACAGCTCCTCGAACCGGAAGTGCGGCCCGGGCGCCGAACCGGTCGTCTGCACGGCCTGGGCGGCGAGCGCGGGCCAGTGATACACCGTGTCCAGCGGCACGGCATGCTGATCGATCCACGCGGTATTCGGGATGCGGTCACACACCCCAGGGCAAGTCTCCGGGTCCCCGTGCGCAGGAATGACGACGATCAGAGCAACTGCGAAACTGCCGGCGACCAGGAACGTGGCCACGATCACGCGCATCGGCAGCTTGTCCATCAAGGCACAATCGTAGATATGCAACTGACGCATTTCGGCCATTCGTGCCTACTTGCCGAGTTCGACCACACCCGCGTGCTCTTTGACCCCGGTACCTTCGCGCACGGCTTCGAGGGAATCACCGGCCTAACCGCCATCCTGATCACCCATCAGCATCCCGACCATGTCGACGCCAAACGGCTGCCCGCATTGCTCGAGGGTAACCCGGACGCGGCGCTTTATGCCGACCCACAGACCGCCGCGCAATTGGGCGCGCCCTGCCGCGAGGTCCACGTCGGCGACGAACTGCAGATCGGCGAGCTGACGGTTCGCGCCGTCGGCGGCAAACATGCGGTCATTCACCCGGAAATCCCTGTGATAGAGAACATTTCGTTTTTGGTGGGCGATGCCGACCATCGTGCGCGATTGATGCATCCCGGCGACGCGCTGTACGTGCCCGACGAGCCGGTGGACGTGTTGGCCACGCCGGCGGCCGCACCGTGGATGAAGGTGTCCGAAGCCGTCGATTACCTGCGTGCGGTGGCACCGGCGCGTGCCGTTCCGATCCACCAGGGGATCATCGCCCCGGATGCGCGGGGCATCTACTACGGACGGCTCACCGAGATGACCACCACCGACTTCCAGGTGCTACCCGAAGAAGACGCCGTCACGTTCTAGCGGTCGGGTTCGCCCCGCACCCGGCTAGGTGATGTCGTCGGCGGCGCCGCGGCCGGCGGCGCGGCCCGAGAAGATGCAGCCGCCCAAAAACGTGCCCTCCAGGGCGCGGTAGCCGTGCACGCCGCCGCCACCGAACCCGGCGACCTCGCCCGCGGCGTACAGACCGGTGAGCGCCGTGCCGTCCGCCTTCAGCACCCGGGAGGCAAGGTCGGTTTCGATGCCGCCCAATGTTTTTCTGGTCAGGATGTGCAGCTTGACCGCGATCATCGGTCCCGCCTTCGGATCGGTCAGCCGGTGCGGCGCCACCACCCGGCCGAGCCGGTCGCCCAGATAATTGCGGGCGGCGTGGATCGCGGTGATCTGACCGTCCTTGCTGAACTTGTTGGCGACCTCCCGATCCCGGGCGGTGACCTCGGCCTCCACCGTGGCGTAGTCCAGCGGCTGCACGTCGGGCAGCTTGTTCATCGCGGTCACCAAGTCGCGCAACGAGTTTGCGCTGACGAAGTCCACGCCTCGGTCGACGAACGCCTGCACCGGCGCCGGCGGCCCGGAACGCGCCCGGTTGCGCAGCAGCTCGCGAACGCTCTGTCCGGTCAGGTCGGGATTCTGCTCCTGCCCGGAGAGCGCGAATTCCTTCTCAATGATCTTGGCGTTCAACACAAACCAGGTGTAGTCGGATCCCGATTTGGTGATGTATTCCAAGGTGCCCAGTGTGTCGAAACCGGGATAGAGCGGTACCGGCAAGCGCTTGCCGCCCGCATCCAGCCACAGCGAAGACGGGCCCGGAATGATGCGGATCCCGTGCAGCGGCCAGATCGGGTCGTAGTTGGTGATGCCCTCGGTGTAGTGCCACATCCGGTCGGGGTTGATCACCCGCGCGCCCGCCTGCTGCGAGATGGCGATCATCCGGCCGTCGACATGGGCCGGCACCCCGCTCAGCAGTTGCTCGGGGACGCGACCCATGCGCTTCGGCCAATTCTTGCGTACCAGCTCGTGGTTGGCGCCGATGCCACCGCTCGTCACGATCACCGCACTGGCACGAAATTCGAACTGCCCTATCGATTTTCGCGAAGACGCGACTCCCCGCGCCGTGGCCGAGTGCTCCAGCACCGTGCCGCGGACACCGGTCACGGCCTCGCCCTCGACGATCAACTCGTCGACCTGATGGCGATGGGCAAAGCGCACCGTCGAGCGGTCCCGCAGCTGACGGGCGAATATCTCCACCAGCGCCGGCCCGGTGCCCCAGGTGATGTGGAAGCGGGGAACCGAATTGCCATGTCCCAGTGCGTCGTACCCGCCGCGCTCGGCCCAGCCCACCAGCGGGAAAAGCTTGAGCCCCCGTGAACGCAGCCAGCTGCGTTTCTCCCCCGCCGCGAAATCCACGTAGGCGTGCGCCCATTGGCGTGGCCAGTAGTCCTCGGGGCGGTCGAACGCCGCCGTACCGAGCCAGTCCTGCAATGCCAGCTCGTGGCTGTCGCGGATACCCAGCCGGCGCTGCTCGGGGCTGTCGACGAAGAACAGACCACCGAAGGACCAGAAGGCCTGCCCGCCCAGATTGGCGCTGTTCTCCTGGTCGACGACGAGCACCCGCAAGCCGCGATCCACCAGTTCGCAGGCGGCCACCAGGCCGGCCAGCCCCGCTCCGACGACGATGGCATCAGTGTCGAACCCCGCAACCGAAGAATCGCTCATGCCGGACCAGGGTAGTGCCCGCGACCAGCAGGTCAGGCAGTCGCTTCGTCAGGCGGCGTCGAGCACTGCCTTAGCGCGGTCCCAGCGATACACGGTGGGCGCGCAGTCGTGCATCAATGCAAGGTCAACCGCGTCCACCATGGCCTGCAGCGGCCCGGGTTTCCGGAGGTGGCGCGCCGCGACCGCGACCCGCACGACACCGCCGCGACGGGCGATCCGCTCGGCGGACAGCACCACCATCCGGCACCACCACGGCTCGGTGAGGAAGCCTTCGCCGATGCCGAGGACGCGTGCGCGGACGGTGCTGTGGCGCACCAGGTCGGTGATCCCGTGCAGGTCGGCGAGCAGGCGGAATCCGTTGTCCGGCAATGCTTTGACAACGCCGGGTGACACCACCCAGCCGGGCGCGGCGAACAGCCGGGTACGCAGCCCGAGGTGCTCGAGCACCCGGTCGGCGGCCATCAATCGCAAATTGGCCTCGTGTGCCCGCAGGATCGCGAATTCGCCACGGCGCTTCTTGGTGGCCGCGTCGTCGTAGCCGTGCAGCACGATGGCGTCGCCGCCGGCGCGACGGGTGGTCAGCCAGTCGACGGTTTGCGGGTCGTGGTCGAGCCGGTAGTCACCGGACAGGCGGGGAGCCACGAGCAACGACACCGGTACGTTGCGGGCATCCATGTGCGCGCAGAACGCCTCGACGTCGGGCAGGGTGCGTTCCCCAATCCCCGAGACCGAGACGATCAATTTTCCAGACACACCAGCAGTTTGCCGATCCCAAGTGTCGGAATGGTGAAGGACACGCAGACAGCAGGCGTATATGCGTTCGCCCAAGAGGGCTGGTTACTTTGGCCGCAGCGACAGCAGCGCAGATCACGACCGCCGCGGGCGTCAGCGGCTGTGATCTGTTCGATATGCTAAGCAACGCCATGGATGAGGCCTCGTACGCAGCGGCCAAAACGCCGCTGCCCCACGCCCGCCCCGGGCAGCCGGCCGTCGAAGAACGGGAATATCCCGACAAACTCGATGCCCCGCTGTTGCGGATCTCCGGCGTGTGCATCTTGGCCACGGTGATGGCGATCCTGGATGTCACGGTGGTCAGCGTCGCGCAACGCACCTTCATCGATCAGTTCGCGTCCTCGCAGGCTGTCGTGGCCTGGACGATGACCGGCTACACGCTCGCCCTGGCGACCGTGATCCCGATAACCGGGTGGGCGGCCGACCGGTTCGGCACCAAACGGCTCTTCATGGGTTCGGTGGTGGCGTTCATGCTTGGCTCGCTGCTGTGCGCGATCGCATCAAACATCGTGCAGCTCATCGGTTTTCGCGTGGTACAGGGAATCGGTGGCGGCATGCTGCTGCCATTGGGATTCATGATCCTGACCCGCGAAGCGGGCCCGAGACGGCTCGGGCGCCTGATGTCGATCCTGAGCATACCGATGCTGCTCGCCCCGATCGGCGGGCCGATCCTGGGCGGCTGGCTGATCGACGCCTCGAGCTGGCGGTGGATCTTTCTGATCAACGTGCCGATCGGATTTCTGACCATCGCGCTGGCCGCCATCGTGTTCACCCGGGATCACCCGGCCCGGTCGGAAACCTTCGACGCCGTCGGCGTGCTGCTGCTCTCGCCGGGCCTGGCAACGTTCCTGTTCGCGGTGTCGTCCATCCCGGGCCGCGGCACCGTCGCCGACCGCCACGTGGTGCTACCGGCGGTGATCGGGCTGGCGTTGATCGCGGGCTTCGTCGCGCACGCATGGCACCGGGCCGATCACCCCCTGATCGACCTGCGCCTGTTCCGCAATCCCGTGCTCACCCACGCCAACGTGACGATGCTCGTCTTCGCCGGCGCATTTTTCGGCGCCGGCCTGCTGCTCCCGAGCTACTTCCAGCAGGTGCTGCACCAAACGCCGATGCAGGCGGGCGTGCACATGATCCCTCAGGGACTGGGCGCCATGCTGACCATGCGGCTGACCGGACCGCTGGTAGATAGGCAGGGCCCGGGCAAGATCGTGCTGGTCGGGATCGCGCTGATCACCGCCGGCCTGAGCGCCTTCGCCTTCGGGGTGGCCACCCAGGCCAACTACCTGCCCACGCTGCTGGTCGGGCTGGCGATCATGGGCCTGGGCATGGGCTGCACCATGATGCCGCTGTCGGTCGCATCGGTGCAGGCGCTGGCGCCCCATCAGATCGCCCGGGGAACGACCCTGATGAGCGTCAGCCACCAGGTGGGCGGCTCGATGGGAACCGCGCTGATGTCGATGATTCTGACCAACCAGTTCAACCGGAGCCCGAACATCGGTGCAGCAAACAAGCTCGCCGCCCTGCATCAGAAGGCGGCGATCGACGGCGTGCCGGTGAACCCGTCCGCGATCCCCCTGCAGTCACTTGCTCCCGGATATTCCAGCAATCTGGTGCACGATCTTTCCCACGCCTATGCCGCGGTCTTCGTGATTGCCGTCGTGCTGGTGGTGTGCACCGTGATTCCGGCGTCGTTTCTGCCGAAAAGGCCGGCAAGCGAAACGGCCGGCGAATAACATAAATCGTCCCGATAGGCGCGCGACCTGCCCGTTTGCCGATTTAACGTCGGTCCGAGACGCAATCTGCGCAGTACTGAATTACATGCGTGCGAATACTCGAATACGAGTAAAAACCCTTCAGCCGGGGCAATCCTGCGGATATGCTCAGCGGCGCCATGCAGAAGACCCGTTCCGCAGCTCTCACCGTCCCGTTGCCCACCACTCCGGGACCGTCCCTGCGCTCCGACGAGTACCCCGACAAGCTTGACGCCGCGCTGTTCCGGATCGCCGGAGTGTGCGGGCTGGCCTGCATCATGGCGGTGCTGGACAGCACGGTCGTCGCCGTCGCGCAGCGCACCTTCATCGCGCAATTCGGGGCCACCCAGGCCATCGTCTCGTGGACGATCGCCGGCTACATGCTCGCGTTCGCGACCGTCATCCCGATTACCGGGTGGGCGGCGGATCGGTTCGGCACCAAACGCCTGTTCATGGGTTCGGTCCTGGTGTTCACGTTGGGATCGTTGCTCTGTGCGGTAGCGCCGAATATATTGCTGCTGATCCTGTTTCGGGTAATCCAGGGCATCGGCGGCGGCATGCTGTTGCCGCTCAGTTTTGTCATCCTGACGCGCGAGGCCGGACCCAAGCGGGTCGGCCGCCTGATGGCGGTGGGCGGAATCCCGATTCTCTTCGGCCCCATCGGTGGGCCCATCCTGGGCGGCTGGCTGATCGGCGCCTACGGCTGGAAGTGGATCTTCCTGATCAACCTGCCGATCGGGCTGACGGCCTTCGCGCTCGCGGCGATCATGTTCCCCAAGGATCGCTCGGCCCCATCGGAGGCCCTCGACATCACCGGCGCCCTGCTGCTGTCGCCCGGCGTGGCGATCTTCTTGTGTGGGGTGTGTTCGATCCCGGGCCGGCACACGATCGCCGACCGTTACGTGCTGGGCCCGGCCCTGGTCGGACTGGCCTTGATCGCTGCATTCATCCTGCATGCCTGGTATCGCACCGACCACCCCCTGATCGACCTGCGGCTGTTCCGGAATCCGGTGGTCACCCACGTCAATGTGACGCTGCTGGTGTTCGGGGCCGCCTCGGTCGGCATCGGGCTGCTGGTGCCGAGTTTCTTTCAGATCGCCGGCCACGAGACGCCGATGCAGTCCGGCCTGCACATGCTGCCGATCGGGATCGGCGCGGTCCTGACCATGCCCCTCGGCGGGGCCGTCATGGACAAACGCGGTCCCGGCAACATCGTGCTGATCGGGCTGCCGCTCATGACGGTGGGCCTGGGGGTCTTCACCTACGGAGTCGCCACGCGGGCCGCCTACTCACCGGTCCTGGTGACGGGGCTCGCGATCGTGGGCCTGGGCATCGGGCTGACCACCACACCGCTGTCCGCGGCGGTCATGCAGGCGCTGGCGCCGCATCAGGTCGCTCGCGGAACGACGCTGCTCAGCGTGAACCAACAGGTGGGCGGGTCCATCGGGGCCGCGCTCATGGCGGTGATCCTGACCAATCAGTTCAATCGCAACGAGACCCTGATGGCGGCGAACGAAGTAAGCGGGGTGCGCGCGGGCGCCGGCAAGCGGGGCCTGCCGGCCGATCCGTCAGCCGTCCCGGGGCACCCGTTGACTCCCGATCTGGCCAGCCACGTGTCTCACCACTTGGCGCACGCCTATACGACGGTGTTCGTGATAGCCGCCGTGCTGGTGGCGTTCACCATCATCCCGGCGTCGTTTTTGCCGAAGAAGCCGCCGAGCCTGCCGTCCGGCGAATAGCCTGACCGCGGCCGTGTGGCTAGCTGCCGGACATCATCTGGGCGCCGCCATAGCGGTCGGGCTCGGCGACGGCTAACAGCCACGCGTACTGGAAGGCGGCTTCCTCCCAACTCTTGTAGCGGCCGCTGACACCGCCGTGCCCGGCGTTCATCTGGGTCTTCAACAGGACCGGGCTGCCGTCGACGTTGGCGTGGCGCAGTGCCGCAACCCACTTGGCCGGCTCCACGTAGTAGACCCTCGTATCGTTCAGGGACGTCATCGCCAAAATCGCCGGGTACCGCTTGGCCTCGACATTCTCATATGGCGAATAGGACTTCATGTAGGAGTAGACGTCCTTGTCCGCCAGAGGGTTTCCCCACTCGTCCCACTCGGTGACGGTCAGCGGCAACGAGGGATCCAGAATGGTGGTCAGCGGGTCGACAAACGGCACCTGCGCGAGGATTCCGGCGAACAGGTCCGGCGCCAGGTTGGCCACCGCCCCCATCAGCAAGCCACCGGCGCTGCCCCCCAGTGCCACCAGCTGACGCGGTCGGGTGACCTTCGAGTCCACCAAATGTTTTGCGACGGCGACGAAGTCGGTGAAGGTGTTCTTCTTCTCCAGGAGCTTGCCGTGCTCGTACCACAGCCGGCCCATCTCGCCACCGCCGCGGACGTGGGCGATCGCGAACACCATGCGGCGGTCCAACAGCGACAACCGGGCGATGGAAAAGCTCGGGTCGGTGCACAACTCGTAGGCGCCGTAGCCGTAAAGCAGTGCGGGCGCCGGGAATTCGATATCCGCTCGGTGCACGATGGACACCGGGATCCGGGCGCCGTCATCGGCGACCGCCCAGTCGCGCCGTTCCACATAGTCGTCGGGCCGATAATCGCCGAGCACGGGCTGCTCGCGCAGCAAGGTGCGTTCCCCGGTGGCGAGGTCGATGTCGTAGACCCGCGCCGGAACGATCAGGGATCCGGCCCTGATCCGCAGCTTGGGCGCATCCCAGTTGGGGTTACCGGCCAGACCGGCCGACATCAGCTCGGAGTCGAACGAAATCTCTTCGGGCTCACCATATGTGCCGTCAGCATTGATGGGCCACAGCTGCAGCCGGGGCAGCGCCTCCCGCCGATGGCTGACGACGAGGTGGCCGGCGAATGCGTCCACCGCGTCCAGCCGCGCATCGTCGCGGTGCGGGATCAGTGTGCGCTGCTGCGTCGGGTCGCTGACCGGCGCCTCGGCGAGGGTGAAGTTGACCGCGCCATCGTTGTGCAGGATCAAAAACCGGTCCTGCCCGCCGATCACCGCGTGCTCGACCGAATACTCGACGCCCTCGCGGCGCGGCAGCACCACGGTGAACGGTGCCTGCGGATCGGCAGCGTCGGCGTAGCGATACTCGGAGGTGATCGAGGATCCGGAGGCGATGAGAACGTAGGCCTCGCTGCGCGTGAGCCCCACACCGAGCCAATACTTTTCGTCGGCTTCGTGATAGACCAGCGCGGGCTCCGTACCGGAGCCCACCCGATACCGCCACACTTTGTCGGGACGGTGGGCGGCATCCAGGGTCAGGTAGTACACGGTGCGGTTGTCGGCGGCCCAGGTCGCGCCTGCCCCGATATCGGCGATCTCGTCGGGATACAGCTCACCGGTGCGTAAGTCCTTGAACCGCAACGTGTAGCGCTCATCACCGACGATGTCGACCGAATACGCGAGCAGGTTTCCATTCAGGCTCACCGTTGCGGCACCGAGGGAGAAGAACTCGTGCCCCTCGGCTTCGGCATTGGAATCGAGCAGAATCTGCTCGCCCGGGATCTCGGTGTTCTCGTCCAAGGCGGGCGGATCCCAGTCGTCGGAGCCGCTTATCGGACAACGGCACTGGACGCGGTATTGCTTGCCCTCGAAGGTGCGCGCGTAGTACCACCACTCGCCCTGCCGGGTCGGTACCGACAGATCCGTCTCCTTGGTGCGCGCCTTGATCTCGTCGAAAATCTGCTGCCGCAGCGGCTCGAGGTGGGCGGTCATCTGATCGACGTAGGCGTTCTCGGCCTCGAGGTAGGCGATGACCTCGGGGTTGGCCTTTTCACGCAGCCACTCGTACGGATCGATGAAGACGTCGCCGTGATACACACGCCGGCTCTCCACCCGCTTGGCGACAGGGGGTTCCGACCCGTTCAGGTGCGTTTCGGTCATGCGCTGGGACCGATCCAGTCGCCGAAGCGCAAGCCGGAAATGCGTTCGTAGGCGTCGATATAACGGTCACGAGTGGCCTCGATGATGTGCTCCGGCAGCGGCGGCGGGGGTTGCGAGCCATGCCGGTCCCAGCCGGAGTCGGGACCCGTCAGCCAGTTGCGGACGAACTGCTTGTCGAAGCTGTTCTGGACCACACCAACCTGATATTCGTCGGCCGGCCAGTACCGCGACGAATCCGGCGTGAAGATTTCGTCGGCGAGCAGTAGGTTGCCGTCGCGGTCGGTACCGAACTCGAACTTGGTGTCCGCGATGATGATTCCCTTCCGGAGTGCGTGATCGGCGGCCTGTATGTAGATCTGCAAAGTGCGGTCGCGCAACTGGTTGGCGCGCACCCCGCCGACCATCTCGATCACCCGCGCGAACGGGACGTTCTCGTCGTGATCCCCCAGCGCGGCTTTCGTCGCGGGGGTGAACAGCGGTTCGGCGAACCTACTGGCTTCCACCAATCCCGGCGGCAGCGTGATGCCGCAGACCCGCCCGGTGGCCTGGTAGTCCAGCAATCCCGAGCCGGTCAGGTAGCCGCGCGCCACGCATTCCACCGGAAGCATTTCCAGCCGGCGCACCACCAGCGCGCGGCCCCGCACCTCGTCGGGGATGCGTGGATCGTCCGGCGGCCCGGCCAAATGGTTGGGCGCGTCGACCAGGCCGAAGAAGAAGACGCTCATCGCGGTGAGGATGCGGCCCTTGTCCGGGATGGTGCTGTCCAGGACGAAGTCGTACGCCGAGATCCGGTCGGTGGCGACCAGCAACAGGTGCTCGTCGTCGACGCGATACAGCTCGCGGACCTTGCCGCTGGCCAGATGCTGATAGTCGGACAGTGCAGGCATCCGGTCAGCCTATCGGGCACCTGCAAACGGGCTTTGTGCTGGGATCGGGGCTATGACACCGCGGTTTCTGCCCTACTCCACCAGGCCCGGCCGGCTGGCCGCCCAGCTGCTCAGCGACTTCGCCGTCGTCGTGTGGACGGTGCTCTGGCTGGTCGTCGGGCTGGCCGTCTACGACGCCATCGCGACCATCGCCGACGCCGGGCGGCAGGTCGCGAGCGGCGCGGACGGGATTGCCGGCAACCTGGCGTCCGCCGGCCACGGCGCCCAGCACATCCCGGTGGTGGGTGACACGGTCAGCGAGCCGCTCAACTCCGCCAGCCAGGCCGCGCTGGACGTCGCGGCCGCGGGCCACAATCTGGACAGCGCGGCGAGCTGGCTCGCGGTGCTGCTTGCGATGGCGGTCGTGGCGCTCCCGATCCTCGTTGCGGTGCTCCCCTGGCTCTTTCTGCGGCTCCGGTTCTTTCGGCGCAAGTTGACGGTGACCGCGTTGGCGGCAACCCCGGCCGGCGCGCAGTTGCTTGCGCTGCGCGCACTGACCCACCGCCCGCCGCGGAAACTGATCGCCGTCACCGCGGACCCGGTCGGCGGTTGGCGCCGTGAGGATCCGGCCACCATCGGCGCCCTGGCCGCGCTGGAGCTACGGTCGGCCGGAATCACTCTTAGCGGGTTTGCGCAGCACGGCACGAGCTAAGAGCAGCAGCCCGGCCACGACCACAATGAGCCACGCCGCCAACGCATCCCAGAAGAACACCAGCGAAACGGTGAGCAGCGGGTGTTGGCCGAGCTCGACCGCCATGGCGAAGCTGGCCGCCGAGTACATGCCCAGCGGGAACACGAACGCCCACCACACGCCGGTGAATTGCAGCATGTTGGGATGCCGCCTGATGCGGTGCAGCGCAAAGTAGATCAGCGGCGGTATCCACAAAGTGGCCGTCACCCAGGTCACGATGCTGATCGCGCGCACCGGACCGGCCAGCCAGGCGGGGGCCACGGCGTGGATGGTGTCGCCGGCCAGCGTCGCAATCGCCATGCCGCCCATCAGGATCCACGTGTCGGGTTCGAAGCCGTCGCGGTCCTGGCGTTCGTTGACGACACGCCAGAGGGTCAGCCACGTCATCAGGCCGTAGATGCACAGCGCCGCCACCCACCCAGCCACGGCGACCGCCAGCCACCAGTGATGGCCGGTCTGCCGGGCCGCCCGGGCGATCACGATCGCCAAGCCGGACGTGCCCACACTGCCCAGCTGCCAGGGGCCGTGGGCGCGGTCGCGCAGCTCTGTCCACCGGTGCGCCAGCATGTTTCGCGCGCTGAACAGGATCAGCACCAGCCAGGCCGCCAGGGCGACCACGCCGAGCACCCGCGCCATCCACACCTTGGACGACAGGCGAGTGTCGATCACCGCGCAGGCGGCGACGAAAGTGATCAGGCGCAGGGTGACGTCGGGATCGGTCAGATCCCACCGCAACTTCTGGCCGGGGATGGCGGCCTTCGCGACGACTAGCGCAACCAGAAACACCAGCCCGACCGTGGCGATGACACCCATCGTGTCGCTGATCAAGCGGTATCCGTGATCGTGCGCGCCGATCGACAAGATTCCCGTCGCCATCACCGCGGCGAACACGTCGGGTGAGGGCTCGACATCGGCGAACCGGATCGTCACGGGTGTTCGTGCAGCTCCACGATGAGGTGTCGAATGCCGGTGTGCCGGTTGCTGCGGGCCCATTCGACCGGACGGACGACCTGGACCCCGCCGAACCGGGACAGCAGCTCTTCGAACAGGACACGCAGCTCCAGCCGGGCCAGATTGGCGCCCAGGCAATAGTGCACACCCTGGCCGAACCCCAGATGCGGATTGGGCTTTCGGGCGATATCGAATTCGTCGGCGTTCTCGAACACGCCGGCGTCACGATTCGCCGAGCCTTCCCAAATCTGGATTTTCTGCCCGGCCTCGATCGATTGGCCGCCCAGCGTGACGTCGCGGGTGGCGGTGCGGCGCTTGGAGGGCGACGGCGACGTCCACCGCACCATCTCCTCGACGGCCGTGGGCAGTGCGTCGAGATCGCCACGCAGCGAACGCAATTGGTGCGGATGATTGGCCAGCGCCAGCAGGCCACCCGCGACCGCGTTGCGCGTGGTCTCCGCGCCGGCGCTGAACAACAAGCTGAAGAACAGGTACAGCTCGAGGTCGGACAGCGCGGACCCGCCGGCGTCGTCGAGCATCGCGTTCGCCACGACCGACAACATGTCGTCGGTCGGGTTGTCGCGCTTGGCCGCGATCAGCTGCTGGCCGTACTCGTACATCCGCGACCCGGCCTCTTCGACCGACGTTCGCGGCGAGAGCTGCGATAATGTGGCCTTGCGCGAACCACCGAAATCGAACTGCGGCTCGATGGCCTCGAACAACCAATGCCGTTCGGATTCAGGGACTCCCAGCAGGATGCAGATCATCTGCATGGGCAGCTCGGCGGCGATGTCGACCAGGAAGTCGATCGGCTCGCCCGGCACCACCGCGTCCAGCAGCCGGCGCGCCCGGGACCGCAGGTCATCCTCGACCAGCCGGATCATCCGCGGCGTCAGACCGGAGCTGACCAGCCGCCGGATCTGCGAATGCCGCGGATCGTCCATCATGTTGAGCACCTGCCCGGCGATCGCCAGGTCCTGCAGCAGGGTGCCCCCATATGGCCGCGAGCCCCCGGTGACCGATGAATACGTCACCGGATCCTTGAGCACCTCAAGCGTTTCCGCGTACGTGGCGACCGACCAGAAGCCCTCGCCGTCGGGGGTGTTGTCGGTCGGTGGGTGCCAGTACACCGGCGCCTCCCGCCGATGGATGGCGAACAGGTCGTGGGGAAATCCGTTGGCGAAGTTGTCCAGATCGGTGAAGTCGATCTCGGCGAGCGCGCCGGCCAGCGTCACAGGATCGCACCCGGGGCATATTTGGCCGCGTCCGGGTAGCGGCTCACCAAGGCGTCCACCTGGGCCGCCACCTCGTCAACCTGGTCACCGGCGGCGCCGGTGAAGGCCTTCTTGTCTGCCAGCGCGGCGTCCAGCGCCGCCCGGTCCAGCGGCAGCCGCTCGTCGGCGGCCAGCCGGTCCAGCAGGTCGGGTTCGGCTCCGTGTTCGCGCATGGCCAGCGAGGTTGCCACCGCGTGTTCGCGGATCACGTGATGCGCGGCCTCGCGGCCCATGCCGGCGCGCACCGCGGCGATCAACACCTTGGTGGTGGCCAAAAACGGCAGGTAGCGGTCCAGCTCGCGACCGATCACCGCCGGGTAGGCGCCGAACTCGTCGAGCACCGTCAGGAACGTCTCGATCTGCCCGTCGATGGCAAAGAAGCTGTCCGGCAAGGCAACTCGGCGCACCACCGAGCAAAACACGTCGCCCTCGTTCCACTGCGCACCGGCCAGTTCGGCGGCCATCGAGGCGTACCCGCGCAGCACCACCTGCAGCCCGTTGACCCGTTCGCAGCTGCGCGTGTTCATTTTGTGCGGCATCGCCGACGAGCCGACTTGCCCTTCGGCGAAGCCCTCGGTGACGAGCTCGTGCCCGGCCATCAGCCGGATGGTGTGCGCCATCGACGACGGTCCGGCGCCCAGTTGCACCAACGCCGAAAGCACGTCGTGGTCCAGCGAACGGGGATACACCTGCCCGACGCTGGTCAAAACCGTTGCAAATCCGAGGAATTCGGCGGCGCGCTGCTCGAGTTCGGCCAGCTTCGCCGCGTCGCCGTCCAGCAGGTCGAGCATGTCCTGCGAGGTGCCCATCGGCCCCTTGATGCCGCGCAGCGGGTATCGGTCGATCAACTCCCGCAACCGGGTCAGGGCGATCAGCGTCTCCTGTGCGGCCGACGCGAACCTCTTGCCCAACGTGGTGGCCTGCGCGGCGACGTTGTGGCTGCGGCCGGCCATCACCAAGTCCCGATAGGCCACGGCCCGCTCGGCGAGCCGCGCCGCGACCGCCACGCCGTGCCCGAAGACCAGCTCCAGTGAACGCCGGATCTGCAGTTGCTCCACGTTCTCGGTCAGGTCGCGACTGGTCATGCCCTTGTGCACGTGCTCGTGACCGGCCAGCGCGTTGAATTCCTCGATGCGCGCTTTGACGTCGTGGCGCAGCACCCGTTCGCGACCCGCGATCGACGTCAGGTCGACGTCCTCGATCACCCGCTCGTAGTCGGCGATCGCTTCGGACGGCACCGGGACGCCCAGTTCCGCCTGCGCGCGCAGCACCGCCAGCCACAGCCGGCGCTCGGCGACGACCTTGGCCTCCGGCGACCAGATCGCGACCATCTCGGCGCTGGCGTACCGGGCGGCCAGCACGTTCGGAATGCTCACTTGGTCCTCACGAACACACAGCTTACGGTCGCGGTCATAGCCTATGCGGATGTACTTCGCTGGCGTCGACCTCGCGTGGGCGGGCCGCAACCCGACCGGCGTCGCCGTGGTCGACCCCGGCGGCGCCCTGGTGAGTGTTGGCGCGGTCCGCCACGACGACGAGATCCTGGCCGCGCTGCACCCCTATGTGCAGGGCGATTGCCTGGTCGCCTTCGACGCGCCGCTGGTGGTGAACAACCCGACGGGCCAGCGTCCGGCCGAGACCGCACTCAACCGCGACTTCCGTAGGTATGAGGCCGGAGCTCACCCCTGCAACACCGGAAAACCCGAGTTCGCCGACGGCCCGCGCGCGGGCCGGCTGGCCGCGGCGCTGGGCCTGGATCCGGATCCGCGATCGCCGTCGGCCCGGCGCGCCATCGAGGTCTACCCGCATGCGGCGACCGTCGCGCTGTTCCGCCTGGAACGGACCCTCAAATACAAGGCAAAGCCCGGACGCACCGTTGACCGGCTCAAATCCGAGCTGTCGCTACTGATGGCCGGCGTCGAGCGGCTCGCGCAGGCCCCGATTCCGCTGCGCGTCGCGGGGCACGGCGACTGGATCATGCTGCGCCGGGCCGTCGCGGCCGCGCAACGCAAAAGCGAGCTGCGCCGCGCGGAAGACCCGGTCGACGCCGTGATCTGCGCCTATGTTGCCCTGTACGCGCAGCGCCGCCCGGACGACGTGACGATCTACGGCGACCTCGACACCGGCTACATCGTGACGCCGTCGCTGCCGGCGGATCCGATGCGCGCGTAGCGGTCGGTCAGATCTGCACGGGTCGCTGATCGATCGGCGCGAGCACCTCGATGAGATCGACCACCGCCCCTTGGGCCGCCGCGCGCGGATCCCGCCCCTCCACCAGGGCCGACACCACCGAGCCGTCGACCGCGCAGAGCAACGTGCACACCAGCTCGATGTGCACCGAGCGGCCCGACCGCTCGATGGCCTCGGCCACCGCCTCGGCGCGCTGGCGCAGGCTGCGACGCATGGTCTCGCGCAGCGCGGGCAGGCGGGTGCACGCGACGTGGCGCTCGTAGCGCGAGATCAGCTGCTCGGTAAGACCCGGGCCGGACACGTCGCCCACGAGCAGATCGGCCAACACCTCGGCGATGGTCTCCGGTCCCCGGCGCCGCCGCGACAAGGCGCTGACCCGTGACCGCAACTGCGCCACCTCGATCATGGCGATGTGTTCGACGGCGCGTGCGATCAGATCGTCGAGGGACGAGAAGTAGTAAGTGGTGGACGCCAACGGCAGTCCGGCCCGCCGCGCGACCGCCCGGTGCCGCACCGCCTCGAACCCGCCCTCGGCCAGCAGCTCGGCGGCAGCGCTGACGAGCGCATACCGTCGACGTTCTCCTTTTGGAGTGACCGCTGCTGTCACGACTAGCCATCGTGCCAGCAAAAGTGGTACTGCATTGCCATTTCAGCCAAACGGCCAAGGCATAATGGCCCGCATGCCCGACTTGAGCCGACGCGCCGTGCTGGGTCTCGGCGCCAGCGCGGCCCTCGGGGCGATGGGCGCCTACGGCCTCGACATCCTGTTAGCGCCGCGCACATCTCACGCCACGCCGGTATCGACGGCCGGCACCCGGATGCCGTTGGCGCCGGCTCCGCGCCCGCCCCGCGAACCCGCTCCCCCGGCGGCGCCCGCGCCCACCATGGTGACCGGTTCCTTCGTCTCCGCCGCGCGCGGCGGAGTGAACACCAACTGGGCCATCGCGCGTCCGCCCGGCCAGACCAAGCCGCTGCGACCGGTGATCGCGCTCCACGGCAAGGGCAGTGACGCGTCCACCGTGATGGCCGGCGGCGTCGAGCACGGTCTGGCACAGGCCGTCGATGCCGGACTGCCACCGTTCGCGGTGGTCGCCGTCGACGGCGGCGGCAGCTATTGGCACAAGCGGGCTTCCGGCGAGGACAGCGGTGCCATGGTGCTCGACGAGCTCATCCCGATGCTGGGCAACCAGAATTTGGACACCTCACGGGTGGCGTTCCTGGGCTGGTCGATGGGGGGCTACGGCGCGTTGCTGCTCGGCGGTCGGCTGGGACCGGCCCGTACCGCGGCGATCTGCGCGGTCAGCCCGGCGCTGTGGATGTCCTCGGGTGCGGCGGCGCCGGGAGCCTTCGACGGGCCGGATGATTTCGCGGCGAACTCGGTGTTCGGCATGCCAGCCCTGGCCTCGATCCCGATCCGGATCGACTGCGGCGATAGCGATCCGTTTTACTCCGCGACCAAGCAGTTCATTGCGCAACTGCCCAATCCGCCGGCCGGTGGCTTCTCTCCCGGTGGGCACGATGGCGCGTTTTGGAGCTCGCAGTTGCCCGCCGAGTTGACCTGGATGGCGCCGCTGCTCACGGCGTGAGGACACCTCGAGCGTCACGCCAGGGCGGCGGTGGGCGCCGAGCGTGACGCCGGCGTTACCCTCGGGGAAGTGAGCACGCCTTTCGAGTGGAACTTCCCGTACGCCTGGCCGCGCAAGCCCATCTTGGCGGAAAACGTTGTGTGCACGTCGCAACCGCTTGCCGCCCAAGCGGGCCTGCGGATGCTCGCGCAGGGCGGGAGCGCGGTGGACGCGGCGATCGCGACGGCCATCACCCTGACGATCGTGGAGCCGGTGTCCAACGGCATCGGTTCGGACGCGTTCGCCATCGTGTGGGATGGCCGGCAACTGCACGGGCTGAACGCCTCGGGCCGCTCGCCCGCGTCCTGGACGCCGGATTACTTTGGCGGCGAACCCGTTCCAGTCCTCGGCTGGAACTCGGTGACGGTGCCCGGCGCCGTGTCGGCGTGGACCGAACTGCACGCCAAGTTCGGCAAGCTGCCGTTCGAGCGGCTCTTCGAGCCGGCAATATCCTACGGCCGCAACGGCTTTCCGGTTTCACCGACCGTCGCCGAGCAATGGGCCGCGCAGGTGCCGCTGTTCCGGGACCAGCCCGGTTTCGCCGAGGCATTTCTGCCCGGCGGGCGAGCACCGAAGCCCGGCGAGCGATTCAGCCTGCCCGATCATGCGGCCACGCTCGAAACGATCGCCGCGACCAATGGCGAAGCGTTTTACCGTGGCGAACTGGCGGCCAAACTCGAGGCGCACGCGCTGGGCAACGACGGCGCCATGCGGGCGAGTGACCTGGCGGCCCACCGCGCCGACTGGGTGGGCACGGTCGCCGGCGGCTACCGCGGCTACACGGTGCACGAGATCCCGCCCAACGGGCAGGGCATCGTCGCGCTGATCGCCCTGGGCATTCTCGAGCACTTCGAGATGGCCGCGCTGCCAGCCGATTCCGCTGACAGCGTGCACCTGCAGATCGAGGCGGTGAAGCTGGCCTTCGCCGACGCCCAGGCCTACGTCGCCGACATCGAGCACATGGCGCTGCGGCCGGAACGCCTTCTGGACGGGGAGTACCTGAAGGGTCGCGCGGCGCTGATCGATCGCGGGCGCGCCAGACCGGCGTCCGCCGGGGCGCCGACCGGCGGAACCGTTTATCTGACCGCCGCCGACGCCGCGGGGGTGATGGTGTCGATGATCCAGTCCAACTACATGGGCTTCGGTTCGGGCGTGGTGGTCCCGGGCACCGGCATCGCGCTGCAGAACCGGGGTGCGAATTTCACTGCGGCCCTGGGGCATCCGAACAGCGTGGGCCCGGGCAAGCGCCCCTACCACACCATCATCCCGGGGTTTGTGACCAAAGACGGAGCCCCGGTCATGAGCTTCGGGGTGATGGGCGGAATGATGCAGCCCCAGGGTCACGTGCAGGTGATGGTGCGCATCGCCGACCACGGGCAGAACCCGCAGGCGGCATGTGACGGACCGCGGTTCCGGTGGGTGGAGGGCATGCAGGTCAGCTGCGAAAAGGGTTTCCCGGTTGCAACGCTGGACGAGTTGCGCCGGCGCGGACACGATCTGGTTGCCGTCGACGACTACAACCAGTTCGGCAGCTGCCAGGCGATCTGGCGTCTCGAGGGTGGCTACCTGGCGGCCAGCGATCCGCGCCGGGACGGTCAGGCCCTGGGATTTTGAGGGCCTTCTAGACGCGGATCTTCCCCTCGGCCGCCAACTGCGCGATGTCGCTGCGGAAATGACTGCCCGGCAGTCGGATTGAGCGGACGACTTCGTAGGCTTTGGCCCGTGCGGCCGTCAGGTCGGTGCCCGTCCCCACCACCGACAGCACTCGACCCCCCGACGAGACGATTGCGCCGTCGTCGCGGCGCGCCGTTCCGGCGTGCAGCACTCCGTCGGCTTCCGAGCCGACGATGACGTCTCCCACGCGGGGGCGTCCGGGATAGCTCTCCGCCGCCACCACCACCGTCACCGCGGCACCGTCGTGCCAGCGCAGCTCGCCGAAGTCCGCCAAGGTACCGCTGCCCGCCGCGTACAGCAGCTGCCCGAGCGGCGATTCCAGCAGCGCCAGTACCGCCTGTGTCTCGGGATCGCCGAAGCGACAATTGAATTCGACCACCGCAGGCCCATTCGCGGTGATCGCCAGACCGGCATACAGCAATCCGCTGAACGAGCTTCCCCGCGCAACCATCTCGGCCGCAACAGGTTCGACGACGTTGCTGACCACGTCGCGATACACCTCGTCGGGAAGCCACGGGACCGGTGCGTAGGCACCCATACCGCCGGTATTCGGCCCGCTGTCGCCGTCACCGACACGCTTGAAGTCCTGGGCGGGAAGCAGCGGCACCACGGTTTCGCCGTCGACGACGCAGAACAGCGACACCTCCGGGCCGTCCAGGTAGGACTCCAACAGCACCGGGTGCCCCGCCTCGAGCAGCCCGGCGGCGTGCGCGCGCGCGACGCCGCGATCCGGGGTCACCACGACACCCTTACCGGCGGCCAGGCGGTCGTCCTTCACCACCCAGGCCGCATCCCCCGCCGGTGGGCCGAACCGGTTCAGGGCGCTGTCCAAAAGCGCGGGGCTATCGACGATTTCACTGTTCGCGGTGCGCACCCCGGCTGCGGCCATCACCTCTTTGGCGAAAGCCTTGGAGCCTTCGATGCGAGCGGCGTCCTTGCTGGGGCCGAAGCAGACGATGCCCGCGGCTCGCACCGCGTCGGCGACCCCGAGGACCAGCGGCACCTCGGGCCCGATGACCACGAGGTCGGCACGGACCTCGCGGGCCAGGGCGACGACGTCGTCCGCCGAGGTGATGTCGACGTCGTGCTGGTCGGCCAGCCGAGCGGTGCCTGCGTTGCCCGGAGCGATCGCCAGCCCCGTGACCTGCGGGTCTTTGCGAAGCGCCAACAGCAACGCATGTTCACGGGCACCGGAACCTATCACCAGGACACGCACGACACGTCAGACTAGCCCGGTCACCGGGCGCACGCCCACAGTCCCCGCATTCAGAGGATCTTCTCCAGCAGCCCCTTGAGGTCGTTGCGCTGCGCCGCGGTGAGCCGTCCGAGGCGCTTGTCGAACTCGTCGGAGAGCAATGTCAGCCCCTTGCGGACTGCTTGGCGCCCTGTCGGGGTGAGCAGCAGCCGGTGGCGGCGCAAATCGGACTGGTCGATCTCACGACGCACGAACCCTGCGGCCTCGAGCCGCTTGAGGTAAAGCGTCACCGTCGCCTTGGGCATGCTCAGCGTCGCGGCCAACTCGGCCGGGTAGGGGTGCTCGGCGATCTCGGCGAGCAGGAACAGCTCCTTGGACTCGAGGCCGAGCGCGCAGATATCGGCCTCGGCGCACGAGATGACCGAGAGCAGGACCCGGTAGTTCAGTGACCAGATTCTGGCCGCATCGACCGCAGACATCGACTTGCCAGATCGTTCAGCTATGAACTAGTTTTGTTATGAACAACCTCATAGTCGAACAATCTACCAGGGAGCGGGCGCCATGACGCTGGACCGATACGTGACACTCGGGCGGTCCGGTTTGCGCGTCAGCCCCCTGTGCCTGGGTGCGATGACGTTCGGCGAAGACCTGGGCTGGGGCACCAGTGTCGAAGAGTCGCAACAGATCATCGACCGCTACATCGAACTCGGCGGCAACTTCATCGACACCGCCAACTTCTACACCCGAAGCCACTCCGAGAAGATCATCGGTGACCACATCGGTCGCCACCCCGCCCGTCGCGATCGGCTGGCGATCGCGACCAAGTTCAGCGGCAACCTGTATCCGGGTGATCCCAACGGTGGCGGCTCGGGCCGCAAATCACTGATCAGCGCGTGCGAAAACTCGTTGCGGCGCCTGCAAACCGACTACATCGACCTGTACTGGCTGCACATCTGGGACGCGAACACCCCCATCGAGGAGACCATGGCGGCGCTCGAGGACCTCGTTCGGGCCGGCAAGGTGCGCTACATCGGCGTTTCGGATACCCCGGCGTGGAAGATCGCCCAGGCCAACCTGATCGCCCGCTTTCGCGGCTGGTCGGCGTTCGTCGGGCTGCAGGTCGAATACTCGCTGCTGGAGCGCACCATCGAACAGGAGCTGGTGCCGATGGCGTCCGAATTCGGCCTCGGCATCACGCCGTGGTCGCCGCTGAAGGGCGGCGTCCTCAGCGGCAAGTACACCCGCGCCAATAGCGGGCGGCACAGCGCCGACCGCGGCGCCATGGTCGACGCGTTCCTCAACGAGAAGACCTACGCCGTCATCGACGAACTCGAGGCCATCGCGCGGGCGCACGAAACCAACGTCGCCAGTGTCGCGCTGGCCTGGGTCCGCGCGCAGCGCGCCGTCTCGTCGGTCATCATCGGGGCGCGCCGGCTCTCCCAGCTCGAGGACAACGTCCGGGCCGTCGACGTGAGCCTCGAGGCCGGCGAGCTGGCGCGGCTGGACGCGCTGACCAAACCGAGGTTCGGGTTCCCGCACAACATGCTCGAAATGGCTCCGGGCATCATCAACGGCGGAACGACGGTCAACGGGGTCGCCGGGCCGATCTCGGAGTACGTGATGCCCGAAGGCGTTCAGCCGTACTGAGATTGGCGCGTCACTCGCCCGAATGCATCTTCAACGCGGCATCCACGTTGGCCTTCTTGTCCTCTCCGGAGCCCTTCGCCGCGGCCTTCTTGCGTTTGGCGACGACGGCGTCGACGGCGCCGTTGAGTGCCGAACCCAGCGGGAATCCCAGGTAGTGGGTGAGGAAGACGGCCATCTCCTTCAGTTCGGTCTCGGTGAGCTCGCCGTTGAGAAGTGCGGCGTTGATCTGGATTTCGGCCAGGTCGCGGTTTCCGATGGCGGTCACCGCCGTCAGCGTCATGATGCGCTTGTCGCGCATCGACAATCCCGGTCGCGTCCAGATGCTGCCGAACAGGTGGTCGACGGTCAGGTCGAAGTACGCATCGCCTTCGATATTGGGCATCTCCCAGCCGTAGACCTCATTCATCTTGGCGAGGCCCTTGCTGCGCAACTCGTCCATTACGCCTCTTTCTCCGTGTGCGGTACCCCGAGGCCCGCGGCCAATCGCTGGTAGGCCAACTCGGCGAACGGCAAATCGACCGACACCGATTCGCCGAGAGCCAACGCCAGGCTCAGGTCCTTCTCCCCCAGCCCGCGGGCATGCACGAAGGACTGATACAGGAAGTTCTCCGGCTCAAGATCTTTCATGTTGTCGCGCACC